>JBBKWQ010000182.1:0-4773 GCA_037969115.1 Ilumatobacteraceae bacterium
GGGTCGCGACCCGAGATCGGTTACGTGACCTCGCCCCGCACGCGTCGGGCCTTCGCGATCGCGATCCGATTCCGGTCCGGCGGCGCGGATCGGCGCAACCGCAGACGGCTGCGCCATCCACGGCTCACCTTCGTTCGATGCGCCGATCGGCGCGCCTTCTGCGCGGGACGCTGCCCGCCCGTGGAACCCCTCGACATGTCCATCATGAGACGAGCGGCGATGACGTGTGGGATGTAGCTCATGTACGTCACGACCCGGTTCCAGGTGGCTGGATACATCGGTCCAGACGCGAGCGACGGCCCCGCTCGGAGTTGAGCGGAGCCGTCCTCAGCGACAGCCATTCGCGACGGGCGCCGTCGTCAGCGCGCCCCAGCGAAGTGCCTTCGTCAGCAGGTGATGGGCGGGCCGGTCGGCTGCCCGTCGGCACGACCCGTGAGCGATGAGAGTGCGACCGCCACGCCGGATTCGACCTCTGACGTGCCACATTGCGGAAGCGGCGGGGCGCCGTGTGCTGCAATGTCGCTCCACGACGACCTGGCGTCGTTGCCCGACATCGAGATCTGTTCCGCGATCAGTGCGGCCACGAGCGGACCCGAGAACGATGTGCCGTCGACCGACGCCTTGCCATTCATGATGACACCGCCGTATTCGAAACGAACGCCGCTCACGTGGTTGGTCGGGAGGTCCTCACCAGGTGCCCAGGCGTCGATCCAGGGGCCGCGGTTCGAGAAGCCCGAAACCGGCGCTGTACGAGCCGGCGCGGTCCACGGGCTCTGGTCGTTGTCGACGTTGCCGTCGAGGGCACCGACACCGAGCACCGTGTCGAACGCCGCCGGATAGTGCGGACGCGAGGTCGCCATGTTCCCCGCCGAGGCGACGATCAGCATGCCGTCAGGCTGGTGCGGATCGAACTTGTCGACGACCTCGACCACGGCCTCGAGGCCGATCGGTTCGAGCGCCGGGCCGGCTACGCCGAGTTCGAGGTCGCACACCGCCGACCCGAATGCATTCACGAGGAGATCCGGATAATTCTGGCGCGCCTGGGTGCGCAGCGAGTTGGCGGTCCCCCTCGCGGCCGAGACATCGGTAGCGAGTCCGTTGCGGTCGGAGATTCGGACCTGCTCGATCGACGCACCAGGCGCGATCGTGAAGATGATCCCTGCAATCGCCTTGCCGTGACCGCCGTGCGGATAATCGATCATCCGCGAACCGTTGGCGACGATATCGATCATCTCCTGATCAGCGGTCGAAAGCGCGTAGGTGGTCGGGAGCTCACCGGCTGCCAGCGGCGCCAGACCCGTGTCGAGAACCTCGACCTTGACGCCGCTTCCAACGGGTTGGCCGGCAGTCGTGAGGTTCGTTCGGGGCGGCGTCAATGCCGCGATCTTCTGCGGATACCCATTGGGCCAGAAGAAGTTGTACGGGCCCGATGGCGTCATGACGTAGTCGGGCGCGGTGGGAATGCCGTCCTGCTCACGAATCAGGCGCGCCATCCTGACGATCTGATGCGCAGCGCCGCCGGGACGGGCCTTCAACGACACCGACAGCACCGGTACGACCGATGTGTTCGCGGGCGGGGTCTTGGGGAACGTGATCCGCTCGACGGCGTCGACGTAGGGCGTGCCAACCGTGGCGTACATCGCGTTGAGGCGGGCGTTGACGAGGACGGTGATGTTCGCGTTCGAAGCCGACGATCGGAGCACGATTCGGTCGTTGCGATATGCGACCGGATCGGTGGCGCCCACCATGCACTCGTTCGACTGATCGACGGTGATTGCCGGGCTCACGTCCGCGAGCCAATCCATGACGTCGACCTCGGTGCTGGTGCCGGCGCCGACGCTGCCGCTCGCGGCAAGTGCTGCGATCGTGAGCGTTGCGAGGCCCGACCGTCGACCCAAGCGCCTGGAACGGCCGGAATGGGTTCGGACACTCGTTCGGGTGCCGGACGGGAGTGATGGTGCTGTGTTTGAGTTCATGATGACATCTCCGACGAAAGGTGTTGGGAACGGTCAGAACACGAACCAGTCCGAGTGGACGCGTCGATCGTCGACGAGCGCACACTCCAGGCGGATCGTGCCGTGTGGTGGATTGGAGAACGAGAAGAATCCGTGGTCATCGACCGGTGTCGACGACGTGGTGCCATCGGTCGAGCGGACGATGATCTCGTCCGCTCGTGCGCCGAGCACTTGGCCTCGCAGCGTGTCGTCCGACGTCGTGACCTCGATGACACAACTGCGATCGGCGATCGTGAACTCGAGGACTGCTGCCGATCGAGTGCCGCGGGTACCTGCCAGCTCGTCGGCCGATCGGTCGAGCAGGGCCGCCAACTCTGCGTCGACGTCGATCCAGGAGAGGAGCCCTTGAGACCGTTCGACGAGGTCTCGGGAATCGCCGGGTTCGCCGATTGCGTCCGCCAGCGCCCGCATCGTTGCTCGGTCCAATGGCGACATGTCGTCGTCTGCACTGTTCACAGCCCTCCTGTCCCTCCTTCAACTGGTGATCCGGGACAACCAACCAGAACCAGCCGGCCGAGCGGAGATACATGAAATGGGGAAACGTGAAACGAACAGACACGGATGAGAGACGTGTCGATTTCGGTCATGCAAATCGTGAAGGCATCGACGTCGCGGACGGTCATGGTTCGATCTCCATTCCTGGCGGGAGCAACTGACGCAGCCGATCGAGGCACCGCCGTCTGGTGGGTCCCAATGAGCCACGCGGCCGATCGAGGGTGATCGCGATCTCGTCGTACGACAGCGGTGGATCGACCAGCATCAACCGCAGGAGGTGCCGGCAATCTTCGCCGAGTCGGGTGAAGGCACTACGGATCGCCGACGCCTGCTCGTCCGCGACGAGGCCGGCCACCGGCGAGCCGAGGTCGGCAGGTCTGCGCTCCCATCCATCGGCGACGGGAATCGTCCGCTGTCGCGTCACCAACCGCCGTGCCTCGTTGCGCACGATCATGCACAGCCACGGTCCCACCGATGACGCGTCGCGCAACTGATCCGATCGCTCGAGGAACCGCAGCCAGGCCGTTTGGACGAGATCCTCGGCCGTCGCTTTGTCGACGGCAAAGGAACGAGCCACGCCGAACATCTTGGGCGTGTACCGCTCGAGCAACTCGTTCCAGGCGGATGCCCGCTCCGGACCGTTCGCGCGAATCTGATCGATCAACTCCACGTCGGACCGTCCGGCGGCACGCTCGACGTTTGCGGTCATCGGTCACCCGACTCCCAGTGTGACCAGGCCGGCCGACGTCACGCCCACGTCGCCGGCATTGCAGTCCTCGGCCTCGCTGGTGCGCACCGCGGCAAGTGCCTGCGCGGCCGTCGCTCCGGCGACCATCCCGCGGTGCAACGCCACCATCACCCGCCGGGTCTCGGCGGTGTCGGGAAGCGCACCAACGGATGCGACGACCGTCCGGGCTCCCATCGAGACCAGCGTCGCCGCCAGGCCGTGCAGGCTGGCCGCGCCGTCCTGCGGTCCCGACGCCGCGTCGAGCCCGGAGTCACACGTGGCGAGGACGATCGTCGACGGCACCGACCCGATTCGCTCGAGCTCGTACACGGTGAGCATGCCGTCGGTGAGTTCGATCGTCGACCACAGTGGATTGTCGTGTCGAAATCGCCCGTGTGCGACGACGTGTACGAGGTCGGCGTCGCCGATGGCATGACACACACGATCGACCGATGCCGACGCTCCGCGTAACAGCACGGCAGCGTCGTGGCATTGCGCAACCTGGGTCGCCTCCGCCACGGCTTCGCCCAGTCTCGGCCCGGCGACCACCAGAACTCGGTCGATCGCCACGGGCGCGGAGCGCCCTGCGCCCATCCACCACGAAGCCGAGGGCGCCAGATTGAACGCACGGGACCGGAGCGTCGGCAGCGCCGCCCAGGGGATCGAGTGCAGAATCGGCGGCACGACCAGGACGACCTCGTCGGATCGAAGCCCGAGCGGCGCGACGAGGTCGACGTCCAGCCCGGCTGCCGCAGCTCGTAAGGAGGTGCGATGGGTTTCGGCGACGGCCTGCGAGAGATCGGTGCGCGCGAGACCATTGAGTGCCGCCCGGGCACGTGATGCGTGCGCAGTCACGTCATGCATGGTCCCGAGTTCGCAGATCCGAAAGCCGTCGCGACCGACGACGACCGCCATCAGGCGATTCCCGGCGACGCCGATCGAGACCATCTCGCGCCGATCGAGGATGTTCGGAAGGTCACGTACATCGGTCGGGTCGCCGTACGCCTCGCCGGTGGAGCGGCGACGGAACCCCGAGGGACCGCCGCTGTCGTTCGAAGCCATCGTCAGCGCGCTTCGCCGAACCTGGTTCTCGAGCTCACGGAGCTGGTGCCGGGGTTCAGCGGTGGGACGATCCTCGACCTCGGCGCGCCGGAGATCGGCGGAGGCGACCCGCATTCGCGCGAGCAGCTCGGCCACTTCGTCTGACTCGGGTGGCAGCACCGGATGCGCCGCCGGCACCGCTCGACGCGCCCGTTCCATCCAGGTGAGCGCACTGACGGGACGCCGTTCCGATGCCGCAACGCGTGCGGCGAGCCGGGCAATGTCGTGGGCGTTCACACCAACATCGCCGCCAGACAGGCCGACCCCCGGAACCACTGCGCTCCCGAGCAGATCGAGCGCTCGCCGGAGGCTGCGTCGAGCGCCGGCTCGATCGTCAGTGGCCAGGCACACCGCCGCACGAGCATGGAGGGCAGCGAGACGAGTCTGGATGAGCCGTGAGCGTCGCGCTGCCGAACTTGCCGACGACGCGCTCGA
>JBBKWQ010000183.1:0-28752 GCA_037969115.1 Ilumatobacteraceae bacterium
CTGGTGAACGAACACGGCATCGACCCCGGTGCGCTCACCGGCACCGGTCCGGGCGGTCGAATCACCCGTGAAGACGTTCTCGCCCACATCGATGCCACGGGGTCGAAGCCGCAGGCATCGGCTCCCGCACCAGCGGCGGCACTTGCCGGCCCGGCGCCCGCCGCAGCCCAGGCCCCGATGGCGGCTCCACCCACACCGGTTCTGCCCGCCGGCGAACGCGACAGTGCGGTGAAGTTGTCGAAGATCCGCAAGCTCACCGGCGACCACATGGTGGCCAGCAAGGCGATCTCGCCACACGCGTTCAGCGTGGTCGAGGTCGACTACGCCAACGTCGACGCGGCACGTTCCAAGGTGAAGGCTGCGTTCAAGGCCGCCGAAGGATTCAGCCTGACGTACCTCCCCTTCATCACCCGGGCGATCATCGACGGGCTGACGGAGTTCCCTCGCATGAACGCGAGCGTGAGCGGCGACGATCTCGTCGTGCACGGTTTCATCGACATCGGCATCGCCGTCGACCTCGACTACGAAGGGCTCCTGGCACCAGTGGTGCGAGCAGCCGAGACCAAGCGGCTGCGAGCGCTTGCACACGAGATCTCCGATCTCGCCGACCGCGCCCGCAATCGCAAGCTCGCACCCGACGAGATCCAGGGCGGCACGTTCACCATCTCGAACAACGGCTCGGCCGGCTCGGTGCTCACCATGCCGATCATCAATCAGCCCCAGGTTGCGATCATCTCCACCGATGCGATCGTGCGCAAGCCGGTCGTGGCGTCGTTGCCCGACGGTACCGACGCCATCGTGGTACACCCGGTCGGCAATCTCGCGATGAGCTGGGACCACCGCGCCTTCGACGGCGCGTACGCCGCCGGCTTCCTGAAGCGCGTCAAGGAGATTCTCGAGACCCGCGACTGGAGCGCTGAGCTCTGACATGGCAGCACCCCTCCGAGTCAGGTGGCTGGGACGGGTTGCGTACCGCGAAGCGTTCGCGTTGCAGACGGCGCTCTTCGAGCACGGACGCGGTCAGCACCTCCTGCTGCTCGAACATCCCCACGTGTTCACCTACGGTCCGCGAGCCGACCTCGCGAAGAACCTCTTGTGCGATCCGGGGGTGGTCGGCGCCGACTTCGTGAAGGTCAACCGCGGTGGCGACATCACCTATCACGGCCCTGGACAGCTCGTGGGTTATCCCATCGTGTCGCTCCCGAACGCCAAGGGTTCGCTCGACCACGTGAGAAGCGTCGAGCAACTGCTCATCGACGCGCTCGTCGAGGTCGGACTCACCACCGCCGGACGGCTGCCCCAGTACCCGGGTGTCTGGATCGACGCCGAGGGCGAGCGGCCGCGCAAGATCGCGGCGATCGGCGTCCGTCTGGCGCGCGGTCGCACGATGCACGGGTTCGCGTTGAACATCGCCACCGACATGAGCTTCATGCGCACCCACATCGTTCCGTGCGGCATCGGTGAGCTACCCGTCACCTCATTACGCGAGGAAGGCGTCGACACCACGATGCACGAGATCGCCGACATCGTGGCTCGACTCGCCGGACGACGGTGGAGTGGGGGAGCGATCGAACGTCAGGACGTCGCATGGCGACATCGTCCCGACGATCTCACCGCCTTTTCCCGCGGTGAGGGACCGGGGGAGAAGGTCCGGCTCACTGGTCGCCTCGCCGCTGCCGGCGTCACCGACGGTCTGTCGATCGAAACTCGCAAGCCCGAGTGGCTTCGGCCGAAAGTCGTGCACGGTCCGGAGGTTTTGCAGCTGAAGCACACCATCCGCGATCTCGACCTGGTGACGGTCTGCGAGGACGCTGGATGCCCGAACCTCTCCGATTGCTGGTCCGACGGAACCGCCACGTTCATGGTGCTCGGCGAGCGATGCACGCGCGCTTGCGGCTTCTGCCTCGTAGACACGCGCAAGCCCGAATTGCCAGAGGCGGACGAGCCGATGCGTGTGGCCGAGGCGGTGGAACGCATGGGTCTCGATCATGCCGTGCTGACCATGGTTGCCCGCGACGATCTGCCCGACGGCGGAATGGCACACGTCGCCGCGTGCGTCGAGGCCATCCGACTGCGCCGACCAGGTGCCCGCGTCGAGACGTTGATCTCCGATGCCAAGGGTGATCGTGACGCGCTCGAGCTGTTGTTCGCCGTTCGTCCCGACGTGCTGAACCACAACATCGAAACGGTCGCTCGTCTCCAGCGTGCAGTACGTCCATCGGCTGGATACGCACGAAGCCTTTCGGTGCTCTCGAACGCGAAGAAGTCGGGACTGGTCACCAAGTCGAGCCTCATCGTCGGAATGGGTGAGCGCGACGACGAAGTGCTCGGCTGTCTGGCCGACCTGGCCTCGATCGGCACCGACATCGTCACGATCGGGCAGTACCTGCGCCCGACTTCGAACCACCTCCCTGTGGCACGCTGGGTCGAGCCCGTCGAGTTCACGCGTTGGAAGGCGATTGGTGAGGAACTCGGGATCGGTCACGTCGAGGCCAGCCCGCTCACCCGGTCGAGCTATCACGCCAAGGCTGCGGCCGACCGGGTCACCCCGGTCCGGGTCGGCTCCGGAACGTAGGTTTCGAGGCTTGGCCGTGGGTCGGGCGGCTCAAGTCGCGCAGACACCTGGTCGATAGCGTCAGGGTCATGTCAGCTGTTCGTGTCGCGCTTGCCGGGTCGTCGGGCTCCATCGGCACGCAGACGCTCGATGTCATCCGCGCCGAAGCGGGTGCCTACGAGGTGGTTGCGCTCGGTGCGGGCCGATCGGCCGACCTGCTGATCGAACAGGCGAACGAGTTCAGGCCTCAAGTGGTCGCAGTCGCCGACGAACAAGCTCGTCGCGCGGTCGCAGCGGCGCTGCCGTTCTGTGACGTGGTCGCCGATTTCACCGACCTGGTCGAGCCGGCCGATGTGGTGATCAACGGTGTCGTCGGTTTTGCCGGGCTCGACGTCACGGTCGCAACGTTGCGGGCAGGCAGGCGGCTCGGGCTGGCCAACAAGGAAAGCCTGATCGCAGCCGGGCCCGTGGTACAGCCGCTCCGCGACACGCCGGGAGCCGAGATCGTTCCGGTCGACAGTGAACACTGCGCGTTGCATCAATGTCTCCGCTCCAGCGAGGACGCAGCGCGTGAAGTCGCTCGCCTCGTGCTCACCGCCAGTGGCGGGCCGTTTCGCGGACGCCGTGCCGACGACCTCGCCGCGGTGACCATCGACGATGCGCTCGCTCACCCGACCTGGTCGATGGGCCCCAAGATCACCATCGATTCGAGCACGCTGATGAACAAGGGTCTCGAGGTCATCGAGGCTCACGAGTTGTTCGGCACCTCGTTCGATCAGATCGACGTGGTCGTGCATCCGCAATCGGTGGTGCACTCGATGGTCGAGTTCACCGACGGTTCCACGATCGCCCAGCTCTCGATGCCCGACATGCGACTTCCGATCGGATATGCATTGGGGTATCCGGCCCGCATCACGTCGCCGTTCGGGCGCATCGACTGGACCCGGCTGTCGAGGCTCGACTTCGAACCTCCCGACACGGTTGCGTTCCCCTGTCTCACCCTGGCGTATCAGGCTGGGCGTGCCGCCGGGGCGGCACCCGCCTGGCTGAGCGCCGCCAACGAGACCGCAGTTGACGCTTTCTTGACAGGTCGCCTTCGCTGGAATCAGATCGTCGATGTCTGTGTTGCAACTCTTGACGCTTACGACGGTGTAATCCCGGGTACCGTCGAGGATGTCATCGAGGCCGATCGGCAAGCGCGTGTCGTCGCCGAACAGATCATCAGCCGTATCCCCCACACGAAGACAGCGTGAGTGATTCATGAGCACCGTCGAGAAACTCAAATCCGAGGTCATGGCAGGCGGGTCGGTCGTCGAGCGCGCCGATGACGAGCTGGTCGGTGGATGGCGCGGAGCGTTGGGTGTTCTCGGCGTCGCGGCACTGATCGGCTCCCTGGCGTTCTTCAGCATCTGGTGGTTCGTGTTCGCCGTCGGCGTGCTTCTCTCGATCACGATGCACGAGCTCGGTCACTTCGCCACAGCTCGCTGGACCGGCATGAAGGCCACGCAGTTCTTCATCGGATTCGGTCAACGTTTGTGGAGCTTTCGCCGCGGCGAGACCGAATACGGCATTCGGGCCATCCCCGCTGGTGCGTTCGTACGCATCATCGGCATGAACTCGATGGACGACGTCGAGCAGGGTGACGAAGACCGGACGTACCGCTCGAAGAGCTATCCGCGTCGGATGCTCGTCATCAGCGCTGGGTCGATCATGCACATGCTCATTGCGATCGTGCTGCTCTTCTCGGTCTACGCGATCGACGGCGAAACGGTCTATCTCGACGGCGTCGAGGTCGCGGAACTCACCGCCGGCGGACCGGCCCAGTTGGCGGGCTTCCAGACCGGTGACGTCATCACCGACGTGGGGGGCGAGTTCATCGACGGCACCAACTTCGGCACAGCGGTGCGGAAGAACGGCCCGGGCGATGTCGTGGCGTTCGAGGTCATCCGTGATGGTTCGCCGATCACGATCGACGTGGAATTGGGCACGGCTCCGGCCGAAATCGGGGCCGGCACCGGCGCTGCGTTCGTCGGTGTCAGCAGCGTGAGCCGCAGCGAGTTGCAGGATCACTCACTGCTCGCCGCTGCCGGCAACGCCACCACCGACATCTTCCCGCAGTCGTGGGAGATGACGAAGGGTGCGCTCAAGGTGCTGAATCCGGTGACCGTGTTCACACACGTCGCCGGAACGAACGACGATCTCGCCACCCGACCGACCACGTTGATCGGCGTGACGGGCCTGAGCGACGATGTCGGCGACTCGCAGGGCATCATGGGAATCGTCTACCTGCTGGCGATCCTCAACGTCTTCGTCGGCGTGTTCAACATGTTGCCGTTGCTGCCCCTCGACGGCGGACATGCCGCGATCGCCACGTACGAGCGGGTCCGTGAACGAAACGGCCAGCGTTATTACGCCGATGTCGCCAAGATGATGCCGTTCGCCATGGCTGTGATGACGTTGCTGCTGTTCCTGTTCGCGTCGGGGCTGTATCTCGACGTCACCGACCCCATCGGCTGACGCTCCCGAGCGTTGCCAGCCCTCCGGCGCGTCGATAAGCCCTTGGTCGGTCGGTACGATCGGCAACATGGACGTCACCGACTGGACAACCGAGCGCAAACAGACGCGTCAGATCACCGTCGGCGATGTACCGGTGGGAGGTGGCGCCCCCGTCACCGTTCAGTCGATGACGATCACGAAGACGGCCGACGTCGAAGGCACGCTGCAGCAGATCTATGCGCTTGCCGCCGCGGGCTGCGACATCGTGAGGTGTACGTGCAACGAGGCAGCCGCCGCCGAGGGGCTCGCCCAGATCGTGCCGCGCTCGCCGATTCCGGTGATCGCCGACATCCACCATCAGTACAAGATGGCGCTCGCCGCCATGGAGGCCGGGGTGCAGGGCTTGCGATTGAACCCCGGCAACATTCGCAAACCCGACCACATCAAGGCGGTGGCCACCGAGGCGCGAGAACGCAACCTGCCGATTCGCATCGGTGTGAATGCAGGGTCGCTCGATCCGGAGCTCTACGACAAGTACGGCGGTCCGACGCCCGAGGCGATGGTCGAGTCTGCGTTGCGCGAGATCGACTACTTCCACGAGGTCGACTTCGACCTCATCAAGATCTCCGTGAAAGCGTCCAGCGTTCCACTGATGGTCGAGGCGTACCGGCAGCTGTCCGAGGTCACCGATTACCCGTTGCACCTCGGTGTGACCGAGGCTGGTCCGCCGCCCGCCGGGCTGGTCAAGGCCACGGCCGGCATCGCAACGCTGCTGCTGGAGGGCATCGGCGACACGATCCGCTACTCGCTCACCGCCGACCCCGTCGAGGAGGCCCGCGCCGGTCGGCAGTTGCTCGAGGCACTCGGGTTGCGTGAGAGAAAGAACGTCGATCTCATCGCCTGCCCTTCGTGCGGTCGGGCCGAGGTCGACGTGATCGACGTGGCCAATCGGGCGATGCAGGCGTTCGGCGATCGGAAGTTGCCACTACAGGTGGCCGTGATGGGCTGCGTGGTGAACGGACCCGGTGAGGCACGCGAGGCCGACATCGGTATCGCCGCCGGCAACAAACGTGGCCACCTCTACGTGAAGGGCCGCAACATCGCCGTGGTACCCGAAGACGATATGGTCGATGCGCTCGTGGAATGGGCCGAGTTCATCAACGAACACGGCGTCGACGCCGCCATCGAGAAGGCCGACACGACCGTGGCCGAACGTGAGGCGGCGAAGGATCGTTCGGCGCTGCTGGCCGAACAGGGCGACGACGCCAACCACGCAGGGGAGAAGATCGTCGAGATCCGCAAGAGGATCTCCGGCTGACGATTCGTCAGCGCGGCGGCCGCGATGTGATGATCGCAGGCATGAACCCTCGTGATGTCATGCAAGCCGTGTGCGCCCCGACCGGCAAGATCGGAGCAGCGTTCTACTTCGCGCCCGAGACCCTGGCGCACGGGAAATCGCTCGGTATCGATGGATTCCGGTTCTACATCGTCGGGCGCGGCGGGGTGCTCGGCAACGTCGAAGCCGCCGTGGTGCACAGCGCCTTCGGGTACTTCCACCCGGCCATGATCGCCAAGCTCTGGGATTCGGGCATCAAGACGATCGCGCCTCGCGACTGCGCTCGCGAGTACATCGGTCAGGCGCACGGGTTCGGTCGACGTCTGTTCGCCGACGTCGAAGGCCTCGATGGGTATGTCGACGCAGCGACCGCTCTCGTCAACGCTCCGGAGGCGATCTCGCAGTCGTTGTTCGCAGCCGTGCGCGCCGAGCCGGTGCCGGCAGACGCGTCCGCTGCTGCGATGCATCAGGCGATGGTGCTTCGCGAAATGCGAGGCAGCATCCACCTGTTGGCGATCGCAGCCGTTGGTCTGCACAGCTCGGTCGCCCACGCGATCAAGCGTCCCGACGACGTTGCTGCGTTCGGCTACGGCGATGCGGTCCCGACGGTCACCGACGCCGATCGTGTGGCCTGGCAGCGTGCCGAGGACATGACCGACGAGCTGATGATGCAGTCGTTCGCATCGCTCACCGAAGCGCAGTCCGATGCGCTCGTTGCGGGTACCGAGGCCATGGCCGCCAAGCTCGGTGTCTGACTGCTGACGAGGCCCCGCAGACGGCGATCAGAACGGACTGATCGCGAACTCCTCATCAGATCCCAACGCGAGCACGAGTGACCAGTCGTCCTCGAAGTGGTCGAGCACATACATCACGAAGTATTCGCTGCCCGGGTCTGCGCCTTGGTAGCGCATCTGTATCGACCAGATCTCGCGTCCTTCGTAGGGCGGGTTCAGGGCCTCCGGGTTCGACTCGATCCGCGAGATCTCCACCGCTGGTTCTGTTTCCGCGGGACTGCCGACGGCCTTGCGGAACCGGTCGAGGTCGATGCCGGTCGCGATCGTGTTCTCGAGCACGGCTTGGGTCATTCCGGCTTCCACGGAGGCCGGGCTGAGCTCGGCGTAGAGCGATTCCCAATCTTCGGCGAGGAGTGCGGCGTTGATGTCGTCGATGGTCGATGCGGCGACTGCGATCGGTTCGCTCACCGACGCGTCTGTGACGGTCGCCGAGTCGCTGCTACAGCCCAACGTGACCAACGCGGTGATGACGCAGGCTCCGATGCTCGACAGACGACGTTTCATCCGGGGCACGGTACCGATGGCGACGCGAGGTCGGCTAGGGCACTTGGGCCTCACCTGCGGTCGTCGACCAGGGCCTCAGTCGGGTGCGATGCAGCTCATCTCGGTGATCTCGGTCTCGACGAAGTGCGTGCCCGACGGGTCGACGCCCCACGCGTGCGCGACGGTCGACGCGTCAGCGTCCGGGTAGTCGACCAGCGGGTCCCACTGCATGGCGGCGACATCGACGCCGTCCCGAGTGGTGATCGTGCAGAATTCGGTCTCGATGACGACCCAGTTCACCTCGAGGGCATCGAGCACGGCCCAGATCGGCCGCCCTCGCACGTCGCTTTCCGTGAACCCGAGAAGAAGGAGCACGCTGGGGTCGAACTGGCCAGTCGGAGCTGGCTGTTGGCCGGCGGGGGCGACAAGTTCCACGGAAAGAGCGCAGTCGGCGAGACACCAGCCGCTTCCGCTGTCCCATCCGACGTCCTCGTCGTCGACGAGCCATGTCGCCCGTACGCCGATCGGAGCATCGCTGAAGGAAACCTTCCGACCGATCAGCGAGTTCGCATCGATCGACGTGGCGCTGTCTGTTCCGGGCGGCGGCACGAACTCGATCGCTGACGTGGTGCTGACGTCGGCGTCGGGCACCACGGGCACGGTGTCGACGGCGTCGGTTGTTTCGGGCGGAGCGACCGTCTCGACGGGTTCCATGTTCGATGGCGGCACGATTGCCGGCTCGACCGATCCCGGCCGGTCGTGGTTCAGCACCAGGACCGCCATGACGGTGGCAGCGGCGGCCAATCCGGTGGCAACGGTCACCGCCCACCGGCGCCGGGCGGTGCCGGAGCGATCCGGCGCGACCTTCGATTCGGACGGGAACGCGGGTGGAGGAGGTGCGTCGGCGGCGGCTCGTGACAACAGGTCACGGATCACGTCGTCGAAGTCCCGTTCGTTGATTTCAGTCATCGGTCAGCATCTTTCGGAGGCGTGCCCGAGCACGCGTGAGTTGCTTGCGCACGCTGCCCTCGGAGATGCCGAGGACATCGGCGATCTGGCGTGGGGAGCAGTCGTCCCAGTACGTGAGATACACGACCGCGCGCTGTTGGATACTCAATCGGTCGAGTGCGCGCCGTGCGTCGATCGTTCCTTCGTCGAGAGGCGGTCGGGCCACCGGAGACATCGCCGCGACTCGTTCGCGACGGTGGCGGCGAGTCTCGGATCGTCGGTCGGACGCCGCCTGGTTCGCCACCGAGCGGAACAGGTAGGCCCGCTGGTTCTCGACCGCTCCCCAGGCCGGCGACTTGAGTGCCCGGATCACGGCGTCGGTCACGGTGTCGCTTGCGGCCTCCGGGCCGACCAGCACAGTGGCGTATCGGATCAACTCATCGGCATGCCGCCGATACGTGTCCTCGAGGTCAGACATCGCGACCATCATCGACCTTATGACGCCACCGACACACCGTACGGGTGACGGTCGACCCGAGATTGTTCAACCAGCGTGCACGAACGGAATCACGACGAAGGTCGAAACGATGAAGGTGACTGTGTCGCCCGGAGCGAGATACCACGCGTCGCCGGACAGGTCGACGGCCAACTCGTGGTCGCTGGCCCGGTGTTCATCGCCGGGCTCGAACCGCGCGAGCGACACTCCGGCACCCGGAAGGTGGTAGGTCGACGAGCGCGGCAGCTTGGGATCGTGCAGCGGTGTCGCATCGACGATTTCGAGGAGGTCGTCGACGTCGACGTGTTTGGCGGTGAGGCCCCCGCGCACCACGTTGTCGCTCGCCATCATCAGCTCGACGCCGGCGCCGCCGAGGTACGCGTGCAGGTTGCCGGCGTCGAGGCGAAGTGCGTCTCCTGGTTCGAGCGCGATGTAGTTCAACAACAAGGTCGCGGCAACACTCGGGTCGGCGGGGTACCGGAGAGCCAGTCTGCGAACCCATACCGTCTCAGGGCGGTCGATCGTTTCGCAGGCGGCGATCACCGGTACGGGGTCGATTGCTCCGCGATACAGCGCCGTCAGTGCGCCGAGCGGGCCGTCGTTGCGAAGGAGCCGGGCGAGATCAGTCGCACCGATTTCCGTCAGGAGTGCCAGCGTTGCATCAACCGGCCGGATGCCGCAGAACGCCTCGAATCGTGTGAGTGCACACAGCAGTTCCGGCTTCGGATTGGCATCGGGGTACGAGCCACGAGCATGCCCGTCGATCGCCTGAAGGCGGCTGGGGTGAGTTTGCAGCGAGAGCGGTTCGGACGCGGCGAGCACCTTCAACAGGAATGGAAGCTGGCCGGTCAACGTGTCGAGGGCCGTGCCGTCTTCGAGCGTCGAGGGTCCGTTCGGGTGCGTTCCCAGCCACAACTCGGCCCACGGTCGGCCGTCGGGCTCGACGCCCAACAGGTGTGGCAGGAACGTGGTATCGCCCCAGGCATAGTGCTGGACGACACCGTGGATACGCTTCACGTGCCCGACCGTACTGGCACTTCGACGGCGGGAACTTCTTCGGAGCGGCAGACGTCGAATCGTTATGAGAGCTCGTCATTTCACACCCCTGATCGCCTTGGTGCCGTTCGTGCTGGTTTCCTGCGGCAACGATGAGGTCACACCCTCGACCCAGCCGGTGGACACGACCGTCGATCTGCCCTCCACCGATTCGACCCCCGAACCCGATGTGTCGGTTCCGGTCATCGACGCCGATGCCGATTCGGTGGTGTTGAGCATCGGGTTCGAGGGTGGATTCACCACGCCCGAGGTCCTGTTCTCGAGTCTGCCCATCGTGACCGTCACGGCGGATGGCCGGGTGATCCAACTCGGTCCACAGATCGAGATCTATCCGGGACCGCTGTTGCCCAACGTGCTCGTCGGCTCCATGGGTGCCGACGATCTTGCAACGGTCATGTCGTTGGCCGCGGAGCAGGGTCTGCTGACCGAGCGAGAGTACCCGTACCCGACGAATGTCGCCGACGCACCGGACACGGTCGTGACGCTCACCGTCGACGGGGTCACCTACGAACATCGGGCGAACGCACTGGGGATGTCAGGGGGACTCGACGGCCGGGAGAGCGACCCGGACCGTGCGGCGCTGGCGGCGTTCGTCGACGAGGCGCTGGCGATCCTGACCGCTGTTCCGGCCGACACGCCATATCCGGCCGAGCACTACCTGATCCGTTCGCGCCCCGTCGACGATCTGAGCGGTTTCGAGATCGAGCCGACGGTCGTCGACTGGCCCGCAGATTCGGGTGTGGCGCTTGCCGATGCCTCGGGCTGTGTGAACGTGCCGGCTGCCGACTTCGCCACACTGTTCGAACAGGCGAATCAGCTCACGTTCTTCACCGATGGCGGTGTGACCTACAGCTTGGCAGTGAAGCCACAGCTCCCGGGTGACGCCTGCTGAATCGCCGTCCGGACCCGTCGTTCAATCAACGCCGAGTTCAGCGGCCCGCGCCATGACGACGTCACGTTCGGCGCCGATGGTCGACGAGTCGCCGTGACCGGTGTGCACGATCGTGTGATCGGGCATCCGGAGTAGCTCGTCGATGATCGAACGAAGGATCGTCGGTTCGTCGCTGTAGGTCCGTCCGGTCGCCCCCGGTCCACCGCAGAACAGGGTGTCTCCGGTGAACACGATGTCGGATCCCGAGTCGTGGAAGCAGCAACATCCTGGCGAGTGGCCTGGTGTGTGGATGACGTTGAGCACATGGCCGGCGACCGAGATCACAGCACCCGCTTCGACGTCACCATCGGGCCTCTCGCCCGGCCACACGACGTCCCACAACATCCGGTCGTCGGGGTGCAGGAGAATCGGCGCGTCGACGGCATCGCGCAGGGGTACGGCAGCGTTGATGTGATCGTTGTGACCGTGCGTGAGCACGATGCCGCGCACAGCTCGTCCGTTGATCGCCGCGACGATCGGTTCGTGGTCGTGCGCGGCGTCGAAGACGACCACCTCGCGGTCATCGCCGACGAGCCAGATGTTGTTCGTCACCTCCCATTCGCTGCCGTCGAGCGCGAAGATGCCGTCGGTCGTGACGAGTTCGATCGGCATCGGCTCAGAACACCAAGACGCTGCGGAGCACTTCGCCGCGTTCCATCTTGTGGAACGCTTCTTCGACCCCGTCGAGAGCGATCGTCTCCGACACGAAGCCGTCGAGGTCGAGCCGGCCCTGCTGATACAGGTCGATGAGCATGGGGAAGTCGCGGCTGGGCAGGCAGTCGCCGTACCACGACGACTTCAACGAGCCGCCGCGCCCGAACACCTCGATGAACGGCAGTTCGAGGGTGTGGTCGGGGTTCGGCACGCCGACCAGGACGACGGTGCCGGCGAGGTCGCGGGCCTCGAAGGCTTGCTTGTAGACCGCTGGGTTCCCGATCGCCTCGATGCACACGTCGGCACCGTTGCCGTCGGTGACCGACCGGATGAATTCGACGGGGTCCGTCTCGTTCGCATTGCACGTGTGGGTGGCACCGAATTTCTTGGCCCACTCGAGCTTGCGGTCGTCGATGTCGATCGCGATGATCTTCGAAGCACCGGCGAGCTCACTGCCGGCGATGGCCGCGTCGCCCACGCCGCCGCATCCGAACACGGCAACCGAGTCGCCGCGGCTGACGTTGCCGGTGTTGATCGCCGCGCCGAGACCGGCCATGACGCCGCAACCGAGCAGTCCGGCCGCCGTGGCCGGGGCGGACGGGTCGACCTTGGTGCACTGTCCGGAGTGCACCAGCGTCTTGTCGGCGAACGCCCCGATTCCGAGAGCAGGTGACAGCTCGGTGCCGTCGGTGAGCGTCATCTTCTGCGAGGCGTTGAAGGTGTTGAAGCAGTACCACGGCTTGCCCTTGAGACACGACCGGCACGAGCCGCAGACTGCTCGCCAGTTGAGGATCACGTAATCGCCCGGTGCGACATCGGTGACTCCTTCGCCGACGGACTCGACGATGCCCGCAGCCTCGTGGCCGAGCAGGAACGGGAACTCGTCGTTGATGCCACCCTCGCGATAGTGCAGGTCGGTGTGGCACACGCCGCACGCCTGGATCTGTACCACTGCCTCGCCCGGGCCCGGGTCGGGAATGACGATGGTTTCGATACTGACCGGTTCACCCTTGGCGCGGGCGATCACTCCACGTACTTGCTGCGACATGGAACGCGAACGTACTACCTGCGATTCAGGCTCGCAGAACCCCGCTGCGTTTCGCGCTGCGCCAAGACTAGAAGAGTCGGAGCTCGTCAGGTGCGAGGCCGCGCAACTCGTCGTAGTCGACCTCGATCCACTGGAAGCCCCGAGATTCGGCGAGGACCTTTGCTTGTGGCTTCACCGATTGGGCGACGAACATGCCCCGGATCTGGCCGAGCGACGAATCGAGTTTGAGCCGTTCGATGTACCTGGTGAGTTGTTCGACGCCGTCGATCTCGCCGCGTCGTTTCACTTCGATCGCCACGACCGTGTCGTCGTGGTCGCGGCACACGAGGTCGATCGGCCCGATCGCTGTGGGGTACTCGCGACGTACCAACGTGAGGCCCTGCTCGATCGAGTCCGGCGACGCTGCCAGCAGCTCCTGAAGGTGGGCTTCGACGCCGTCCTTCTGGAGGCCGGGATCGTCGCCGAGCTCGTGCTGCGAGTCGGAGAACACCTCGTGGAGCGTGATCGTGAGCGTTTCCTTCTTCGGGTTGGTGACCGTCCAGTGCTCGCCGTGATCGGTGAGTGTGTTGGGCGAGTTCATCCAGTTGAGCGGCTTGTAGGCGCCGCCGTCGGCGTGAATGGCCACGCAGCCGTCCGCCTTCACCATGATGAGGCGTTTCGCCTCGGGGAGGTGGGCGGACAACCGGCCGACATAGTCGACCGAGCAGCGGGCGATCACGAGACGCACGATTCGACGCTAGCGCCCACCGTGTTCAGCGCGTGATCGCCGATTGATCGCGGTCCGGTCAACGGACCGTTTCGACGTGATCGCGCATCCGCTTCTGGATGAGTGCGCGCCGCTCCTGCAACTCGCGGTACGTGAGACGGTCGACGCCCGACTCGAGGCCGAATCCGGCCTTGACGCTGTCGAGGTCGATCTCGACAGCCGTGGCGTCGATGCCCAACTCCTGACCGAGGCGCTCGCCATGCCGCTGCGCGAAGATCATCGAGATGGTGCCGATTTCGGCGAGCAGGTCGAGGTCGGGTGCGAGCCGCGCGATCGCACCGTCGAGGAACACCATGTTCTTCACGTACAGCATGAGCTCTTTGGGAAGTTTCGCGCCGTACCCGAGCATCGCCTTCACGACTCGCTGCACCTCTTTCACCATCTCCTCGCCCGTGAGCGTGGTGGGATCGATCGGTGCCTGATCGAGGCGGAGGTCTATGATGACGGCGTCGAGGTCGGTGTCGTGTGGGAGTGCACCGAGATCTCGGAGTGCGGCCATCTGACCCTTCACGTCGCTGGTGGTCGCACCGAGCATCAGTCGCAGAAAGGCGAGCCGGCGCTCGTTGGAGAGACGACCGACGATGCCGAAGTCGAGCAGAGCGGTGCGTCCGTCGGCCAGGACGAACAGGTTGCCGCCGTGCAGGTCTCCGTGGAACACACCGTGCACCAGCGCGCCCTCCATGAATGCGATCATCCCGGTGCGGATCACCGCCTCGGTATCGATGCCGGCGTCCTTCATGCCTGCAACGTCGTCGAAGTTGAAGCCGTCGACCCGTTCCATCACGAGCACCCGCTTGGTGACGAGCCGAGGATGTGGGCGGGGCACGACGTAGCCGTCCTGGTTCAGATCGTTCAGCATGGTGGCGACATCGAGCATGTTCGCCGCCTCCATTCTGAAGTCGAGCTCCTCCACGATCGTCTCCGCGAACAACTCGACCAGCGCAGGTGGGTTCGCCAGTGCCGAGATGGGAATGCGTCCGACGAGATGCGGTGCCAACCAGGCCATGACCTTCAGGTCGGTGCGAACGAGGCGTCCGACTGCCGGTCGCTGCACCTTCACGACGACGTCCTCCCCGGTTCGGAGCCGCGCTGCGTGCACCTGGGCGATCGAAGCCGCTGCGAGTGCCGTCGGATCGAAGAACTCGAACACATCTTCGAGCCGTGCCCCGAGGTCTTCTTCGACGGTCTGTCGAACGAGACCGAACGGCTCCGGGCGAACCTGATCTCGGCACTTCTTGAACTCGTCGACCAGCTCGGGGGGGAAGAGGCCCTCGCCGGAGGAGATGATCTGGCCGAGCTTGATGTACGTCGGGCCGAGGTGTTCGGCGGCGAGCCGCAGGTTGTGCGACACCTCTGAGCGGCTCTGTTCCGGACCTTCGAAACGCCCGCGCCGCTTCTTCCACCACCACGGTGCCAGCGCAGCGGTGAGCCGCGCCACGACGTTGACCACGCGCAGGCCCGACGGCATACGCCGAGGGGCGATCAGTCGTGGCACCTCGGCGTGGGCGGCGTCGCGGAGGCGGGCGGCGAGCGGTAGCCAACCGACATCGGTGCGCACGATGTTCCACGGACCGCGGTCGATGAACGCCGCCCAGTCGGTGTCGATCGGGTCCGGCTCGGGAGGGAAGCCGTGTGACATCTCGTCATGATGCCGTGCCTGCGGGCCGAGTGCTCACCGAGCGAACAGTTTTCCTGCACTGCCACCTGGTCCTGAATGCGCTCAAAGCGCATTCAGGCACCAACGGCGGTTCGTGAGGCGCTCAAAACGCATTCGGAACCGGGTACCGGGGCGCGGGGCGCCTGGCGCGGGCGGAGCAGGCGGCGTCAGTGGCCGCCGTGGGCGGTGTCGCAGAGATGCTCTTCGCCGTCGGGGACTTGACCGGCTCCGATGCCGTCGAGCGCCGCGAATGGTCCGCACTCGTGTTTGCGGATCCACACGTGGATCATCGGGGCAAGTGTTCCGTTCACCAGCGGAGGTGCGCAGTCGGTGCCGACCGGTTTCAGTCCGGCGACGAGCGGCGCGTCCGGTTGGTCTGTGAAGCACAGGTCGCCGTGGACGTGCCACTGCATCAGCGCGCCGCCGAAGTCGGGAATGTCGTCGAGGGGAGTTCCGGAAGGCATCATGAACATCGCCGACACCAATGTCTTGGTGCCGTCGGGCTGAGGTTCGAACACCAGGCTCTCGGGATAGTCGGGATCGAGCACGATGTCGTCGTCGATCCAATCCCACTGGATGAAGTGCTCGTGCCCCGTGCTGGCATCGCCGATCGACTTGAAACCTGCCGCCTTCACGGCATCGAGATCGGCCCACTGTGGGAGATCGCGGACCGTTGCCGCGACGAGGTTCTCGGCATACGCCTGTTGCTGGGGTGTCACGCCGGGAACGCCGCCGAGGTCGATCGGGAGTTCGGGGTCATATGGCACGGTCTGGGCCTCGTCGTGGGCACCGTGGCCGTCTCCGCTCTCGTGGTTGCACTGATCGGTCCGTGCTCCGTCGTCGGCGGCTGCCTGTCCGGCGCCGTGACCCTCCAAGGCGGCAAACGGACCGCATTCGTGTGGTGCGATCCAGACGTGGACCATCGGGTTCTCGCCACCGGCGTTGATCGTGCCCGGCGGGCAGGCGCCGCCGTTGTCGTCCGTGACGCCCATGACCTTCGGCACGCCGCTGTCGTCGAGACCCCAGCACAGGTTGAGATGGACATGCCACTGCATCAGCGGCCCGCCGTAATCGACGAGGACCGGGTCATCGATGGGGGTTTGCTTGGCGATGTACATCGCCGACACGAGCGTGCGAGCGTCGCCGTCGACTTCGTAGACGAGCGATTCAGGCGCGGACGGGTCGAGAAAGAGCTCGTCATTGATGTAGCCGGTGTTGATGTAGTGCTCGAATCCGGTGCTTTCGTCGCCGATGGAACGAAATCCGAGTGGCCCCAACGTGGTGACGTCGGCGAATTGCGGCAGGACCGCAAGCGTGTTCTCGATGAGAGCTGTCGCGCGTGCTTCCTGGTCGGGGCTCACTCCCTCGACGCCGGATATGTCGATCGGTGCCGTCGGGTCCCACGGTCTCGGCCAGGTGGGTGAGGCCGCGGCAACTTCGTCGGTGTGAACGACGTGCTCGCCGGAAGCGGCCTGACCTGCTTCGTCGGCGTGGCCGTGATCGTCAACGGCGGCGGCCGGCTCCGCATCGGTCGCGTCGGCGTCGTCGTGGTTGTCGTGGTCGTCTGAGCCAATGGCAGCGGCGGCGCGGGGTTCGTCACCGTGAGCGTGCGCGGCGGCATCACCGCCCGAATGCTGGTGACTGCTGGCGCTCACCATGGCCGGAATTGCCAACACGGCGGCAAGCATGGCCGGGATCATGATGGGCAGGCGGGCGCTGTTCTCGCTGCGTAGACCCAACGACGACAGCACGCCGATCACGGCGACTGCGGCGAACGCTGCCGCTGTGCCATCCGCGAATTGCGGCCGCTCTGCGACTTCGAGGCCGCCGACGAACGAGATCCCGACCAGCCGGGTCACGACCCACCCGACGACGGCGAGCACGTTGACCGAACCGAGTGCGAGAGCGGATCGCCGACTTGGGTGGGAGATCACCAGTGCGGCCGCACCAACCTGTGCGGCCGCGAGCACGATGAAGATTCGTGACAGGTCGGGGGTGTCTGCGTGAATGCCGACGGCGACCGCATGGATCAAACCTGCAGCTCCCGACGCTGCTGCCGCGACGCCGAGCATCAATACGAAGTGGGTCGTGCGATCGTTCGTGGCAGCCGAGCTCAGAGAATCGGCAGGTTCGTCGGAGGAGATCCGGCCCGCCGTTCCCGGGTCGATCACGAAGTCACCCATGCACGACAGCCTAGGAGGTGAACCTCGGCGGGCGTTGGTCGTTGAGCGCTGCGATGCCTTCGCGGTACTCGGCGGTGCCCATCGCATGGTCGAGTGCGATCTTCGATTCCGCGACGGAAGCGGCGGGATCGGCGCGAATCAGGTCGTCGTACAGCTGCTGTTTGGTCCGTGTGACCGCGTGCGGTCCGACCGTATCGGCGATGAGGCGGGCGTAGGCGTGGGCGGCGTCGAGCGTGGCCGACCCGTCGGCCAACACGTCGTTCCAGAGGCCCCAGTCGGCTGTCTCGGCGCCGGTGACGACCCGACCCGACAGCAGCAGGTCGGCCGACCGGGTGACGCCGATGAGGCGCGGCAGCGTCCACGTCATGCCGTATTCGGCGGGCAGACCGAGTTTCGGGGCTGCGCTGGTGATCTT
The DNA here is from genome assembly GCA_037969115.1 of Ilumatobacteraceae bacterium. GTDB lineage: Bacteria > Actinomycetota > Acidimicrobiia > Acidimicrobiales > Ilumatobacteraceae > JBBKWQ01. The sequence continues at coordinate 17,818 of JBBKWQ010000183.1, forward strand.
GGCCGTCGCCGACACGAATCGGAGGTCGCAGAACAGCGCGAGCGCGAACGAGACGCCGGCGCACGCCCCGTTGACCGCGGCGATGATGGGCGTGCGGTACCCGTACTGCCACGAGAAGTCGTTGTTGAATTCCTGCCTTCGTCCGTACCCGGGCCGCGCCGGTTCGGCGGGCAGACCCGTGTTGTAGTGGCCAGTCTCGGCGTGCGCGGTGAGTGCCTCACTGTCGCCGCCCACCGAGAACGCCGGCGGAGTACCGGTCACGACGACCGCTCGCACCTCGTGGTCGTGCTCGAGTTCGGCCATGATCCACCGGTACTCGGTGTGCATCCGCCCGGTCCAGGCGTTGTGTCGGTGAGGTCGATGCAGCGTGACCGTCGCCACGTGAGTGTCGATCTCGAAGCGTGTTGCTTTCAGATCCATACACCAGTCTCGCTCGCCGGCGATCCAGAACTTCAGTCCGGGGGACTCAGCTCGATCGATCCCACAGCGCATCGAGAATGGGATCGGCGAACTCCGGTCGGCACATGATGAAGTCGGGGAGCCACACGTCTCGTTCGTTGTAGACCAGCGGCGAACCGTCGATGCGCGACGTGAACAGACCCGAAGCGTTGGCCACCGCTACGGGCGCTGCGGAGTCCCACTGATACATCCCGCCATGGTGCAGGTAGATGTCGGCGTCGCCCATGACCACGGCCATCGCCTTTGCCCCAGCCGAACCGAGGCGCACGGCGTCGCAGCCGAGTGCGTCGGCGACGATGTGAGCGGCGTGGGGCGCTCGGTTGCGAGAGGTGACCAATCGAGGGCGGTCGCGTTCGAACGGAGGGATCGTCGACGCGGGATCGCTGGAGAACACCAGGCCGAGCGCCGGCAACGACACAGAACCGGCACTGAGTCGGTCGCCATCCCACAACGCCACGTGGACGGCCCAGTCGTTGCGACCCGGTTCACCGAACTCACGGGTGCCGTCGAGTGGGTCGACGATCCAGACACGGTCGGCGTCGAAACGACGTGGGTCTTCACGACCCTCTTCCGAGAGCACCGCATCGTCGGGTCGGTGGAGTGCGAGTTGTGCGGCGATGAAGTGGTGTGCGGCGGCATCTCCGGCGTCCATCACGTCCCACGCATGCGCTCCCGAGCCGACGAGTTCGGCGCGGAGCGTGAGCAAGATCTGACCGGCCTCGGTCGCCAGACGTGTTGCGAGATCCGCGTCGGAGATCGTCGGGGCCGTGGTCACGGCCGTCCAGTGTGGCAGCCAGGCTGTCGAACCCGCGGTAGGGGCTGGCATTTCCGGTGCGATCTGTGCGAACATGTGTTCGAGTGATTCGATCGGACGAAAGTGGCCGGCAGGCAACGATTCTGCATGCAGACCTCGATGCGTTCTATGCCTCCGTCGAGCAGCGCGACGATCCCGACCTGCGCGGCCGCCCCACTATCGTCGGCGGCGGCATCGTGCTGGCTGCGAGCTATGAGGCGAAGCGATGCGGTGTGAAAACGGCCATGAACGAGTGGCGTGCCCTCAAACTGTGCCCGCACGCCGTGGTGGTGCCGCCTCGATTCGAGGCATACACCGAGGCCAGTCGGGCGGTCTTCGACATCTTCGACGACACCACGCCGTTGGTCGAAGGGATCTCGATCGACGAGGCGTTTCTCGATGTCGGCGGTCTCGGGCGAGTATCGGGCACACCCGAGGCAATCGCCGCTCAGCTCCGAGCAAAGGTTCGTGAGCGGGTCGGGCTCGCGATCACGGTGGGGGTCGCCCGAACCAAGTTCCTCGCCAAGGTTGCGAGCGGTGTCGGCAAACCGGATGGTCTGCTCGTCGTGCACCCCGATCGAGAGACCGAGTTCTTGTACCCGCTTCCGGTCGAGCGTCTCTGGGGCGTCGGCCCGGTGACAGCATCGAAGCTGAACGAGCGTGGTCTCATGACCGTGAGCGATGTCGCAGGACTCAGCGAGGCGGGTCTCGTGGCCATGGTCGGACAAGCGGCCGGCCGACAACTCCACGCTCTGGCGCATCATCGTGACCCTCGTCCCGTGGTGATCGGGAAGCGGCGCGGTTCAGTCGGCTCGCAACAGGCCCTCGGACGTTCTCGCCGGTCGCCGGAAGAACTCGAGACGTTGCTCCTCGGCATCGTCGATCGTGTCACGCGCCGACTGCGCAGCGGCCATCGGGTCGGTCGCACGGTGGTGCTCCGGCTGAGATTCGCCGACTACACCAGAGCAACCCGTTCGCACACGCTCGCGTGGTCGACAGCAGCGACCGAACCGCTCGGGGCTGTTGCCGTCACCCTGCTCCGCGCGGCGATGCCGTTGATCGAAGCGCAGGGCATCACTCTGATCGGCATGGCGGTGGCCAACCTCAGCAACGACGCAACAGTGCAGTTGACGTTGCCGTTCGGTCGTCGCCAGCGTGATCCGTTCGTGCCACTTGCCGAACACGAGACCGACACGCTCGATCGTGCACTCGACGACCTTCGTGAGCGCTTCGGGTCGGCTGCCCCGACGAGGGCGTCGCTGCTCGGCCGGCGCCCTGGTATGCAGATGCCGATGCTTCCCGACGTGGTGCCGACCGACTGAAGGTCGACCCTCGGGTGTCAGCCGGCGAGCCGCTTGTACTTGATGCGGTGCGGCTGATCTGCTGCGACGCCGAGTTCCTTTCGCCGGTACTCCTCGTACTCGGTGAAGTTCCCCTCGAACCAGCGCACCTGGCTGTCACCCTCGAACGCGAGCACGTGGGTGGCGATGCGGTCGAGGAACCACCGGTCGTGGCTGATCACCACGGCGCAGCCGGGGAACGATTCGAGTCCCGATTCGAGCGCACGAAGGGTGTCGACATCGAGGTCGTTGGTCGGTTCGTCGAGCAGCAGGACGTTGCCGCCCGACTTCAACAGTTTCGCGAGGTGGACACGATTGCGCTCGCCACCCGACAGCTTGCCGACCGGTGTCTGCTGGTCGGTTCCCTTGAAGTTGAAGCTGGCCACGTACGCACGACCGTGGATCTCGCGATTACCGATCTTCATGTGTTCGACGCCGCCGGTGATCTCTTCGAACACCGTCTTGTCCCCTTCGAGATGGTCTCGGCTCTGGTCGACGTAGCTGAGCTGCACCGTGTCGCCGATCTTGATGCTGCCGCCGTCGGGCTTCTCCTCCCCGACGATCATGCGGAACAGCGTGGATTTGCCAGCGCCGTTGGCGCCGATGATTCCCACGATGCCGGCCGGCGGGAGCGTGAACGAGAGATCTTCGATGAGAATCCTGTCGCCGAACGCCTTGCTGAGATTGTCGATCTCGATCACGGTGTCGCCGAGGCGTGGGCCGGGTGGAATCGCGATCTCGAGATCGCGGACCCCGTCGTTGTCGGCCTGTGCTTCAGCGTGCAACTTCTCGTAGGCGGCGAGGCGGGCCTTGCCCTTCGCCTGGCGCGCCTTGGGTGCCATCCGAACCCATTCGAGCTCGCGTGCCAGCGACCGCTGCCGAGCGTCGCTGGCGCGGTCCTCGCGAGACATGCGCTCCTGCTTCTGTTCGAGCCAACTCGAATAGTTGCCCTCGAACGGGATACCGCGACCGCGGTCGAGTTCGAGGATCCACTGGGCGACATTGTCGCGGAAGTACCGGTCGGGGGTGATGGCCACGACGGTGCCCGAGTAGTCCTGCAGGAATCGTTCGAGCCACCACACCGATTCGGCGTCGAGGTGGTTGGTGGGTTCGTCGAGCAGCAGCAGATCGGGGTGGCTCAGCAGAAGGCGACACAGGGCGACACGTCGTTTCTCGCCGCCCGAGAGCTTGCTGACGTCGGCATCGTCGGGCGGGCAGCGGAGTGCGTCCATCGCGATGTCGACGTTGCGATCGAGACTCCATGCGTCGGCGGCCGCGATCTTGTCTTCGAGCTCTGCCTGCTGCTTGCCGATCTTGTCGTAGTCGGCGTCGGGGTCGGCCCACTTGGCCATGACCTCGTTGTACTGGTCGATGAGCGCCTGCACCTCGGCCACGCCGTCCATGACGTTGCCCTTCACGTCCTTGCTCGGGTCGAGTTCGGGTTCCTGGCTGAGATAACCCACCGTGAAACCCGGCGTCAGCCTCGCCTCGCCCGAGAAGCCGTCGTCGAGCCCGGCCATGATCTTCAGCAGGCTCGACTTCCCCGCGCCGTTCGATCCGATGACGCCGATCTTGGCGCCCGGATAGAACGAGATCGATATGTTCTCGAGCACGGTGCGGTCGGGCGGATAGTGCCGGGCAAGCTTGTATGCGGTGTAGATGAACTCGTGAGCCATGGTGCGTCGAAGGCTACCCGGCAGCCGAAAAGCGTCGTTCGGGCGACGTTCGTGTCGCCACCGAAGTACAGCTTCATGGGGTGATCGAAGTCTGCGAACCCGTTGTGCCTTGCGTCGCCGAGGCAACCGGTGCGGGTGCGGGACCGGCCGTTGCGGGGTGCGCGAGTGGGAATCGCTTGTCGTCGAGGGGGCCGCCCACCACGGCACCCTCGGGCTCGTAGGGCGGCGAGACCTGCCACGGCCGTTCGCCCCAGGTGGCGTCGTCTCCGACCCAGCGGAGACTGACGGCCCGACGACGTGTCGCGAGTGCGTTGCCCGGCGCGTCGTGAAGCGTGCGGAAGTGGAACGCGATGACGTCACCCGGGGTGACGTCCCACGAGAGCACTCGGTGGTTCGGCTGCCCGTCACCGTGATCGATTTCCGCATCGATGTCGGGAACGAGTTCGAACTGGCCCTGACCATCGGCGTAGGGCGTGTGGTCGAGGAACATGCGGGGAACGAACCAGCGCCCCCATCGGTGTGAGCCGGCGAGGTAACGAACGCCAGACGTCGCCGGGACCGCGTCGAGAGCGATCCAGAAGCTCACGTTCTGGTCTCCGTCGACGCAGTAGTAGGGCTGGTCGTGGTGCCACGGCGTTCGTTCGACGGCACCGGGTTCCTTCACGAGCACGTGCTCGTGGAAGAAGCGAGCGGTCGTCGACCGCATCAATGCTGCCGCGACGCCGGCGACACCCGATTCGAACACGACCTGTCGGTACTCGGGGACGTCCGGCCACGTGACGTAGTCGGTCCAGAAACCAACGGATTCGTCCGGGTTGGTGTACCAGTGGGACCACTTGCTCGGGTGGGTTCGGTTGTGTTCCACGCCGTTGCGAAGCCGTTCGATCCATTCGGGTGCGAGCAGTTGAGGGAGGAGCACGGCACCGTCGTGTTCGAATGCGACGATCTGGTCGTCCGAGATCTGATCGGCGGTTGTAGTGGTCGCAGACATCGGGCACAGGCTGTCACACCGTCGTCGGATCGGGACAACCGGCCTGCTGCAATCCGTTCACGTTCGCCGACGTGCTTTAGGGTTCGTTCCAGCCGTATCAGCAACTCACGCGTTCTCGGTCTCGAGATGGAGGAATCAGGATGAGAGTCACCGTCGACGACGATGTTTGCCAGGGACATCAGATGTGTGCGATCGCCGCGCCCGAGGTCTTCGGTGCCGACGACATCGGCAACGCGGTGGTGCTGATCGAGGGCGAGATTCCGGCCGACCTCGAGACGAAGGCGCGCCGGGCCGAGGGCAACTGCCCCGAACGGGCCATCACGATCATCGAGAGCTGAGCAGCCAGCACCCGCCGAGGACACCACCGATGACCGACACCACACGCCAGCCCGTTGAAGATCTGCTCACCGACTACGACATCTTCGATCCGTCGTTCGTCAATGACCCGTTCTCGGCGCAACGCACGATTCGAGAGTCGGAGTGCCCGATCGCTCACTCCGACCGGTGGGGAGGCTCGTGGTATCCCACCAGATACGACGACGTGATCGCGCTCGCCCAGGAGCACGAGACCTTCACGTCGCGCGAGATCATCGTGGTGCCACCACTGCAGGGGCAGGCCGAAGGTCCCTATGCCGGGGTCGCGGCGCCGCCGATCACCTCCGATCCGCCCGAACATCACTGGCATCGCCGTTTGATCCTGCCGACGTTCTCGCCGGGCAACGTGAAGAAGTACGAGCAGGGCACGATCGACCTGTGCAACCAGCTGATCGACGGCTTCATCGACGCCGGTGAGGCCGACGCCGCTGCCGGGTACGCGCAGCAGATTCCGGTTCGGGTGATCTCGCGGATGCTCGGCGTGCCCGAGGAGATGTCGGACGAGTTCACCGGCTGGGTTCGCGGCGTGCTCGAGATCGGTCTCACCGACCCGGTGGTTCGCAAGGAGAACCGCGGACACATCATGAACTTCTTCCGGGCTCAGCTCGACGACCGCAAGGCCAACCCGCGAGACGACGACTTGATCACCGAGCTGCTCGCGACCCAGCACGACGGCGAGCCCGTCGACGAGGACTACGTGATGGGCGTCTGCAACCTCATGCTGGTCGCCGGCATCGACACCACCTGGTCGGCAATCGGCGCGTCGATGTGGCACCTCGCACTCCATCCCGAGCACCGGCAGCAACTGCGTGACGACCCTGAGATCTGGCCGGCGGCGATCGAGGAGCTGCTCCGTGCGTACGCCCCGGTCACGATGGCTCGGATGGTCGACCACGACACCGAGTTCCAAGGCTGCCCGATGAAGGCCAACGACCGCGTGCTGATGACGTTCCCGGCGGCCAATCGCGATCCTCGCCAGTTCGAGAACCCCGACGAGGTCCACTTCGACCGTGAACGGAATCGGCATGTGGCCTTCGGCGCCGGTATCCACCGCTGCGCGGGCTCGAACCTGGCCCGCCTCGAGTTGCGGGTCGCCCTGCAGACGTGGATGTCGCGGATCCCGGAGTTCCAGTTGAAGGATCCGGCGTCGGTGACCTGGGCGGGTGGCCAGGTGCGCGGTCCGCGTCGATGCATGGTCACGTTCTGATCGCGCTACCTCGTATCCGGGCGGGCTCGTGGTCGGGTGATCGTGTCGGCTACACGAGCGGACCCCGGCGGCTGTCGATCACGCCGGTGTCGAAGCCAGCGGTGTGCAACCCGCCGCAGAAGCGAGCGTGTTCGATCTTCAGACACCGGTTCTGTACCACGTCGAGGCCGGCGGCCGATGCCGTGGCCGCCGCTCCGTCGTGTGTGAGCCCGAGCTGGAACCACACCGCTGCAGCACGCGCTGCGATCGCATCGTCGGTCACCGACGGCAGATCGTCGGTGCGGCGGAACACGTCGACCAGGTCGGGAACCTCGGGGAGGTCGGCCAGGCTGGGATACACCGGCTGCTCGAGAATTCGAGTCTCGTTCGGGTTCACGAAATACACCGTCCAACCGGTTGCGCCTCTGAGGTACGTGGCGACGAAGTGACTCGCCCGACTGGGTGTGGCGGACATGCCGACGATCGCAACGGTGCGCGTTCGCTGCATCAGCGCGAGGCGGTCTTGCGCTCGTTCAAGAATCGGCACCGGATGTTCCCTGCTTCGTCACTCGGAGCGCCTGATCGAGATCGGCACAGATGTCGTCGGCGTCCTCGAGACCGACCGAGATGCGCACGAGGTCCGGCGTGATACCGCCGGACACGAGCGCCTCGTCGGAGAGTTGCTGGTGCGTCGTCGATGCCGGATGGATCACGAGCGTGCGTGCGTCTCCGATGTTGGCGAGGTGGCTCGCGAGCGTGCACGCTTCGATGAACCTCGAACCGGATTCGCGACCGCCCCGGACGCCGAAGGCGAACACGGCGCCAGGGCCCTCCGGGAGGTAGCGCTGCGCACGCTCGTACCAGGGCGAACTCGGGAGACCGCTGTACCGCACCCAGTCGACCTGCGGATGCTCGCTGAGGAACTCGGCGACGACACGGGCATTCTCGACATGTTGTCGCATGCGCAACGACAGCGTTTCGAGGCCCATCAGGAACAAGAAGGCGTTGAACGGCGTCATCGTGGCGCCAACATCGCGGAGCTGTTCTGACCGAATCCGGGTGAGAAAACCATATTCGGCGAAGTTGCCCCACCAGGTGAGGCCGCCGTACGACGCGGTCGGTTCGGTCATCAGGGGGAAACGTCCGTTGTCCCAGGGAAACTGTCCGGACTCGACGATCGCCCCACCGATCGAGGTGCCGTGTCCGCCGATGAACTTGGTGACGGAGTGCAGCACGATGTCGGTACCGTGCTCGATCGGGCGGCACAGATACGGCGTCGCCATCGTGGCGTCGACCACGAGCGGAACGCCGTGCGAGTGGGCAACGTCGGCGAGACCCGCGAGATCGGGGATCATCCCCGACGGGTTGGCGATGATCTCGGTGTACACCGCCTTGGTGTCGGGCGTGATCGCAGCGGCGATCTCGTCGGGCTCGGGGTCGGGTACGAAGGTCGTCCGTACGCCGAATCGGGCAAGCGTCACCTCCATCAGTGTTCGGGTTCCGCCGTACAGCTGCGAGCTCGCCACGAGGTGGTCACCGGCTCCGGCCAGCGACGCGAGAGTGAGGAACTCCGCGGCTTGGCCGCTCGACGTGCCGACGGCACCGAGGCCGCCCTCGAGCGAGGCGATCCGTTCCTCGAAGGCGGCGACGGTCGGGTTCGAGATCCGGCTGTAGATGTTGCCGTACGTCTGCAGGGCGAACAGATTCGCGGCTTCTGCCGTGTCGCCGAACACGTACGACGAGGTCTGATAGATCGGCACGGCTCGGGCCCCGGTCGCCGGATCGGGCCGCCCGCCGGCATGCACCGCCCTGGTTCGGAACCCGTAGCCGTCAGGCCTGTTGGTCCTTCCGCTCGATGACGTCATGCAGGCAGTCTGCCCGGCTTCGACTCGCAGCGTCCGATCGGTCGCGGTACGGTCGCGGGCATGCTTCCCGTAGCCCCGTTCGGTCGTACCGGTCATGCCTCGACCCGCGTCATCTTCGGTGCCGCAGCGCTCGGCGCCATGAGTCAGGAGCGCGCCGACACGACGCTCGCGCTCGTCGCCCGACGCGGCATCAACCACATCGACACGGCGGCGTCGTACGGCGCATCGGAAGATCGATTGCACACGTGGCTGCGCACGAACCGAGACGACGTCTTTCTGGCCACCAAGACGGGCGAGCGCCACGGCACCGCGGCTCGCAAGGAGTTGGAACGTTCGCTGGAACGGATGGGCGTCGACCACGTCGATCTGATCCAGCTCCACAACCTCGTCGAGGAGGACGAGTGGGAGACAGCATGCTCACGCGGTGGGGCGGTCGAAGCGCTGGAGCGAGCTCGAGACGAAGGGCTCTGTCGACACATCGGCGTGACCGGCCACGGCGTGCGTATCGCCGGAATGCATCGTCGAAGCATCGAACGGTTCGACTGTGCGTCGGTGCTGCTCCCGGTGAACTACACGATGATGTCGAATCCCTTGTATCGCCACGACGTCGAGGAGCTGCGCGAGGCTTGTGCCGATCGCGACATCGCGTTCCAGACCATCAAGTCGATCGCCCGTGGACGTTGGCCAGAGCGAAACGGCCGCGAGTTCAGCTGGTACGAACCGCTCGACGATGCGGCTGCGATCGGGAGAGCGGTTCGATACGTGTTGGGCAATTCGCAGCAGTTCTTGAACACAACGAGCGATGCGCGGTTGCTGCCGATGGTGATCGACGCTGCCGAGGGCGACATGACTTCGCCCGATGACGCCGAACTCGAGGCTGACGTCGAGCGCTTCGACATCACACCCCTGTTCGACGGTGCCGAACTCGAACGAATCTGACCCTCAGTCGAGCCCTTCGGCGATCTTGAGCGCGGCAATTTCGGCGATGACCGGTAGCGGTTCGGTCAGCGCCCGTTGGTTTTGCGTCCCCCCGATCACGATCACCGTGACGCGACGACCCACCGACAGGGCAACGACCTCGGAGCCGTACTCCGATGTGGTCTCGTCGCCGGAGTTCGGCGCCTGGATGTATGCGCCGGCGGTCGCATGGTCGACCTCGATCGCACCGCCGGTGAGCGGGCCGAGGGCGACGGAGTCCGAGCAGGTCGGAAGGGCGGCGAACCGAGCGACGAGGTTCGACGCGACGTCGGGGGAGATGGTCTCCCCGATGTACTGGAGGCCGTTCGCTCCACCGGCATGGGCGATTTCGACCTCGTACAGCAAGGTCAGGTCCATGAGGTCCGATGCAACGAGCGCGTCGCACTCGTAGTCGGTTGTCACATTGACCCTGGAGTCGTAGGGAGATTCGTCGGCGACGCTCCACTGATCGCCGAGTTCCTCCGCAGTGAGCAGTGCTGCGGCGATGTCGTCGACGGCGTCGGTCGTGGACGGTGCGACAGCGTTCGTGGTCGTGGTCGTGGTCGTGGTCGTGGTCATGGTCGACGTCGTGGTCGATCTGGTGTTCGCGGTCGCCGTCACAGCGATCGTCGTGGTGGTCGACTCGGACGCGGGGCCCGGTTCCGGCGTGGAAACTCGTTCCGTGGTTTCAGTGCCGGACTGTCGCTGACCCGTGACGACCACTGCCGAGCTCGGGTCGAGTCCGCACCCTCCGACCACGATCGAGAGACAGAACAGTCCGAACCAGCGCTTCACGGGGAGACATCGTCCGGAGAGCGCTGGACCTTGAGCCCGGGTACTCGAACGGGCGCAGTTCGATCAACCGACGGTCGGGTCGGGCGGCACGAATTCGGTGGTCGAGTAGCGCACGCGGTCCCAGGCCCAGCCGGTGACCGAGTCGTCCACGCCGACGACGACCTCGTGGTCGTCGATCCAGATCGTGACGGCGCCGGCCGAAGATGTCTCATCGCTCGGCAGCACTGCGTCGCGCCACGCCCGGTACTGGACCGGGTAGCCATCTGCGAATCCCTTCGTGTCGATGACCAGGTCGTACCGGGTGATCGTGCGATCGGAATCGTCGATCGCCTCGATCGTGTCCCGCTCGGCGCCGCTGAGTTCGAGGAACCCATCACGCAACCGCACCGGCAGCAGGTGGTCCGCATCGCGGACGGCGAGAAACGTGATCGTGTTGCGAACCCGGGCACCGAGGCCGTTGCCGTCGTCGAGCGCCCACGAGCCCGCGCCATATCGCAC
>JBBKWQ010000184.1:0-13677 GCA_037969115.1 Ilumatobacteraceae bacterium
GGCCTCGGTCGTCGTCACGATCGCAATGGCGCTTCTCGTGTCGATCTTCCCTGGGCACGGAGCAGCCCGGCAATCCCCGGTCGAGTCGCTGCGATCCGAGTAACTGACCTGCTCCGTCCGCCGACATCTGTCGTGCCGGCGCCCGTCGTTCCATCTGTCGTGACGACGGGCAGGGCAGACGCGGGAGGGATGCCAGCTACACCCCGCGACACGGGGCACCGCCCTGGAACATGCCGGCGTGCGGGTGCACGATGGAGGCAGAGATCACTGAAGGAGGATTGATCGTGCGAATCGAACGAAGCATCAACACGGTGTCGTGGATCCCGTCGGACCTGCTGGAGGGAATGGGCAAGGTGGCCACCCGCATGAAGATGGCCCGCCACGATCCTCCTCCACCCGATCCGATGGGTACCGACGTTGCAGCTGCGATCGAAGACCTTCGGGTGAACGATCGCTTCCGATTCGCAAACCAGTTGCGCGCCTACATCGACGTCGACAGCGCCGGCAAGATCGTCGACTTCGGGTATTGCGGCGGCGGGTTGATCGGGGCGACCACCGTCGGTCTCGGCATCGGGTCGATCACGGTGCCCGCGGTGAAGCTCAACGACCTGAGGGGCGAGCCGGAGGTGACCGGTACGTCCGTGCGGTTCACGCAAACCGTCGGAGGCCGGACCGGGGCGCCGATGCCCCGGGCCGTCAAACACCCGCCATTCGTCCAGTACTTCGCTCCGATCGTGTGGACGACACTCGAACTGACGATCAACACCGACGGAACACACTCCGGCGTCATGGCCGGCGCATCAGGTTTTCCGCGGCACTGGGTTTTCGACGACTCGGGCTGTCTCGCCGCCAAGAGCAGCGTGGCCGAGTACAAGAAGTGGATGAACGATTCGTTCGGTCGGCGCACGCCGTGGGGAGACGAGGATTCGCCGGCACTCGTCACAGAGGTCGAGACACGGCTCGAGCGGCAGCTCCAACAGGGGATCATGCGCGGCGGCAAGAATCCCGACATCCGCCGCGTCAAGGAGGGCAAGACGCTCGTCGAGCAAGGGGCGGCGAGCGACGAACTTTTCCTGTTGCTGAACGGGGTGCTCGTCGTCGAGGTCGATGGCGAACCGTTGGCGGAGGTCGGCCCCGGTGCGGTCCTCGGCGAGCGCGCCGTACTCGAAGGCGGCGCGAGAACGGCAACGCTCCGCGCCGTCACCGACTGCAAGGTCGCTGCCGTCCCGTTCGATCGGATCGACCGGGACAAACTCAGCGAACTCTCCACAGGCCATCGGCGCGAACAGAACGCGTAGCGCATCACCGCCCGTTGTGGGCGCGATCGATGGGCCCGCCCGGAAGCCAAGCCCATCGATCAACGGTCACCTGCCCGACGGTGGCGAGCCACCGCACAGGAACGTCACACTGTCTGCGAGTCTTCGACGTAGTGCTTGCCGTCGTCGGACATGTGCCGCTCGGTGTGCATCCGGGTCTTGGTCATCGACATCCAGCCGGCGCCTTGGACCGCGGCAACGACGAGGGCGAGTCCGCCTCCAGCCATCATGATCCAGCCGAGCGCGGCCAGGTCGACCCCTTCTGCCTGCCGGTCGACGGCGAACGTGACGATTGCGCCGGCAACGAGCAAGATGATTCCGAGTGCTGCAAACATATGGCTGATTCCTTTCGCTGTGTTCGAACCGATCGGCTCGATCTGTGGCGGATGTGTACCCCGGCGTTCGTCAGCCCAAACAACCTCAACCCGATCTCTCAGAACAATCTGCGACAGCGCCGGCCGGCGACCGTCACATCCAGGGACGGAGGAGGTGCATTGTCCGCTCGAGCACTCGCTGCGGAGCGCCGCGGCGCCCCCAACGCGACGGTTCGAGCTCGTCGCTGAACTCGAGATCGGCATCGAAGTCGTCATCGAGCGCAGCGGCGATCTCGTCGTCGAACACGACCAAGTTGACTTCTTCGTCGAGTGACGTCGACCGGTGGTTGCAGTTCGCCGAGCCGACCACTGCGACACTGCCGTCGACGGTCATCGTCTTGGCGTGCAGCATCGAAGGTTGGTAACACGAGATCGTGACGCCGGCGTCGAGCAGCGGCCGGTACCGGGCCTCGCCGGCGAGCTGGACGAAGCGCTTGTCGGCTTCGGGCCCGGGCAGCAACAGACCGACATCGACACCGCGCTCGGCGGCCCGGATCAGCCGCATCTGGAGGTCGTCGTCGGGCACGAAGTACGCGGTCGTGATGCGGATTCGACGCTCGGCCAACTCCACCAGCGACCGCACGTTCATCGAGATCGGGTTCCAGCCCGGCTCGGCCGTCCCCCTGATCACCTGGACCAGGCTGTCGCCATCGGATTGGAGCTCGGGGAACAGGTCGACGGCAGGCTCGAACAGGGTCGGCTCGGCCTCGATCCAGTTGTCGATGAACGCACCACGCAGGCCGGCGACCGCCGGACCCGTGATCCGGATGTGCGTGTCGCGCCACGCCCCCTTGGTTCGACCGTCACCCAACCATTCATCGGCGATCCCGACCCCGCCGGTGAAGCCGACCTGTTCGTCGCACACCATCACCTTGCGATGGGTGCGGTGCATCGCCTGGATCGGGTGGCGCGGATCTGGTGGCCGGAAGAACCTCACGTCGGCACCTGCCGAGGTCATGCGGTCGATCAATGCCTGGTCGATCGGGCGGGCTCCGACCCCGTCGAGCAGGACGCGTACTCTGACCCCCCGGCGGGCTGCAAGCGAGAGCGCCGTCGCGAACTCCAGTGCGATCTCTCCCGACCAGTAGACGAACGTCAACAGGTCGACCGAGCGGTCGGCACCTTCGATCGCTCCGAGCATGGCCGGGAAGATCTCGTCACCGTTGCGGAGCAGCTCGAGGCAATTGCCCGACGTGGCCGGCACACCGCTGACCGCCGTCAACACCCGGCACAGCTCGCGGGTGCGCGCGGACGTCTGGAGCGGCAGAGTCGTGCCGTCTGGGACGTCGCTCACCGCGTATCACCTGCTCCGACCAAGTCGTGTGCTCGATCGTGGCGCTCGGGCGACTCGTCTGCCGGCAACGTGCGATGCACCACGTGGTACATCACGACGAGAACCACGAGGCCGATCACCACTCCGGCCACAGCATCAGTGAGGTAGTGCATGCCGAGGTACAAACGGGAGGCGGCGATCGCGGGTGGGATCAGCATCGCAACGGCAACACCGACAGCTCGCGGCCCGGCTCGCCGTGTGCGCATGAAGATCACGACCGCCAGCCCCACGTAGAACACGGTCGCAGCTGCGATGTGACCGCTTGGCCAGCTGTTCGTCGGAGCGCCGTCGAGTCGTTCAACCGGAGGGCGTTCACGTCCGACGAGCATGGTGGACAGACCGAAGATCGACACCTCGAGCAGCAACCCGCCGAACACCAGGGCGTACTCGTGCCAACGTCGAAACAGCCAGAGGAAGACCGGGAGCAGCACGACGCCGAGCAGCACTTTTGTGAGGGTGTCGCTGAGCATCGAGGTGCGTTCAGCGATGGTATTCCAACGATCGGTGCGGGCGTCCTCCAGCCAGAGATTGATCCGTTCATCGGCGCGACCGGCCGCACTCGGCTCCCACCACTCGACGACCATCCATCCGATCGCGGTGGAGACCGCGGTCGCGATGACGAACGTCGTGGTCATGAGCCAGAGGCCGCGCCGGTCGATCGGCGACTCGGTCCAGGCGATCGGCCGCCGGACGTCGGGATCGAGTGTGGCTGTCGTGTCGGTGTGGGTGCCGGCGCTCATGACTCCTCAGTTGGGTCGGGCGAGTCGTCCTCGCAGGGTCTCGATGTCGGTCTCGGCGTCGAGCTCCGGGTACTGCTCGCCAAAGCGTTCGAAGTGCTCGATGAGGAGCGACGCGATCGCCCAGTTGCGGTGCCATTTGTGGTCGGAAGGCACGATGAACCACGGCGCTGTCGCGGTCGACGACCGGCCGATCGCCTTGCCGTAGACCACCTCCCACTCGGGCCACCGGCCGCGAGTGTCGAGATCGGCCTCCGAGAACTTCCAACGCTTGTCGCGGCGGCGGAGGCGACGGAGCAGACGCTCGCGCTGCTCGTCGTACGAGATGTGCAGGAAACACTTGACGATCGTCACGCCGTTGTCGACGAGCTCGTTCTCGAATTCGACGATCTCGTCGATTCTCGCGTCGAACTCGTCGCCGTCCATCCCGTCGTGAACCGCCGGCACGAACACGTCCTCGTAGTGAGATCGGTCGAACACCACCAGCTCGCCCGGCTGCGGAGCCTCGCGTCGGATCCGCCCGAGGAAGTGTTCCGCGCGCTCGTCACCTTCTGGTTCCGTGAAGCTCGCAGTTCGGACCCTGGCCGGGTTCATCGCCGAGACGACGTGTTTGATCGTGCCGTTCTTGCCCGAGCAGTCGAGGCCCTGCAGCACCAGCAGGATCGCGTGTTCCTCATTGGCCATCATCAGCTCGTGAAGGTCGAACAGGCGCGGTCGAAGTGTCGATGTGAGTTCGTCCTTGGCTTCGGACTTGTCGATCATCGTCAAGCCGGGATCGAAGCCGGCGACGATGACGTCGACACCCGTGGGCGCCATCAGCATGCTCGACAGGGGGGCGGTCGGGGCCGACATCAGCAGCGCACCCGAAGTGAGCGACGTTCGACGCCGAACGTGAGTCGATCGGTGGGCGGGCGATCCTCGCCGTCGAGCTCGTAGGCGACCGGGCGATCGAGCTGGACGGAAATCGTCGTGCCGCGGAACCGGCGGACGAGCTCGACAGGTTGCGCCCGCCCCCGAACCAGACGCCACGCGACCCGAACCCAGTCGACCGCTCGCTCGGCGGTGAGCACGGCAATATCGAGCACGCCGTCGTCCGGCGATGCATCTGGAAAGACCTCGAGCCCGCCGGTCACCGCGCCGCAGTTGCCGACCAAGACCATCGCTGTGCGACCCGACCACACCTCGCTGCCGTCGACGTCGACGGTGGCGCCCACCAGCTTGGCCGGCACATGGCGAGCGCCCGAGACCATGTAAGCGACGCTGCCGAAACGGCGCTTCACCTTCGGATTGGCGTCTCTGATCATCAGTGCGTCGAACCCGACGCCGGCCATCACCGTGAACCGCTCCTGGTTGACCGACGCCACGTCGAGTTCGCGCGTGTCGCCGCTCACGGCAGTGGGCACGGCGTCGAGCCCGTCGGCAAGACCGAGGTTGGTGGCAAGCAGATTGCCGGTCCCGAGCGGGACGACGCCGAGCGCGACGTCGGTGCCGGCGAGCGACTCGGTGACCGCTCGCACCGTGCCATCGCCACCGCAGGCGATCACGGTGTCGCTCCCGGTTTCGACGGCCTCGCGGGCCTGGCCAGTGCCGGGGTCGTCTTCGCTGGTCGGTGTCCAGCGAAGGCCGACGGGCGCGCCATCGAAGGCCGCACGCAGGTCTGCGGTGTCGCTCGCGCCGCCGCTGGCGGGGTTGTAGACGACGGTGACCGTGCGGTGCGCCGCCACGGCGGCGTTTCCGATCGGGCCGTCGCTGTGCGGGATCGCCGTAGCGGATCTTGGTTCGTTCATGAGTTGTCCTCCAGCCGACGACGACGATGGCTCAACAGGCAGAAGGCTCCATACAGCACCAAACCGACGGCGCAGAACCAGACGAAGAGCGCACCGGTCGACGAGGTTGCGACTCGACGGAGGGCTCCGTCGAAGCCACGGGCGTCGTTCGGGTCGAACTGGATCGCAGCACGCAGGACGAAGAAGCCCACCAGGATGGTCACCACTCCCCGACCGATCCAGCCGGCGACACCAGCCACCACCAGCGTCTTTGCCACGGCGTCGCCGCCGTTCTGACGGACACCATCCAGATCGTCGACGAAGCTGCGCATGATGCCCTTGCGCACGACGAAGTACAGGCCGACGGCGATGAAGACGATGCCGGCGATCACGATCAACACACGACCCCAGCCGGTGTCCATCAGCGATCGCGAGAGTCGTTCCACCGAGTTGTCGCTGCCCGGGTCGCTGCCGCGGAGCGCGGTCCGACCGGCAACGAAGGCCAGCACGGCGTAGAAGACCGCCGAGAACAAGTAACCGACACGATCCATCCACGCCGTCATGCCCTGGTCGCGGATCACCGCTACGCTGAGCACGCGCCAGGCGCAGTAGAGCGCAAGACCCACCGCCAGGATCGCCAGCAGGAAGCGACCGGCCGGCTGCTCGAGCACCTGGCCGAGCGCGCCTTTCGGAGATGCTTCGTCGTCGGTGGGTTGCTGCCGAGCGATGCTGATCGCAGTGGCGCCCATCAGGAAGTAGACGACACCCTTCGCGATCCATCCGAGCTGTGTCACCGTCTGGATGATCGGCCGCTGTCGAACGGCCTCATCGACGCCGTCGGCGACGACTTCGGCGACGCCGTCGCCGGAGCCGGCCGACGGCGATGAGACCGCCTGGTCGGAGTGGACCGCTTGCATGATGTCTCCTCGTCTCTCGGATTCCCCACGTGCGCTGAGCACGCTAGGTCAGTACCACGTTGCGGACCCGCTCAAACCACGACGAGGCGTTTCGTTCACACGGGCCGAGTGAATGTCTTCCGAGTGACCGTCGGCGTCTGAACTGCTGCGGGTAACCGGCTGCCGGCGTTGTCAGTCGACGACGAAGGTGTGGGCGAGGAGCACGTCGCCGTCGTAGCGCTTCGCCTGGACCGCGACCTCGATCGCCGAACCGTCATCGGTGATGTCGACCACTGCGTACTGTCCGCTGCCACCGATCGCTCCGACGCTGTACGGGCCACCCTTGGTGGTCCCCGGCCGGTCGAGAGCCGCTGCGTGCAGCAGCGGGAAGCCGGCGTTGCCGGTGTCCGAGTAGTCGGTGTTGGTGCCATCGTCGATCGCGACCATGTGCGCATCGCCGCTCACCATCAACAGGTTGTCGATGTCATGCTCGGCGATCACGTTCGAGATACGGCGTCGCTCGTCGGGATATCCGCCCCAGTGATCGGCGCCCTCGGCCTCGTCCGCCACCCATGGCACCGGATTGAGCCACACCACGAGGGTTTGCTCGTCGGCGGCCTCGACGAGCGCGTCGACGAACCATTCGAGCTGTTCGTCCCCCAGCATGCTGATGCCCGGCTCGCGGGCAGAGCGGGCGTCGGTGAGCAGGAACCTGACGCGACCGACGTCGAACGACTGATAGATCGCCGAGAGCTCGCCGGCGAGGGCGTAGCTCGGGACGTTCACTCGATACGCCTCCATCGCGGCCAGACGGCTCGGCGAGAACGTGTCGGAGTCGTTCGCCCCGTAGTCGTGGTCGTCCCACATGTACGCGACCGGCGTCGATCGATACAGCGTCGCCTGCGCAGGCTGGCGCAGGGTGAGATCGAGAACCTCGTCGTAGCGCTCACGTTCGTCGTCGGGGATGTCGCCGTAGTGAAAATCCCCGACGATCATGTGGAACAACGGCGCCTCCGCGGTGAGCGCGTCGAACACCGAACCGTTCGAGCCGACGCGGGCACAGGACCCGACCGTGAAGCGGAACGACGCCGACCCCTCCGGGAATGTCGTGAACGTTCCCACCCGAATCGTGTCGAGTTGGCCGTCGACCTCGACGGCGTAGCGGTACTTGGTGGCCGGACGGAGTCGATCGGCGGCAAAGGTGACGATTTCGCCATCGAGGCCGCTGCGCTCGAAGAAGGTCGCCTGTCCGAAGTCATCGGTGCTGCTGACGGCGAGTCGGAGCTGATCGACATCGTCTCGCTGCGTCCGCGCAGTGATCCTGGCGCTGGTCGACGTGACCCCACCCGACCAGATCCAACGGAGTTCTGAATCCGGGAGCTGAGCGGTTTCCGACCCAGGGTGAGTCGGGCCGAACGATCGTTCATAGACGGCCTCACCGACGATCGCGCCCCCGATCGTGGCGCCGATCGCCACGCCGAGTCCGATCAGGGCGTGACGGCGGGTCCACGAGACCAGGTCGGAGAGCGCCCAGAGCGACGCCGGCACGGCGAGGCACGCGATGACGACGACGGCATGCCACCCGACGAGTTGGTTGACGACGATCGCTCCGATCGATCCCGCCGCAAACCATGCAACGGCGGCTCCGGCGATCTCCCACCAGATCGCGAGCACGGCGCCGACGATGAGCAGTCCGTAGAACACCGGGCGGACATAGGTGAAGAACGCGGTGCCGCCCGGCTGATAGTCGAGCCAGCCGAACCGGTCGTCGGCGAACATGAACGCCACTGCGAGCGCGGTGGCGACGAACGCCGCGGCTCGCAGTCGCCTCGGCGGCGTCACGACGACACCGGCGAGTGGTGCAGGTCGTTCGAGCGCGCCGGGCTCGGGCTCGATGTCGAGTTCGGACCGATCGTTCATGACCCGACGATGCGTACCACGAACAACCGCCGTTCAACCAGATGAGCAGCAGGGCCAGGGGCGGCGTTTGACGAGCCCAGGTGACGGGAATGCTCGCCGCATGAAACTCATCAAGGGACTCATCTTCGGCTCGATCATCGGCTTCGCCGCCGGCACGGCGCTCAGCGAGGAGCGACGCGTCGAGCTGATCCGCCGTGTCCGTACCACCACCCGCGCAGCCGGCGGCGTCGAGCCGACGGTGCCCGACACACCGGCTCCCGCAGAACCGACCCCAGTCGTGGTCTGAGTCTCGTGGGCTGAGTCACCCGCGGACGCCGTTCAATCGAATCCGGGATCGTCGTCGTCACCGACGTATTGGTCGCGCATCTGATCGAAGGCCTTCCGAAGGAGGCGCGAGACGTGCATTTGCGACACGCCGACGATCTCGGCGATCTCCACCTGAGAAAGGTCGTCGTAGAAGCGGAGACGAACGATCTCGCGTTCGCGCTCGGGCAGCAATGCCAACAATCCCTCGATGACCGCCTCGTTCTCGAAATCACCGAAGCCGGTCTCATCCTCCGAAACCGCGGCTCGGCGGGCGTTGGTGACATCGTCGTCACCGGGACCGGAGTCGATCGTGCCCACTCGCCGCGCCCGACCAGCGGCCAGTCCGGTGATCACGTCGTCGCGCCCGACATCGAGTCTCGTCGCGACCTCCTCGACCGTCGGCGACCGCCCGAGCCCGGCCGACATCTCGTCGTTGGCACGCCTCACGGCGAGATACAGCTCCTTGGCCCCACGCGGTACTTTGACCGACCAGGTCGCGTCGCGGAAATGGCGTTTGATCTCACCCTCGATCGTCCGGCCCGCGAACGCGGAGAACGGCACGCCGACCTCTGGGTCGAAACGATCGACGGCTTTGACCAACGCCAGCATCGCAACCTGTTCGATGTCGTCGTCTCGACCTACCGAGACGTTGTAGCGCTTGGCGATGTGGATGGCGAGCCCCATGTACCTCTCGACGATGCGGTTGCGGACGCTCCGTCGACCCGAGCGCCGGAACTCTTCGAACAGCTCGTCGGGATCAGCGCTGTCCGTCATCGTCGCCGGCATGCTTCACCACCCGGAACACGCCGTCGTCGTCGATGCCGAACTCGTCGACGACCGCCTTCAGGATTCGCGTCGCCAAATCGTCGAGGTCGCCACCGGTGAGCGGGGCATCGACGCCAGTACGCCGTAACTCGACGGCGACCCTGCCGCGCTCGAGTCGAAATCGGACGAGCAGTCGTTCGGCGCCGTCAGCATCAGGATCGACATCCGAGAGCACCGACACTGCTTCGTTGACGCCGACGCGCAGATCGTCGATCGCATCGACGGAGAACCCGGCATCGGCAGCGAGCGACGCCGCAACCGTCCGGACCGTCGCCGCGGGACGCCTGAGCAGCGGGAGATCGAGATCGACATGTTCAGCCATAAGCCGCTCAACGTATCGCACGAGCGATGTTTCGTATCCGTTTCGTCGGGTACTCAACGTTCATGCTGTACACGATCCTCATCATCCTCGCCATCATCGCCCTGGTCCTGTTCATCTTCGGCCGGCGCTCGATCTGAAGGAGCAAACATGAACACTTCCACCATCACGAACATCGACCCACCGAACGTTCGTCTCCCATCGTTGGACGCAATCGGCAGCCTGTTGCCCGTCGACGACATCGTCGACATCGCCGATTCGGCTGCCACCCGCGTGTGGCGGCTCCTCCCCTGGACGTCCAGCCGCTCGGCGTGGCAGCGGTACGCGCTGCGGGGCGCCGTCGTCGTCGCCGTCACAGCGATGGTCGTCCTGGTCGCTCGAAGGCGGCGCAGCTCCGACGAGAGCACGACCAGCAACGCACCGACGGCGATCGACCGCGCCGCCTGACCGACCCCCACCGAATGCGGCCCCGTCTGCGAGCAGGCGGGGTCGCATTCGCGTCCCGTGACCGAGCGAGACGCGGCCCCGGTCAGGTCGCGAACATGGATACAGTGGGCTGATGACCCTTTCCGATGACGATCTCGTCATCACCCCGACGGCCGACGGAATCTCCGTGTCGGGCGAAATCGACACCCACACGGCTCCGAGCCTCGCCGCTGCAATCGCCGCGGCCGATCGACGCGAACTGACGCTCGACTTCTCCGGGGTGGAGTTCATCGACTCGAGTGGCCTGCGCGTGCTGATCCAAGCTCATCGCAAGGCCGCGGAGAGCGGCGGCGTCCTCCGGCTCAGCAACCCGTCCGCGATGGTGCGTCGGGTGCTCGACATCAGCGGGTTGGACGACCACCTCGACGTCGTCTGACTGCAATCCCCGCATCCCCCCGCATCCTTCGCAATGATCATGCCCGCGCGTGAACGGGCCACCGCACGCGGTGGCCCGTTCATCGCAGATCGGTGCGAGGGTCAGGAGTTCAAACGATCCTTCACGGAGTCGACGGTCTCGTCGACGCGATCCTTCGCGTCGTCGACCTTGTCCTTCACCTTGCCGGCGAACTCGTCGCGCTCGCCTTCGTTCTCGAGCCGCTCGTCGTCGCTGAGCGCTCCGGCTGCCTGCTTGATGCGGCCCTTGATCTGGTCGGTCTCTCCACTCATGGAAGTACTTCCTCTCGTGTTTCGGGGTTGGACGACCGTGGAGTACCCGCTGCTACGCCTCCCAAACCCTCTACGCTCTGGCGCTTCAGGAACACGAACACGGCGATCAGACCGTGAGTCGGCTGTTCCGAGGTGGGAGGTCGTCAGGACCGACGTAGGGCAAGCAACGCGATGTCGTCGCGGGTCTGCAAATCGTCGAAATCGTTGACCGCCGACAGCACGCCGTCGACGATCTCGGTGGCCGATCGTCCGGCCAGCTCGCTGGCGAGCCGACACAGCCGATCGGTCCCGAACCAGCCTGCCTCACCCCGCGCCTCGGTGACACCATCTGTGTAGAGCAACAGCGCGTCGCCTTGACACAGCTCGACGTCGGTCACGTCGAACCTCGCGTCGGCGCGGACGCCGAGGAGCGGTCCGGTCACCGTGATGTCTTCGACCCGACCGTCGGCTCGCACGACGAGCGGAGGTGGGTGACCCGCAACCGAGAGGGTGATCGACGTCTCCGCGCCATCGGTTCGGATCACACCGCACACCGCCGTGCAGAATCGGCCCTCGGTATCCGTCGCCGCCAACGCCTTGTCGAGCAGCTGCAGCGCCTGGCTGGGCGTGTTGCCGAGCAGCAGTGTCGTCCGCAGCGTATGGCGTGCCAGCGCGGTGAAGCGCGCCGCCTCGGGTCCGTGACCGCAGACGTCACCGATCATGACACCCCAGCGGTGCTCAGAGAGCGGGAACAGGTCGTAGAAGTCGCCGCCGACCTCCTCGACCCCGGGTCGATAGGCGGCGGCAGTGTCGAAGCCATCGAGGTCGGGGAGCGCCGGCGGCAGGAGGCTCTCCTGAAGAACCGCTGCGACGCGCTGTCGATCGCTCAGGTGGGCCTCGGCCAACTCCCGCTGCTGTTGGGCTTCGACCAACAACTCGAGAACGCGTCGGCGTTCGGCGTCTTGAACCAGCGCAACTGCGACCGAGTCGGTCAGCGAGCCGAGTGATTCGACGACATCGTCGGTCAGCTCGTGCCGGGAGAAGACACCCAGCACGCCGACGCATCGGTCCTGCGCCGTCAGTGGGAAGCCGGCGAACGACTTGATTCGTTCGCGCTCGGCCCACTCCGGATCGGAGATCTGGGCGTCGTGCGGCACGTCGTTGGTGACGTGGGGCTGGCCCGACTCGGCGAGCCGGCCGATCTTCCACCGCCCGAGTTTGATACGGCCGTGTTCGCCGTCGAGGTGGGTGTACAGACCCGCGCTGGCGATCAGCTCGAGCTCGTCGTCGCCGTCGGGCAACACCCAGAGTCGGGCGAGCGCAGCGTCGAGGTGGTCGACCACTGCGTTCACCACCTGATCGAGCCGCAGGTCGATCGGCGCATCACCGACGAGGGCCCGACCGACGTCGGCCGCGAGTGCGGCGCTGGCCGCCCGCCGATGCAAGAGCTCGCGGTCGAGTACCTCCGAGGTCACGTCCTGCGCCACGCCGATCATGAGCTGCAGCTCGCCGGAGACGTCGACGAGCGGGGATCCACTGCCTTCGACGAAGCGGATCGAGTCATCGTCGGCGACCGCACGATACGTGATGTCGAACCGCCGACCCTGTTCGACGGCGGCACCGATCTCGGTGAGGGCAGCCTCGCGATCGTCGGGATGGATCGACGACACGAACGCCTCGAACGTGCCGCCGAACGACGATGGAGCGATGCCGTGAGCGTGTTCGACCATGGCGTCCCACGTGACTTGCTCGGACGCCGGGTGGTACGTCCAGATGCCGAACCGGCCACCGGCGAGCGCCAACTCGAGCCGCTCTCGCTGGATCGCCTCGGTCTCGCGCCGCAGACGCTCGGCGAGATGGCGACCGAGCTCGACCGCGATGGCCTGGAGCCCCACGAGAACCTCGTCGTCGACCGTCCGCACGTCGTCGTCGACCAACTCGACGATGCCGATCATGCGCGTCCCATTGACGATCGGGACGAAGACGCCCGATGTCAACCCATCGAGGCGAGCGGCGTCGGCCCGGAGGAATCGGGTTTCGTCTGGCAGGCGATCGGACCACCATGGCTTCCGGTGCCGCCACAGGTCGTCCGAGAAACCCTGTCCGCTCTCGAAGCGCGCCCTGCGGGTCGCTTCGAGGTATGCCGGATGCGACCCCGATTCGCGCTCCCACGTTTGAATGGCCGTGAGCCGTTCGACCCATGGATCGAACGACCAGAGCACACCGACGGCCCACCCGGTGGAGGTCACGATCGGTTCGAGCGCGGCGCCGAGCACCTCACGAACCGGCCGATCGGCGGCGATCAACTGTTGCAGTCGGAGCTGGACCTTCTCGATTACGCCGTCGACCACACGTGGTGAACTCGGAGTCGACGCCGTGATCAGCCCGACGACGGAAGACCGCTCGCCGTCATGGCGGCCGAACAGCATCAGGCGGATGTCGCTCTCGGATCCGTCGGCGTGGAGCGCCGGGAGCATCAACGGTCCGCCGTCGAGTCCGGATCGGCGCGCGGCGACGAACCGGTCGAACGCCTCGCGATGCGCCGCCCGCAATCGTTCCGGGACGATGTCGGTGAGGGGTCGTCCCGTCAAATCGGACGCTGCGTGGCCGGTGATGTTGACGATCGGATCCGACGCCCACGCGATGACACCGCGGTCGTCTACCTCGACGACCGCGATGGCGTCGAGATCATTCGGCCGGACGAATCGATCGGTCTTCACGATGCAGATCTGGACAGTCGAATCAGGTGGGAAT
>JBBKWQ010000185.1:0-35788 GCA_037969115.1 Ilumatobacteraceae bacterium
GTCGGACTATGCGACGCAGATGCAGCGGGTATGCGATGCGCACCACGAACTGGTGGGAGGGATCATCGAACGCCCAGCGACCCGAGCATGGCGTCACTGGCCGACCACGACACCAGCTCGTTGCGCTACATCGCGTCGAGTGGGTCGGCGCTCGGTTCGTCGCTCACGATCGACGCGCTCGAACGTTTTGGTCCAGTGCTCTACAACACGTACGGCTCGACCGAGGTCTCACTGGCCACCATCGCCGGACCTGACGAGCTCGCCCGCCAGCCGAACACGGCCGGGCGCGTGGTCGTCGGCAGCGTGGTCCGCATCGTCCACGAAGACGGCAGCGACGTGACTCCGGGCGAGACCGGCCGGATCTTTGTCGGCAACGATGCCGGCTTCGACGGCTACACCGATGGCGCGAACAAGGAGCGACTCGACGGGCTGGTGTCGACTGGAGACGTCGGGCACATGACCGATGAGCTGTTGTTCATCGACGGTCGCGACGACGACATGATCGTGTCCGGTGGCGAGAACGTCTTTCCCGCCGAAGTAGAGGAGTGCATCGCCTCGATGCTCGGCGTGGTGGAAGCCGCCGTCGTCGGTGTCGACGATGACGCGTACGGGCAGCGCCTTGCCGCGTTCGTGGTTCGTGAGGCGACCGCACGGGCGAGAAAGGTCACGAAACAGGCAGTGCGGGAGCATGTTCGCGCGCATCTCGCGCGTTACAAGGTGCCGCGCGACGTCACCTTCGTCGCCGAACTGCCGCGGACCACGACGGGCAAGGTTCGCCGTCGAGACCTCGGCGTCTGATCAGCTCTCGAGCCGGATGCCGAGTCGCTCGAATCACTCGCGGAGCGGTGTGCGACGCGGTCGATGCGACGAATGGCGTCGTCGATCAGGATGGGCTGCACCGGTATGCCGAGCGGGTCAGGCGTCCTGCGTGCGTTTGCGGGACTCCGACCACGTGAGCCCCTGTTCGACATTGATGTCGCGCGGCAGTCCGAGCACGTGCTCGGCGATGATGTTGCGTTGGACGGCGAAGGTGCCGCCGCCCACCGTGAGTGCCGGCGAGAACAGATAGCCGTAGTGCCAGATCGGATCGACTTGGGGGTACTGGCTGGCCTCGCCACGCGGGAAGCGCACCTCGGTGGCGCCGCTCTGCTGCGGCTTGGGTACGGGACCCGCCGGTCCTGATCCGGTGAGCATGCCGTGCGCGCCCACCAACTCCTTCGCGAGCTCGAGCAGATGTTGGCCGTGTTCGTCGCCCATGATCTTCTGGATCGATGCCTCGGGACCGGGCGTCTTGCCGTTCAGCCGGGCGCTCAACGAGCGCAGACGGTTGAGCCGGAGGACCTCGGACTCACAGTGCAACTGTGCGAGCTTCTGACGCTCGACCCGATCCGACGACCCACCATTCTTTCGCACGAGCTCGATGAGGGTCTCGGCCGTGGGACCGGTGCCCCACATCGAGCCCTCCGACGACAGCGATACCCGTTCGTTCGCGAGCGTGACCTTGGCGAGCCGCCAGCCGTCGCCTTCCTGGCCGACCAACAGATCGGCTGGGATGCGAACGTCGTCGAAGAAGGTCTGGTTGAACGAGTGGGCCGTCGTCATGTCGACGATCGGTGTGAGCGTGATGCCCGGGAGGTCCATCGGGCAGATGAAGTACGAGATGCCCTTGTGCTTGGGAGCGTCGGGATCGGTGCGAGCGATGAGGATGCCGTATTTCGACCCGTGCGCGCCGCTCGACCAGATCTTCGAACCGTTGACCACGTATTCGTCACCATCTCGAACCGCACGGCAGGCGAGGCTCGCCAGGTCGGAACCGGCGTCGGGTTCGCTGAACAGCTGGCACCACTTCTCCTCGCCGCTGAAGATCTTCGGCAGGAAGCGGTCACGTTGTGCGTCGGTGCCGTTGAGGAAGATGGTGGGTGCCGCCCACCCGATGCCGATGGCATTGGTCGCCACGCCGGTGCGGTCGACACCGGCATTGCGCATCTCCTCGTCGATGATCAGCTGGTGGAGCGGATCGGCGGCGAGACCCCACGGCGCCGGCCAGTGGGGCACCATGTAGCCGGCCCCGGCGAGTTCGATTGCGGTCGGGCTCGGGTGTTCCGCGAGCCAGCCGCGCACGGCGACGCGTCGAGGGTCGTCATCGGTGGGGAAATCGAAGTCCATGTGTCCTCGTCAGTTCTCGTGGCCGTCGCGCCGAGGGGCGAATGTGCCGGCTGACGGACCGGTGGTGGGGTTGCCGGCGAAGGCCTGGGCCTTTGTCATCCAGTCGCGGGCCAACTCGCCGGTGACCGTGAGGGCGGTGTCGTCCACGTGGCGTCGTTGGGTCACCACGAGACAGAAATCGACCGCGTTGCCGGTGATGCTGTCGAACCCACTCGGATCGCCCCATGTCCACGACTCACCCGACGGTGCGCGCAAGTTGACCGTCACCTCGCCATCGGGTGCGGGGAGTTGGCGGATCAGATAGCTCCATCCACGCGTGATGACGCCCAGCTGTGCGATGTGGCGGATTCGATCGTCGGCGACCCGTTCCAGTTGGAGCGTGTCGGCGATGTCCTGGCCGTGTGCCCAGGCCTCCATCAGCCGGGCGGTGAGGAACGACTTCGACCCCATCGATGGCCCGTACCACTCCACCCGATCCGAGTTGCCGAGCCGGTCGGCGGCCACGGCGAGCGCCTCGCGGTCGGCCCGCCACGCCGTCAGGAGGTCGGCAGGGGTGAGTGCCCGGTACTCCGACAACGTTGCGTCGTCCACAGCGAGATCGTTGCCGAAGGTCGAGAGAAGCGCCGATCGGTGTTCGGCAAACCTCGTTGGATCGGTGATTGCGAGCGCCGCTGACCGATCGAAGAAGGCGAGGTGGCCGATCTGGTCGGATATGGCCCACCGTGGGCTCGGCGTGGCGAGCGCCCACTGCTCGTCCGTGAGCGCTGCAACCATCGCGTCGAGCGACTCCTGTTCGGCGATCAAGTCGCTGCGCACATCCTTGACGTCCATCCCGGTCTCACCTGTCGATCATCATGCTCGTCCCATCGTGCGCCCTGTTCGAGTGGGTGACGATGCCGATGTGACAGGTCGAAGGTACCAATCGGTCCGATCTGGTACCGCATCGGAGCGGATGAGTCAAGGCCCGGTGTTCATGGCACGATGTTGACGTGCCCGAACGCAAGCCACTCTTCCCCAGCGATCCACGCGCCGTTGGTGAAGACCCCGACTACCGGTTCACCCTGGCGAACGAGCGAACGTTCCTGGCATGGGTTCGCACGGCGCTCGCCCTGAGCGCCGGCGGATTGGCGGCGGTGACGGTGCTCGACGACTTCTTCGGCGCCGAGCCGCTCGGCATCTTGCTGCTGGCACTCAGCTTCTTCACCGCAGCGACGGCGTATCGCCGATGGGCGCTGAACGAACGAGCGATGCGACTCAACGAACCGCTGCCGCCGTCTCGGCTGCCCCAGATCATTGCCGGCGGCGTCGCGTTGACCGCGCTCGTGTCGGCCGCTCTGTTCGTGATCGATTCCAGGTGAGCGCGCGCCCGTGAGCCGATCCGCCGACCCGGATGGCTTCGGCGACGCCGTCGACGTACCGGCCACCGAACCGATCGCGTTCTTCGACCCGGGACTGCAATCGGAGCGCACAGCGCTGGCTTGGGAGCGCACAGCCATTGCGATGATGGCCGCCGGCATCCTGCTCGCGCGCTACAGCGCCGACTCGCAGCGTTATCTCATGGCCGTCGTCGGCATGATCGAGGTCGCCGTCGGCGGCGTGGTGTTGATGTGGGCCGGCAACCACTACGACGACCTGCACGGTCCGTTGCACTCGGGAATGAGTCCGGTACATCCGGGAGCGGCCCGTGTGGTAGGAATCGCCTCCGTGGTGTTCACCGGCTGCGCTCTGTTGCTTTCGATTCTCGTCGCCATCGACCCGCGGTAGGCGCGAAACGGCCAGTGATGATCGGCGACGCACGACCGAGTGCAGGAGACCTGGTTGCAGGTATCTCGGTGGCGCTCGTACTGATTCCACAGGCGCTCGCATATGCCGAGCTGGCAGGATTGCCACCTCACGTCGGCCTCCTGGCAGCAGCGCTGTCGCCGATCGTGGCGGCCATCTTCGCGTCGTCGCCCTACCTGCAGACCGGGCCGACTGCGATGACGGCGTTGTTGACGTTCGGCGTGCTCAGTGGGGTGACGTCATCGTCCAGTGCCGAGCTCGTGCGACTTGCCGCCCTGTTGGCGCTGATGGTCGGTACGGCCCGACTCGTGATGGGTGTGATGCGCCTCGGAGGGATCGCCTATCTCATGTCGGACTCGGTTCTGCTGGGATTCACGACGGGCGCAGCGGTGTTGATCGTCGCGTCGCAGATTCCCAAGGCGCTCGATGTCGCGGCGCGCTCCGAAGGTGTGGTTCAGGACGCCTGGTGGGCGCTCGGTAACCCGGGCCAATGGCAGCCGATCGCACTGCTGTTGTCGGTCGTCACAATCGCGGTCATGAACCTGGGCCCGCGAGTGCACCGCCTGTTTCCGGGTGTCCTGATCGTGGTCGTCGTGAGCACCGCGCTCAGTCGGTATGTCGCCGACCTCGGCAGTGTCATCGGAGCGATACCGGTCGACTTCGTGTCGCCGTCGCTCGACCTTCCCTGGGGCGCGGCCGATGGGCTGCTGCTCGGAGCCGTGATCATCGCCGTGGTCGGCTACGCGGAACCGGCGTCGATCGCGCGGAGCCTTGCCGCGATTCATCGACACCGATGGAGCTCGAATCGTGAGCTCGTGAGTCAGGGAATGGCGAACGTCACGTCGGCGGTCTCAGGTGGGTTTCCCGTCGGGGGCTCGTTCTCGAGGTCGGCGCTCAATCATGTAGCCGGTGCGACGTCGGTCTGGTCGGGAGCGATCACCGGTGCGGTCGTGCTGGTGTCGTTGCCCGCGACGGCGTTGCTGTCGGAGCTTCCCAGGGCGGTGCTCGGCGCTGTCGTGATCGGTGCGGTGATCAAACTCATCAGGATCGCGCCGGTGGCCGAGCTGGCCCGGGCGTCTGTTCCCCAGGTGCTGGTCGCTGCGGCGACGTTCGTGTCGACCATGATCTTCGCGCCGCGAATCGACCGAGGAGTGCTGGTCGGTGTCTCGTTGTCGTTGCTGCTGCACGTGACGAGCCGGACAGGCTTCCGTCTTCGGGTCTCGACCGAACGTCATCGTGACTCGGTGACAGTCGTACCCTCCGGCACACTGTGGTTCACGACCGCTGCGACGTTCGAGCGACGGGTACGCGATGCGATATCGGATGGGGAGACCACCCGTATCGATGTCGACCTGAGTGCGGTGAGGGCGATCGACTTCGGCGCCTCCGCCCGCCTGCGGCGAATGTTCGTCGAGCTCGAACGGGCAGGCATCGACGTGCGAGCGACGAACGTGTCGGATTCGAGCCGTGCCGCCGCGGCTGCGATCTTTCCCGACCTGACGAACTGACCGCCATCCGGTCCGCCCGGCCCACGAGCGTGGTGGTACAACCGGAGCGTGACGACCATCTCGTTTCCACGTCGCCTCGCTGCGCTGGCCGATGCGCGACCCGATGCCCCGGCGGTCTCGTGCTCGGGTCGAACGCTCACGCGGCATGACCTGCAGTCGCAGGGCCGGGCGATGGCTCGCGAACTGGCATCGTTCGGCGTCGGCCACGGTGACTACGTGACGGTTGCGCTCCCCAATTCGGTCGACTGGTTCGTCGCCTACGTCGCGTGTTGGGCGATCGGTGCCGTCCCGCAGCCGGTCTCGGCCAAACTTCCGCTTCGGGAGCTCGCTGCGATCGTCGAACTCGCTGGTTCGAAGGTGGTCATCGGTGCCCCCGACGCCGCAGCGCCACTGTTGCCCGACGGGCTGGTGCTGCTCCCGTTCGGCCACGAACCGAGCAGCGAGCACGGCGACGACCCCCTGCCCGACGTGGTGTCTCCGGCCTGGAAGGCGCCGACATCGGGCGGGTCGACGGGACGCCCGAAGCTCATCGTGTCGGGCGATCCGGCGCTGTACGACCTCGACGCGCCGGCGCCGCTCGGTCTCGTCGACGATGGGTGCATGGTGGTGCCCGGTCCGCTCTACCACAACGGTCCCGCGGTGTGGGCCTGCCAGGCACTGTTGCGAGGCAACCACGTGGTGCTCCTGCAGCGATTCGACGCCGAGGCGACGTTGGCCGCTGTCGAGGAGCATCGGGCCGACATCATGTATCTGGTTCCGACGATGATGAAGCGCGTCTTGCGCCTCGACGACGATGTGAGGCTGGGCTACGACTTGTCGTCGCTGCGCGTGGTGTGGCACCTCGCCGAGCCGTGTCCGGCATGGCTGAAGCAGGCCTGGATCGACTGGCTCGGTCCTGAACGTATCTTCGAGCTCTATGCCGGCACCGAGGCCCAGGCCATCACCGTCATCACCGGCACCGAGTGGCTCGAGCATCGTGGCTCGGTCGGCCGGGTCGTGACCGGTGAGATGAAGGTGTGCGATGCCGACGGCAACGACGTCGGCTCAGGAACGCAGGGAGAGGTCTGGATGCGTTCCGCCGGCGACGCGCCGACGTACCGATACGTCGGCGCCGAGGCGAAACGCACGGACGGCGGTTGGGAGTCACTCGGCGACGTGGGCTGGTTCGACACGGATGGCTACCTCTACCTCGGCGACCGCGTCGCCGACATGATTCTGAGTGGCGGCGCGAACATCTACCCGGCCGAGATCGAGGCAGCGATCGGCGAACACGAGTCCGTCCTCTCGTGTGCCGTCATCGGACTGCCCGACGAGGACCGCGGCAACGTCGTTCACGCCATCGTGCAGGCCGACCCGGGTCGGCTCGACATCCCCGAACTGCTCGAGTTCCTGGCCGAGCGGTTGGCAACCTACAAGCTTCCGCGCAGTGTCGAAATCGTCGACACTCCGCTTCGGGACGACGCCGGAAAGGTTCGCCGCTCGGCGCTGCGAGCCGAACGCATCGCAGCCTCGTGAGCACAGTCGTCCACGAGAGGCATCTCCGCCGCCACGCGGTTCGAGGCTGTCGGTCGGCCTCGTTGACCACCGCCGAGTGATCGGCGTTGCGGGACTACATCCGGATGACGTCGGCGAGGTTCTGATGCTCGAAGATCATCTCCTGTTGGGGCGTCAGTGCGTGGCCGCGTCCAGCAGCCTTGGCGCGCCGAAACATGGCGTGGGCGATCGCCACGTCGACGTACGCCAGGCCGACCGCGTTGAAATACACCCGCTCTTCCGACGACGTGCGGCCGTTCTTCGCCGGCAACCACCTCGACGAGGTCCGCAGCAATGTCGGCGTCGGTGAGCTCGCCGTCCTTGTACATCCGGCTGAGCGTCCGGGTGCGGTGTTGACGGTCTCCCAATCGTCGCAGACGATCGTGTCGCACTGAGCGGCGACAGCGTATTCGTCTTCGGAGGACACCCCGAACGTCGCGTGCGCCGCATCAGTCCGGGGCGGGCGGCCAGGGAATCGTTCGTCCACGGAGCGGGTTTGAGCCGTGTGAGCGTCCGCGATCTGCTGTTGCCGAGTACTGATCGCACAGTGGCCGTGCAATGGCTCGTCGTCGTGGTGATCACCGTTGTGCTGGTCATAGCCGTTCGGCGCGAACGGGCCCTCGTACTCCTCGTGTTGGGGATGTCGTCGTGCGTGATCGGATTCTTCGGCCTGAGGATGATTCACTGATGTCGACCGACATGGCGACCTCAAACCGACCGAGTTCCGGCGCGACCACAGCCGACCACCGATTCGAGCAGTTTGTGCTGCCCGAGGTCGACGTGATGCTGCGGGTCGCGCGATCACTCACTCGGAACGCAGCCGACGCGGAAGATCTCGTCCAGGACAGTTTGCTGCGGGCGTATCGGGCGATCGATCGGTTCGACGGCCGTTACCCGCGGGCGTGGCTGCTCACGATCGTGCGCAACACTCACATCAACCGAAATCGTCGTCGTCGCCCTGAGTTGTTGCGAGACCCCGATGCGTCGATGGAGCAACTCGTCGTTGCGCCGGCCCGTGACCAGGCCGACGCGTTCATCGATGATCAGTTCGACGCCACGGTGATCGCTGCGCTCGACGGCCTCGACGAGAAATTTCGCGAGGTGGTCGAACTCGTAGACATCGAGGGTCTCAGCTATGCCGAGACGGCTGAAGTGGTCGGCGTGCCCGTCGGCACCGTGATGAGTCGCCTGCACCGTGCCCGCAAGAAGGTGCGCGAAGCATTGCACGATTCGGGGATTGCGCCACGCGCGACGAACGCGGACGAGAACGACGACGGTGGGGACAGCAGATGACGAAATGGCAGAGGGAGGCCGGCACATGAACTGGTTGACGCGGATCTTTCGGAAGAACCGAACGGACGGGCCGGGCGACGTCGCCGGTCTCGGCGACATGCTGAGTTGCCTCGAGGTGGGCGAACAGCTCCAACAGTTCCTCGACGCGGAGATCGACGATGCCACCGCGCTACGCATCAACGAGCATCTCGAGGCATGCCGCCGGTGCGGGCTCGAGTCGGACACTTACCGTCGCATCAAGGCGACACTGGCAGCGCGCCGCCAGGACGTGCCGCCCGAAACCGCCGAGCGGCTCCGCGAGTTCGGGCGCCAACTCGTCGAGCGCGGATCACCACCCGTCAATCGCTGAGGCACGCTCGTGTGTCGTCAGATCGGGTCCGTGACATGACCCGCACAGGCGGTCCGGTCACGCGGTGGCGACATACACGGTGCAGGCTGACTCGCCGCCGGTGTAGTGGTTCGGAAAGCTGACGATGTGCGCTGTGGCGCTCTCGAATACGCCTTCGATCACTGCCACGAACTCGTCGTCGGGAGGGTCATCCGACCAGAGCGCGAAGACACCGCCGGGCAACAGTTGGTCGCGAACCCGGGCGAGCCCGGCCGGCCGGTAGAAGCTCGCATGGCTCGAGTTCAGGAGATGACTCGGGGTGTGGTCGATGTCGACGAGGATCGCATCGAACCGTTTCGGTCCGTCGTCACCGTGCTCGATGCCGTCGGCGACCAAGGCGAAGAAGTCGCCGTGGACGAAGTTGCATCGTGGGTCGGCAGTGAGGACGGCGCCGAGTGGAACGAGATGGTCGCGATGCCACCCGATCACCTGCGGAAGCGCATCGATCACCTGTAGGCGCGCCACCCGTTGGTCTTCGAGCGCGATCTTGGCGGTGTAGCCGAGCCCGAGCCCACCGACGACGACGTCGAGCTGTTCGCCGACCCGCGCCGCGAGCCCCAAGCGGGCAACGGCTTCCTCGCTGGCCGTGAACAGGCTCGACATCAAGAACTCATCGTCGAGCTTCACTTCGTACACGTCGACGAGCAGCGTCGGTTCGAGCCGCCGGCGCAGGCTGATGTCTCCCATCGGCGTCGTCTGGTGGTCGATCTCCTCGAATGCCCGGCTCATCGGCCACACCCTTTCACGAAACCCTCCGACGGACGGGCGAGGCCTGTCACGTCGACGTGTCGGTCTGCG
Organism: Ilumatobacteraceae bacterium; assembly: GCA_037969115.1. Lineage (GTDB taxonomy): Bacteria > Actinomycetota > Acidimicrobiia > Acidimicrobiales > Ilumatobacteraceae > JBBKWQ01. The sequence goes on from JBBKWQ010000185.1 coordinate 9,469, forward strand.
GTTCTGCAATCTCGCGCAGGGTGTCGAGGTGGTCGTTGAAGGCGTTGCGGTCCTCGGGAGTGAGCCTCAGCCACTTGCGGGGCCACTTGCCGACGTGGCCAAGGGAACCGATGTCCCCGGCTCTGCGAACCCGCGTCACCGCTGGCGGCGGGGCGGGGACGCGCTCTTGACTCTCCCCAACGATGAGACTAATACTATTAGCACCATGCGCTGGTCAATTGATCACACTTCCCGAGAGCGTCTCCAGGACCAGATCGCTCGTTGCGTTCGCCGCGGTGTGGGGTCCGGAGACCTGGTAGTCGGTGAGCAGCTACCGCCCGCTTCCGAACTCGGAATCGCATTGTCCGTCGATCGCAACACCGTGCTCGCCGCCTACCGACAGCTCCGCGACGACGGAGTGCTCGAGTTCCGACGCGGACGCGGCGCACGCGTCGCGTCCGCGGGCCCCGCATTGTCGTCGGTGACCGAAGCAGCCCAGAAGTTGGTCGCCTCGGCCAGCGAGCAGGGCCTCGGCAGGAACGATCTCATCCGCATCATCAAGGAGTTGACATGACCACACTTCCAATTGCCGGGCCGAGCCGACACACGGTGTACACCGGCCGTACCACCAGCTGGCCGATGGTCGCCGCGACGTGTGTCGGCACGGTCTTTCTCGTGCTCGTGGGCAAGGAATCGAATGGCGCCTGGAGCGACCTGATGTTCGTCGTACCGGCGATCCTGGTTGCCGTCGGCGTGCTCGCCGAAGTGCTGACTTCGTCCAGCGTGCGCGCCACCGCCGGGCCAAACGGCTTCACCATCCGCTGGGGACTGATCGGCTGGCCCAGTTGCACATACCGCCTCGACGAGATCGAGCACGCCGAAGTGATCGACCTGCCGTGGTGGCGAGTCTCCTACGGATTCTGGTGGACGCCGAAGCGGACCAACTGCACGCTTCGAAGCGGTCCGACCGTGCGACTCACGCTCCACAACCAGCGCATCGTCACGATCACCGTGCCCGAACCAGAAGCCGCCGTTGCCGCACTGCATGAAGCAACATCCGGATAACGCTTGAACTCCGCCGACCCGCCAACTCAGTTCTAGCTCCAGATCTGCTCGAGGAGTCGGTAGGCAATGCTCAGCGCCGAGAGGCTGAGGAGACCGAGGATTGCGTGCTGGAACCGTTCGGCGCTGAGCCGGTTCGCGAGACGGTGCCCGAGCGGAATCGTCGCGAGCACGAACACCGCGAGGATGAGCGCGACCGTCAACAACCCGTCGAACTTGTTGCGAGTCGCGAGCACGACGACCTGGGACGCGCCCGAGATGGTGAAGACTGCCGACACCGATGCCACGAAGGCGTCGCGCGACAGTCGAAGGCCGTGGTGCCAGGTTCCGACGATCGGTCCCGAGATGCCGATCGCCCCCTGGAACAGCCCGGCAACCGCCCCGACCGGCGATGACCAGCGACGCGCTGTGTCGTCGGCGAGCTGCAGGTCTGGTTGCCTGATCGACGTGACGATGTAACCGGTCAGAGCAGCCAGCAGCACGGCGAGCGTGACCGATTCCGGCACCACCCCCAACGTCAGCGTCCCGATGACCGCGCCGATGATGCCCGAGAGTGCGAAGCGAGCGAGGTAGTGCGCCTGCACGATCGAGCTTCGGTGTCGAACGACGAGCGCGATGTTCTGGGCGAGGTTCGGCAACGCGATTGCCGCCACGGCGGTCTCGGCGCCGATGAACACCGACATGATCGGCACGGCGATGATGGGGAGGCCCATGCCCGTCACGCTCTTCACGATCGCTCCGACGGCGATCGCGATCACGATGACCGCCAGTTCGCCACCGGACATGAAGGCGCGGGTCAGCCGAAGCGGACGGCGACGGCCGCGAGAATCGATCCCTCGGCCGCAGTGAGCTCGTCGTCGACGCAGGCGACCTCGCGCACGGCCGAGAAGAGCGCTCGCCGCAAGATTCGAGAACTGATGCGTTCGTCGATGTCGGCGATCATCTCGGCGACTCGGTCGTCGTGCACGGCCTGCTGGGCGATCGCCACGGCATCTCCGAGGTAACGCTCGAAGGAGAACTCGCTCTCGTGCCACTCCTCGCTGATGTTGCGGATGGCTTCGATCTCGGCGCTGTCGATACTCTGATCGGCGACCATCACCAACGTGAGCAGTTCGAGTGCCGCCTTGTGTTCCTGGTCGGCGTTGGCGTGAACGGCCACGCCTCGGAACAGCTCACTCAGTGTTTCGCTCATGCCTGGGCTCTCTTCGTTGCGGGGGTGTGGATCCTGAGAGTACGCCGTAGGAACTCCAGCTGGTGCAGCAGGAGGTTCTCAGCGACGATTTCCTGCGGCGTCATATGGGTGACGCCGACCAACGGGAGCACTTCGTGCGGCTTGCCCGCGGCCAGCAGCGCCGACGACAGGCGCAGCGTGTGGGCGGCCACCACGTTGTCGTCGGCGAGGCCATGGATCAGTAACAGCGGCCGCGTGAGCTCGCCGGCGAGCGGGATGAGTGACGAGGCCTCGTACACCGCCGGGTCGGCAATCGGGTCGCCGAGATAGCGCTCTGTGTAGTGCGTGTCATACAGCCGCCATTCGGTCACGGGTGCTCCGGCGATGCCGGCGTGGAACACGTCGGGTCGACGCATCACGGCGAGCGCCGACAGGTATCCGCCGAAGCTCCACCCACGCATCGCGACCCGATCGAGGTCGAGGGCGTCGTTGTCGGCCGCGGCAGCGAGGAGTCCTTCGACCTGATCGTCGAGCGCCGCACTCGCGAGGTCATGGAACACCGCCCGTTCGAAGGCTGATCCGCGCCCAGGTGTACCTCGTCCGTCGACCACCACGACGGCGAAACCCTGGTCGGCGAACCATTGGGATGCGAGGAACGCGTTCCGCGACCGGACAACACGCTGAGCGTGTGGCCCGCCGTACGGGTCGAGGAGTACCGGGAGCCGGTCGCCGTAGGCGCCGCGGTTGGTGTCGTAGTCGTGGGGCAACAGCACGGCGACGTGCAGTCGGCGCTCGGGAGATCGGAGCAGGGTCACGTTCGGTGTGACGAGCGGCGTCGCGGCGAAAGACTGGAGCGACGCACCACCCGGCAGTGTGATGGCAGTTCCGAACTCGCCCAGTGTGGTCGTTCGAATGACCACCGTCTCGCCGGCCGTCACGGCGCCATGCACGCCAGGTTCATCGGTGAGTGACTCGATGAGGTTCGGCGTGTACGCCGACCTGAAGATGTGCATCACCGTGGCGTCGTCGATCGGGTTGGCGGCGAAGATCACCCGGTCGAGGTCGGCGGAGATGATGGTGCGTACCTGGAGGTCTTCGGGAGTGACCGGCACGTCATCGACCAACAGGCGGCGTGAGCCGTCGCGATCGCTGCACGCGACGACGCGGCCGTCGTGGAGCACGGTTGGCGACCCCGGCACGAGCTCGACCCACTCCGGATCTTCATCGTCCCAGACGATCGAGGTTGCGCCGGATTCGGTGTCGACGCGGAGGAGCCGCAGGCGTCGCTGGTCACGGCTCTGCACCGTGAGATGGAGGCCCGCGTCATTCCACTGCACGTCGGCGAGGTATGGAAACCGGGCCGCGTCCCAGTTCACGTCGGTCGGCTCGCCGCCGACCAGGTCGAACACGTGGAGCGAGACATCGGCGTTGGCGGTTCCCGCCGCCGGATAGGCGTGTGTCGTCGGCTCACCCTCGGGCTCGGCAGGATTCGCGATGTGCCAACGGGTGACGGGCGCCGTGTCGACGCGGCAGACAGCGAGAAGATCTCCGGTTGGGCTCCACCAGTACCCGCGATGTCGCCCCATCTCCTCAGCGGCGATGAACTCGGCACTGCCCCACGTGACGGTCGGAGGGTCGTCGAAGTCGCCGGCGATGGTCCGCGACTCCCCGGTGAGTTCACCGACCATCAATTTGGGGCCGTTCACGTATGCCACACACGTCGCCAATGGGTCGGGCCGGGGGTCGAACACGGGTCCCTCGACCGGCAGCGGTCGAGCCGACGCGGACAGCAGTCCGGCTACGAAGAGCTGGCCACCAAGTGCGAATGCCGCAACCGTCACCGCTCGATCGGTCGTATACGACGTGACGCCTCCTGCGCCCTCTCGCAACCGTTCACGCCGGCGTCGCTCCTCGGGCGGCAGGTCGAGATCGTCGGCGAGCAGGGCAAGCGGGTCGGCGATCAGCTGTTCCTCGCCGCTTCCGAGATCGAGCGACCAGAGGCAGTTGATCGAGTCGTCTCCCGCTCGACTACGCGCGAAGACCAGTCGTCGGCCGTCGGGCGACACGGTGAGATCGCGTGGCGCCCCCAGCGTGAAGCGCTGCGTCCGTGCCGACTGACGCGGGTACGTGTCGGCGTCGGCAGTCGATTCGGTCGTCGAGCCGTCTCCGCGTTCTTCGATCACCTGAGCAGATTACGGTACGTCGCCCGCAGCGGCGATGCCGGAATTGATCAACCGCCAGGCGGCATCGACATCGACGGTGTCGAGCACGTCGCAGTTCGGTGCCTGGCGCTCGATGAGGTCGCGCTGATCGATCACGGTCATGCCGCGCGTGAGCTCGCCGGTCAGTTCGATCTGGACGTGCCGCCTCGACGATGTGAACAGCTCGGGATGTGAGACGGCCATCACCGCGAGTGGGTCGTGGACGGCTGCTCCGGCCAAGGTGCTGTGGCGCGACCGATAGGTGTCGGCGAAGAAGACGAACAGATCGGCGAGCACGGCCGCCAGCCGGCCCGGGATCGCCCTGACCGCCTCGATCCGTTCGGGCGTCGCGAGGAACTGATGCGTGACGTCGAGGCCGGCCATCTTGAGGTCGACTCCCGACCCGTACACGACGGCGGCCGCTTCAGGGTCGGCCCAGATGTTGAACTCGGCGGTCACCGAGCGATTGCCGAACGTGCCGCCACCCATGAGCGAGACACCTGCGATCCGGTGGACCAGGTCGGGCGCCAAACGGAGAGCAAGTGCGATATTGGTCAGCGGTCCGGTGGGAACCAGCCAGATTCCTTCCTCGGCGCGGCAGGTGTCGACGAGATACGCCACGGCGTCATCGCTCGACTGCAAGCGGGTCGGCGCCGGGAGTTCGGCGCCATCCAGGCCGGACTCACCGTGCACGAACCCCGCGTGCTTCGGCTCGGCAACGATGGGCCGGTGCGAACCGGCGTGTACGTCGACATCGGGTGCAACGAGATCGCGGATCACGCAGGCGTTGTAGGTGGTGCGATCGAGAGGAGCATTGCCCGCCACCGTGGTGATGCCGCGGAGCTCGGTGGTCTGAGCGGCGACCACGATCGCTACGGCATCGTCGTGACCCGGGTCGCAGTCGAGAATGATCACCGGCCGCTCGGCGCCCGCTGATGCGGTCGTGTCGCCGAGTCGGGTCGAGGCGTCGGGGACGGGGGCGACCATGCATCGAATCTTGGCACGGGTTACGCGACGATGATGAGATGCAAACTCCCCAGAAGGCACCCGTACGCGCAGGCGTGGTCGTGGTCGCCCTCATGCTTGCCGCTTGTTCCGGTTCGGACACGCAGGGGGAAGCCGTGCCCGCGCCGTCGGCGCAGTCGTCTTCGCCGGTGCCCGAGTCCGGCTCGTCAGACACCGTCGACGACTCACTCAGCACCGCGGGCGGCGACGCGACGGTCGACGTGCAAACCGACGAGACCGTCGGTGCGTCGGCCGATGCACCTCCGCCGGAAACCATCCCGGAGGTCGGCATCCCCGGTCTCGACAGCGCCGACGCGTTCTGCCAGGCGTGGAGCCGCTTCGGCGGCTCGTTCCAGGTCGTGTCGGTCATGGCGAGTTTCGCCGCCGAGACACCGGAGGACGCAGCAGCGATCGAGGTGGTCGCCGCTCCGGTGGCGACCACCGGCTTCGAAGCGATGTTCGAGAACTGGCCGGAAGAACTCGCCGCCGAACGTCAGGTTGCACAACTCGAGTACTACGGGCCGTTCGCGCGCCGTTCGGCAGCCGCCTACGAATCGTTGATCGCCGCGGGCGCCGACGACGACGTGGTCGCCGCGATCGTCACAGCATGGGAGGAGGCACTGGCCACACGTGATCCTGCCGAGCCGACGGTCGCAGTAGATCTGCCCGACGACATTTGGGCCATCGTCGACTCCGCCGCCGCCGATCTCGCCGGCCGGTTCGTGCCCATCCCGTCCGACCCGAGCTTGATCATCGACGCCGACATCCCCGAGACCAACGCCTACTTGATCGCCACGTGCCCGGACCAGGGCACCCTCGCCGGTCAGGAGATCGACGGCTCCTGACGGCCGACGTCTCACTGGGCGGGAGAGTTGTGTTCACCCGACGAACAGATTTCCGTCGTCGCCGAGCGTGACCCGGGTGCCGACCCATTCGCCGTCGAGCAGCGCGGAGGTGACGTCCGCCTCGTCGCTGATCGCCCACGCCCGACGACCATCGCCGAGCAGGCAGGCGGCGATCGCTCGCTCGGGACCCGCCCGGCCGTGCATGACGGTGTACGCCTCGATGGTCGCCGGCCCGGCCGCCTCGACGGGAGCGGCGAGCTGGCGGCGGGGGAGTGCGTCGACCTGGTCCTGTGGTGATCCCAGCTTGAAACCTCCGGCCGGTGGCTCGGCGCCGTAGACCCCGAACGCGTGCTTCGTGGCGAATCCGCCGTTGGCCCAGACGAAACCCCGTTCTTCGGGAGCCTGTCGGAGTTCGTCGACCACGGTGGCGATGGAATGCATCACGTAGTTGTTCCACGGCCCACCCGCAAACGACAGGCCACCCGTTCGCGTGATCTGGCGGGTTTCGTCGTACGGGTCGAGCCCGATTGATCGAGCCCCCAGCTGAACAGCGGACGGAAAACATGAATACAGGTCGATGATCGAAGCGTCGTCGATGCCGATGCCCGCCAACTCGAGCGCCATGGCCCCGCCGAGTTCCACGGCGGGAAGTCGCGTGAAGGAATCGCGGTGGGAGACGAACTGGTGCTCGCTGCATCCGGTGCCGCTGTGGGGGAACACCCAGCGGTCGCGGCCGACGCCGAGACGGTCGGCGGCCTCGACCGAACACATGATGACGGCGGCGCTCATGTCGACATCGTTGTTGGAGTTCATCACCTTGGTATATGGCAGCCCGACCATCCGGTTCCGGTCGCTCGGTGTGCGAATCGCTTCGGCGCTCATGGCTTGGCGGACCCACGCATGGGGGTTGCCGGCCGCGACGTCGCTGAACCGCGCCCACAGCTCGCTGATGCGTCTGAGGTGTGCGTCCGGCGACAACCCGTCGGCGGCCCGAATCGCCGTTTCGAACATCGGGTACACCTGGATCGGTTGCCGGATCCCGCGATCGGTCTCTGCCTCGAGGCTCATCTCCATCTCGGCACCGATCTTCACGGGCGTCGCATCGGCGGGCGCCGTCGGCCAGTCGGGCCGTTCACCCCGCTTTCGGTAGCGCATTCGGGTGCGCCACGCCTCGCCACCGACCAGCAACGCGAGGTCGAGGTGGCCCGCTTGGATGCCCGCAGCCGTTGCGGTGACAACGCTCTGCGGACTGTCGCCGCCCATCGTCGTGCTGGCCAGTTCTCGTGCGCTCACTCCGAGCGATTCGGCGACGAGCCATGCCGGGTTCCCGTACCGCCACGACAAGGAAGAGACGACGCGAATCGAATCGGGCGCGGGCACTCCGGCGAGGCCGGCGTCGTCGGCGGCGATCCTGATCGCCTCGACCATCAACCGGATCGGGTCGAACGCATCGTCGAGGCCCTTGGCGCGATGCAAGAACTGCCCGACACCGACGATGACCGGGGTCCGAGGATCGATGGCCATGGCCTCGGACCGTATCTTTCGTCAAACCGCACGGTTGGTGTCGGACCGCCGTTCTACACTCGTCCGACGATGACGACTATCGCGATCGGGTCCGATCATGCCGGCTACGAGCTGAAGCAGCACTTCATCGCGCTCCTGTCGGCGCAAGGCCACACGCTGCTCGACCAGGGCACCGACTCGACCGAGAGCGTCGACTACCCAAAGTTTTGCGCAGCGGTCGGCCGTGTCGTTCGCGACGGAGACGCCGAACTGGGCATCGTGTTGGGCGGAAGCGGCCAAGGCGAGCAGTTGGCTGCCAACAAGGTCCGCGGTGTGCGCGCCGCCTTGTGCAACTGCCTGTACACGGCTCGGATGGCCCGTGAACACAACAATGCGAACGTGCTGTCGATGGGCGCACGCGTGGTCGGGCTCGGCGTGGCCGAGGAAATCGTCCAACTCTTTCTGACCACATCGTTCGAAGGTGGCCGTCATGCCCGACGCGTCGACCAGTTGACCAGTCTCGAGGAGCAATTCTGACCATGCCATTCCCTTCCGACACCGATCCCGACACCGAAATCGAAGAACTGCTCGTCCGTGAGTTCGAACGCCAGGTCACCGGTCTCCAGCTGATTGCCAGCGAGAACTTCACGAGCCCGGCCGTGATGCGCGCCACCGGTTCGGTGCTCACGAACAAGTACTCAGAGGGGTACCCAGGGAAGCGCTACTACGGCGGCAACGCCGTGGTCGACGACATCGAAGCCATCGCGATCCAGCGGGTCAAGGATCTGTTCGGGGCCGAGCACGCCAACGTGCAGCCGCACTCGGGCGCCAACGCCAACATGTGCGCTTATCAGGCGGTGCTCGAAGCGGGCGACACGGTGCTCGGGCTCAGCCTCGATCACGGCGGACACCTCACCCACGGATCACCGGTGAACGCCAGCGGCCTGCTCTACCACTTCGTGTCGTACGGAGTCGGCGCCGAAGAGCGCATCGACATGGACTCGGTGCGCGAGCTCGCGATCGAACATCGACCGAAGCTGATCGTGGCGGGAACCACGAGCTACCCACGACGCCTCGATCCCGAACCGTTCAAGGCCATCGCCGATGAGGTCGGGGCGTTGTTGCTGTTCGACATCGCGCATCTTGCGGGTCTCGTGGCCGGTGGTGCGCATCCCAATCCGGTGCCGTACGCCGACATCGTGACGTTCACCACCCACAAGACGCTGCGGGGTCCCCGGGGCGGCTGCATCCTGTCGACCGAGGCCCTGGCGAAGGCCATCGACAAGGCCGTGTTCCCCGGCTGGCAGGGCGGTCCGCTCGAACACGTCATCGCCGGCAAGGCGATCGCGTTCCGCGAGGCGGCCGACCCGAGTTTCACGAAGTACGCCCACCAGATCGTCGCCAATGCGTCGGCGCTCGCCGAGGCGCTCGCCGGGGAGGGCTTCCGCCTCGTGTCGGGCGGCACCGACAACCACCTGATGGTCGTCGACTTGCGTCCGTTCGACGAGGAGTTGACCGGCAAGATCGCCCAATCGACGCTCGACGAGGCCGGCATCACGCTCAACAAGAACACCGTCCCGGACGACCCCCGAAGCCCGTTCGTCACGAGTGGCGTTCGTATCGGCACGCCGTCGGTCACCACACAGGGAATGCGTCGGGACGAGATGGTGACGATTGCGGCGCTCATCGCTCGGGCGCTTCGCCATCGAGACGATCCCGGCACCCTCGCAGCGGTGCGAGCCGACGTGAACGAACTCTGCGCCCGGTTTCCGGCCTACCCGAGCTGAACGTCGTCCCGTAGGCTGATCAGTTGTGCAACCGGCGGTCGGCGACTACCTCATCATCGGTGGTGTTGCCGTCGTCGCCACAGCGCTCGCGACACCTGTGGTGAGCTGGCTGGCGTACCGCTTCCAATGGATGCACGCGCCGAACGAGCGGTCGGTGCACACCGAGCCGATCCCGCACACAGGCGGGATGGCCATGATCATCGGATTCCTCGTCGCGATGTCCGCCGCGTGGATGCTCGATGCGTTCGATCCGCTGTTTCTCCAGAACTCCGAACCCGGCGGCATCGTCCTGGCTGCACTGTTGATCTTCGGCGTCGGGTTCCTCGACGACATCAAAGATCTCCCGCCTCCGGCCAAGATCACCGGCGTCGTGATCGCCGGCGTGGTTCTCGTGCAGTTCGGCGCGACGATGTACTACTTCCGCGTCCCGTTTCTCGACGTCATCATCCTTTCGCCCGACTGGACACCACTGGTCACGGTGCTCTGGCTCCTCGGCATGACCCAGGCGATCAACCTGATCGACGGGCTCGACGGGTTGGCAGCCGGCATCGTGGCAATCGGCGCTGCCGCCTTCTTCTTGTACGCGAACCGACTTGCCGACATCGACCTGTTGCCGCAACCCAACGTGGGACCGCTGATCGCCATCATCACGGTGGGCATCTGCCTCGGCTTCCTGCCCTACAACTTCAGCCCGGCTCGGATCTTCATGGGTGATTCCGGCGCGTTCCTGCTCGGGCTCCTCCTGGCGGTATCGACGAGTGTGGTGGGTGGACGGGCCGATCCGAACACGCAGCAGTTCGTCGGGCAGACCTACTTCTTCCTCGCTCCGGTGCTGATTCCGGTGCTGATCCTCGGTGTGCCGATCTTCGACACGGCGTTCGCCGTGATCCGGCGCGTGTCGAACCGTCAGGCGATCGACGTCGCCGACAAGGGCCATCTACACCATCGGCTGATGAACCTCGGACACGGTCACCGACGAAGTGTCCTGATCCTCTGGACGTGGGCAGCGTTGCTGTCGGGCTTCGTGCTGTACCCGGTGCTGCTCGGCACGAACCCGACCTACCTCCCCTTCGGCATCGGCGCGCTGCTGATCGTGCTCTACACGGTGTTGCATCCGAGCGTTCGCCGTCGACGCGCTCTCGACATCGAGCGCGCCCTCGACGAGCCCGCATGGATGCAGATCGTTCCGAAGCCGTTTCGCACGAGGGGCTGGCGGGTGTGGCAGCGCAGCGACGACCAAAGATCCGAGCGCGGCGCCGAGGCACGCGACGCTCAGACCGGTGAACCGCGATCCGGGCAATCCGACGAGAATGATCACGGCGACGAGAACGACGATGATCACGGTGATGAGAACGGCGATGATCACGGCGACGATCAGGTCGACGCGACCGAGCCACTCGACCCATTTTCGGTGATCGACGTCTCGGAGTTGCCACAGACGGTGGAGACCGACTAGCTTGTGCTCGCGTTCACAAGCACGGAACTTCGAGCTGTGACACGATCGCTCGCTGAGATGAAACTGCTGCCCACCAAACCCCTCGTGAAGGCCGACGACACGCTCGGCACCGGCATGGACGCCGTGCTGCTGATCGCGGTGTTCCTGGGCCTCGGGTTCGGCCTCGATCGTTGGCTCGGCACCACACCCTGGTTCACGGTCGGTTTCGTCCTCTTCGCAGCCGTCGGCTGGTTCTTGCGAATGCGGTACACCTACGAAACCCACATGCTCGCCCATGAGTCGGCTCGTGATGCTGCCCTCGCAACTCGTCTGGCGACCACGCCCGCCGCCGACACCGACAGGGACCCGCACTCGTGAACGAACCCACGCCGGCATTCGTCACCAAACTCGACGGTCCCGATGTCGAGCTGAACGTGTCGAAAGACATGGTCAAGCGCGGCATCATCGTGGCTCCCGCCCTCATCGCCGTCTGCGGTCTCATCTGGGGACTCGATGGCGTCTACTCGTGCGCGTACGGCATCGCCCTCGTGCTCGTCAACTTCCTGTTGGCGGCAACGCTCATCTCGCGCACTGCGAAGATTTCGCTCGGGCTCATGATGGGAGCCACACTGTTCGGGTACCTATTGCGCCTCGGATTGATCTTCGTCGCTGTACTTCTCGTGAAGGACGCCGGATGGATTTCACTTCCGGCACTCGGAACGACCATCATCGTGACGCACCTCGGGCTCCTGTTGTGGGAGCTTCGGTACGTCGCAATCTCTCTCGCCCATCCAGGTTTGAAACCTGCTCGCCCGTAACACAGGAACGGAACCAAACGTGCTCGCACTCGAATTTCCGCCGATCAACGAGATCCTCCGCTGGCAGGATTTGTTCCCCACGTTCAACAAGGTCGCCCTCATCTCGGTCGCTGCCGCGTTGATCGGATCCATCGTCTTCCTGCTCGCCGGCCGCAAGGACGCCACCAAGGCGCCGACTGGTGTGCGCAACTTCGCCGAAGTCGTCGTCGAGTTCATCGAAGAACAGATCATCATGCCGACCATGGGCAAGTCCGGCCTCGGCTGGACCCCGTTCATGCTCAGCATCTTCGCCTTCATCTACCTGTGCAACGTGCCCGGGATCATTCCGTTCATCCAGATGCCCGCCACGGCACGCATGGCAATACCACTGTTCCTGTCGCTGCTCGTCTGGGTGGTGTTCATCGGGGTCGGCTTCAAACACCAGGGCATCGGCTATCTGAAGAGTTCGCTGTTCCCGCCCGGTGTGCCCAAGGCGCTCTACATCCTCGTGACCCCGATCGAGTTCATCTCGACGTTCCTCGTGCGCCCCTTCTCGCTCACCGTCCGGCTCTTCGCCAACATGCTCGCCGGCCATATCCTGCTCGTCACATTTGCACTGCTCACCGAAGAGCTCGTGGTGAGCGACACGCTGTTGCTGAAGCCGGTTGCCATCCTGCCGTTCTTCATGCTCGTGTTCCTCACGGCATTCGAGGTGCTCGTCGCATTCCTGCAGGCCTACATCTTCACCATTCTCGCCGCTGTGTACATCGGTGGCGCCGCTCATCCCGAGCACTGAACACAGCGCTACCCACCGCTCAACCTCTCCCTACCCAGAGACATCAACAGGAGATCATCCCAACATGGAAGCACTCAGCCTTCTCGCAGCAACAGCCGCAGACGCCAAAGCGGCAGCTGCGGCAAGTTCCGCCGGTTTCGCCTATGGCCTCGCCGCCATCGGCCCTGGCATCGGCATCGGCTACCTCGTCGGCAAGTCCGTCGAGGCAATGGCTCGTCAACCAGAGGCAGCCGGCATGGTTCGCACAACCATGTTCCTCGGTATCGCATTCACCGAGGCGCTCGCCCTCATCGGCTTCGTCGTCTTCATTCTCATCGGTCTCTGATCGGCGCTCGCCGATCGTCGATCGATCGCGATTCATGTCGCTCGTTCCACCGAAAAGTCCATTACCCACCTACTCCCACAAGGAGCTGACGTGCTGACAGCCGTCGTCACCAGAACCGGTGCGTCGCTCACGGTGCAGTTCGTCGCAGCCGAGGGCGAGGAAACCGAAGAGTTTCACGCCGAGGACTGCGAGTTCGAACCCGAAAGCGAAACAGCTACAGAATGTGGCGAGGGGCCCAGCCCGATCGTCCCCGAGTACAAAGAACTCGCATGGGGCGCAGGGTCCTTCATCGTGTTCGCACTGCTCATGCGGTTCGTGCTGTTCCCCATGCTCAAGAAGGGGATGGATGCCCGCTACAGCGGCATCCGGGGCGATCTCGAGGGTGCGGAGGCCCGTACTGCCTCGGCACGCGCCGAGGTGGCCGAGTACGACGCCCAGCTCGCCACCGTTCGTGGCGAAGCCAACAGCCGGGTCGAAGCGGCACGGGCAACGCTGGAAGCCGAGCGTTCCGAACGCCTGGCGACCGTGAACGCAGCCATTGCCGAGCGACGAGGCGCCGCACAGGCCGACATCGACGCAGCCCGTGACGCCGCACGCGGCGAAATCGAGGGTGCCGTCGCCGACGTTGCCGCACGGGCCGGAGAACTGGCCACCGGGAAACGTCCCGATGCCGCCGCAGTCGCTGCGGCCGTCAGCGCCGTGCTCGGAAGTGAGGTGTCGTCATGAGCGTGTTCGCCATCCTCGCCGCCGAAGACCCGTCGCAATCCCATCACTGGCTCTTCCCCGAAAAGGCCGAGATGCTGTATGGCATCCCGGCAGCGCTGCTGGTCATCTTCATGCTGGTCAAGTTCGCCGGTCCGGCCGTCAAGAAGGCCATGGCCGATCGCACGGCGCGCATCCAGGCCGAACTCGACAGGGCGGCCGAGGCGCAGGCGGCATCGCAGACCGAAGCCACCGACATTCGTGAAGCGAAGGGCGACATCGACGCCGAGCGTCAACGTCTCTTCGCCGAGGCAGATGCGCAGGCCGAAGCCGCTCTGAACGACGGTCGAGCACGTCTTGACGCCGAGGTGGCCGAACTCGAAGCTCGCGCCGAAGCCGATCTTGCAGGCCTCGCCGGCCGTTCGAGTGACGAGATGCGAGGTCAGATCGTGCGGCTGTCGTCCGATGCCGTCGACCGCGTCGTGACCGACAGCCTCGATACGGCAACGCAACAGGAACTGATCGAAGCATTCATTGCGAAGGTAGGCGCATCATGAGCGACGCACGCATCGACGGATACGCACGTGCCCTTTTCGAAGTGGCGCGTGCGGAGGGCACGATCGACGAGGTCGAAGACGAGCTCTTCCGATTCGCACGCTCGTATGAGTCGAGCGATGCGCTGCGAAACGCACTCACCGACGACATGGTGCCGGCCAGCAAGCGCCAGGCCATCGTCGAGGACCTCCTCGGCGGCAAGGCAACATCCACGACCACACAGCTCGTCTCGATGGTCGTCGGTTCCGGCCGCGGCCGCGACCTGCCGTCCATCATCGACAAGTTGGTGCAGCGAGCGGCGAGCTCGAAAAACCTCGAAGTCGCCGAGGTGCGCAGCGCCGTCGCACTCACCGATGACCAGAAGACCCGACTCACCGCTGCCCTGGCGAACGCCACCGGCAAGTCGGTCAGTCTCAAGGTGATCGTCGATCCGTCCGTGCTGGGCGGCATCGTGGCCACCGTGGGCGACACCGTCATCGACGGCACCGTCCGCACTCGCGTCGACCAGCTCAAGAGCCGCTTGTAGGAGCATCAGACATGGCAGAACTCACCATCTCAGCCGCCGATATCGCATCGGCGCTCAAGAAGAACCTCGACGGGTTCGAACCCTCGCTCGAGGCCCGCACCGTCGGACGCGTCGCCCAGGTCGGCGACGGTATTGCCCGGGTGTCGGGTCTGCCCGACGCCGCGGTGAACGAACTCCTCGAGTTCGAGGACGGATCGGTCGGACTGGCGTTGAACCTCGACGAGGAGTCGATCGGGGCCGTGGTGCTCGGCGATGTCGACTCCATCGAAGAAGGCCAGACCGTCAAGGCCACCGGCCGCATCTTGTCGGTTCCGGCCGGTGACGGGGTGCTCGGCCGTGTCGTGAACGCGCTCGGTCAGCCCATCGACGGCGCCGGCGACCTGGTCGGCACCCACCTCCGCCGCATGGAGATCCAGGCACCCGGCATCATGGGCCGCCAGCCCGTCCACGAGCCGATGCAGACCGGCATCAAGTCGATCGACGCCATGACCCCGATCGGTCGGGGCCAGCGCGAACTGATCATCGGTGACCGCAAGACCGGTAAGAGCACGGTCGCAGTCGACACCATCCTGAACCAGAAGGGTCAGGGTGTGAAGTGCATCTACGTTGCCATCGGTCAGAAAGGGTCCACCGTCGCTCAGACGGTCGAGACACTCCGCTCTGCCGGGGCCATGGAGTACACGGTGGTCGTGTCGGCACCTGCCGCCGACTCCGCTCCCTTCAAGTACCTGGCTCCCTATGCCGGTTGTGCGATGGGTCAGTACTGGATGGAGAACGGCGAGCACGCCCTCGTGGTGTACGACGACCTGTCGAAGCAGGCCGAGGCATATCGCCAGCTCTCATTGCTGCTGCGGCGGCCACCGGGCCGCGAGGCGTACCCCGGTGACGTGTTCTACCTGCACAGTCGCCTCCTCGAGCGTGCCGCCAAACTCTCCGACGAGAACGGCGCCGGATCGCTCACGGCACTGCCGATCATCGAGACCAAAGCCGGCGACGTGTCGGCGTACATTCCCACGAACGTGATCTCCATCACCGACGGCCAGGTCTACCTGCAGGACAACCTCTTCAAGTCGGGCATCCGCCCCGCCGTCGATGTGGGTATCTCGGTGTCACGCGTTGGCAGCGCGGCCCAGACCAAAGCCATGAAGAGCGTTGCCGGCACCCTGAAGCTCGACCTCGCTCAATTCCGTGAGCTCGAGGCATTCGCCACGTTCGGGTCCGAGCTCGACCCGGTATCGAAGGCCCAGCTCGAGCGCGGCTATCGCCTCGTCGAGCTGCTCAAGCAGCCGCTGAACAGCCCGATGCCCGTAGAAGAACAGGTCGTCGCGATCTTCGCCGGCACGAAGGGTTACCTCGACAAGGTGCCGGTCGCCGACGTCAAGCGGTTCGAGCTCGGACTGCTCGACTTCATGCGGTCGCAGCACGGGAGCCTGCTGAGCGACATCCGAACCGGCGCCGTTCCCGACGGGCTCGCCGATGCGGTGCAGTCGTTCCTCGATCAGTTCGCCACCGAGATGGCCGCCGCAAAGGCAATCGACCCGACTTCGGTCGACGCCGACGAGATGGGCGAAGCCGAATCGCACAAGACGCTCGCGACGGAGTAATCGATGGCCGGAGGACAGGAACGCATTTTGCGTGGACGCATCAAATCGATGCAGTCCACGAAGAAGATCACACGCGCCATGGAGCTGATCGCCGCATCGCGGATCGTGAAGGCCCAGCAGCGCGTGTACGCGGCCGTCCCGTACTCCGAGCAGATCACCGAGGTCGTGAAGGACCTCGCCGCCGCCGGGGGCAGTTCCGACTCGCCGCTGCTCACCGGTCGTGACGACATCAAGACCACGTGTTACGTCACGATCACCGCCGACCGAGGACTGTGCGGCGGCTACAACGCCGGTGTGCAACGTGCCGCCGAAGGTGAGGTGAAGGCCGACGTGATCGCCGGAAAGGACTATCTGATCATCCCGGTCGGCCGGAAAGCCGAGAGCTACTACCGTTTCCGCGGGTACACCCTGGGTCGAGGCTTCGCCGGTTTCAGCGACGCGCCCAGCTACAACGACGCCCGTGAGATCGGGCGGCACGTCGTCGAGCTGTACACGAGCGGTCAGGTCGACAAGGTCGAGCTCGTCTACACCCGCTTCATCACGGCCGGCAACCAGGAAGTCGTACTGCGCCCCCTCGTTCCGCTGAGCGCCGAGACGGTCACGGGCGGCGACGGAAAAGCCGGCTCATCCGACGGCTCGGGCGGCGACTACGAGTTCGAACCCGATCCCACCACGATCCTCGACACGTTGCTGCCGCGCTACATCGAGGCACGAATCTACGCTGCGCTCCTGAACGCTGCGGCGTCCGAGCACGCCTTCCGCCAGCGCGCGATGAAGTCGGCCACCGACAACGCCGACGATCTCATCAAGAACCTCAGCATCATCATGAACCGCGCCCGTCAAGACTCGATCACCACCGAGATCATGGAGATCGTCGGTGGGGCTGAAGCACTCGGATCCGGTGGCAAGGAGTCGTTCTCGATCGACTTCGAAGCCGACGACGGGTTCGAAGCCCGGCTCAGATCGACTGCATCGAGCCGACCGGCATCAAGCGAAGCGTCGGCCGCAGCGTCGAGTGCCACGACCGCCCCGGCCTCCGGCGCCACGGCCACGATCGAGCCCGACGACCTCGACGAAGCCATCGACGGCATCGGCCCGGTCATCGTGCGCAAACTCACCGAAGCGGGCGTCACCACGTTCAGGCAGATCGCCCAATGGACACCCGACGAAGTCGAGCGAATCGGTGCGATGCTCAACTTCAAGGGACGAATCGAACGAGAAGACTGGATCGGGCAGGCCAAGGCTGCCCACCTCGCCAAGTACGGCGAACAGCTCTGAACACGAGCTGGACACACGGACTGACACACGGTTGAGCAGGAGATATCGACAGCCATGACCATGACCCAAGAATCAGAACGCAACGAGCTCAAAGAAGGCCGAATCATCGGCATCGCCGGCCCGGTGGTCGACGTCGAGTTCCCGCGAGGTTCACTCCCCGAGCTGAACAACGCAGTCGAGTTCGATATCATCGTCGACGGCGAGTCGCGGTCCGTACTCGCCGAGGTGGCGCAGCAGCTCGGCAACGGGCGTGTGCGAGCCGTGTGCATGAAGCCGACCGACGGTCTCACGCGCGGCACGCCGGTGCGCAATACCGGCCGTGGACTCACGGTGCCGGTCGGCGAGAAGGTGCTCGGCCACATCTGGAACGTGTGGGGTGATCCCCTCGACGAGGCTCCCGACGGCTTCGAAGACATGGAGCGCTGGGACATCCATCGTCCGGCGCCCGCCTTCGACACGCTCGAGCCGTCGGCACGCATGTTCGAGACCGGCATCAAGGTCATCGACCTCCTCACGCCGTACGTTGCCGGCGGCAAGATCGGCCTCTTCGGTGGTGCCGGTGTGGGCAAGACGGTGCTCATCACCGAGATGATCAACCGTGTCGCCTCGCAGCACGGTGGCGTGTCGGTGTTCGCTGGAGTCGGCGAGCGCACCCGTGAAGGCACCGACCTTCGCCTCGAGATGATCGAGTCGGGCGTGTTCGAGAAGGCCGCCCTGGTGTTCGGTCAGATGGACGAGCCGCCGGGCGTGCGACTCCGTGTCGCACTGTCGGCGCTCACCATGGCCGAGTACTTCCGTGACGTGCAGAACCAGGACGTGTTGTTGTTCGTCGACAACATCTTCCGCTTCGTGCAGGCCGGTTCCGAGGTGTCGACACTGCTCGGCCGCATGCCGTCGGCAGTGGGCTACCAGCCGACGCTCGCCGACGAGATGGGTCAGCTGCAAGAACGAATCACGTCCACGCGTGGGCGGTCGATCACGTCGCTCCAGGCCGTGTACGTGCCCGCCGACGACTACACCGATCCGGCTCCCTTCACCACCTTCACGCACCTCGATGCCACCACCGAGTTGTCGCGCCAGGTTGCCGCGCTCGGCATCTACCCGGCCGTCGACCCGCTGTCGTCGACGTCGACGATCCTGAGCCCCGAAGTCGTGGGCGAGCATCACTACGCCGTCGCTCGACGCGTGCAGGAGACGCTCCAGCGCTACAAGGAACTCCAGGACATCATTGCGATCCTCGGTCTCGACGAGCTGTCCGACGAGGACCGACTCACGGTGAACCGAGCCCGCAAGGTCGAGCGTTTCCTGTCGCAGCCCTTCTACGTCGCGCAGGTCTTCACCGGCCTCGAGGGCGAATACGTGCCCGTCAAGGAGACGGTCGAGTCGTTCGAGGCGCTGATCGACGGTGAACTCGACGATGTGCCCGAGCAGGCGTTCTTGAACGTCGGTTCAGTGGAACAGGTGCTCGCGAAGGCGAAGGCACTGCAGGACAGCGTCTGATCCCATGGCCGCAGCTATGACCGTCGAAGTGGTGTCACCGGAGGAAGTGCTCTACTCCGGTGAGGCCACCATGGTGATCACCCGCACGTTGGGTGGAGGCGAGATCGCATTCCAGCCGGGCCACTCGGCCTTCCTGGGCGCGCTCACCGAGAACCACACTCGGGTGTTCCTGTCCGACGGTTCGGTCGAGGACATCGCGGTGCATGGCGGTTTTGTCGAGGTCAGCAGCAACAAAGTGTCGATCCTGTCCGACGCGGCCGAGGTGTCGTCGGCGATCGACGTCGAGCGGGCTCGCCGGGCGAAGGAACGGGCCGAAGAGTCGTTGCGCAGCGAGCACAGCGCCGAAGCGGTTGCCGCGCTGGGTCGGGCCCACGCCCGTCTGAGCGCCTCCGGCATCGCGGTCTGAGCACAGTCGGAGGGTCGGAAGCGAGCCGGTCGCCGCTCCGCCCGACAGGTCGACATGGCCGCGACCTCGTTCGTGCTGGTGCTCACGGCAGCGCTGCTGCACGCGAGCTGGAACGCGCTGATGAAGGCGGGTGGCGACCGTTTGATGACGAACTGGGCGATCGTGTCCGCGGCAGCGATCCTGAACGTACCGGTCGTCCTGATGGTCGGACCGCCGCAGCGCTCGGTGTGGTGGATCCTGGCGTTGACCTGCGTGCTCCACGTCATCTACAACCTTTTTCTGGTCGCCGCATACGAGCGCGCTGACCTCGCAGTCGCTTACCCGATCGCCCGCGGCACGGCTCCGATGATCACGCTCGTCGCGGGGATCGTGCTCCTCGGCGACTCCGTGGAACCCGTCGGTGCGGTTGGTGTCGTTCTGATCACCCTCGGACTCGGTCTCGCTGCAACCGGGCGACCGTTGCGGGACACGCGGTGGGCGATGGCGACCGGCGTGATCATCGCGGCGTACACGCTCGTCGACGGCTACGGGGTTCGTCGCAACGGCGGTGCGGTGCAGTTCATCTCGACGAGCTTCATCATCTATGCGGTCGTGCTCACCGCCATCGTGGTTCGCCGGCGCGGTGTCGAGCGGATGCGTGACGTCGCGCGTGCCCAGCCGGTCACGCTGCTGATCGGCGGCGGTGCGAATGCCGCGGGATACCTTCTCGTGATGATCGCAGCTCGCACGGAGCCGCTCGGCCTTGTCTCCGGTCTGCGCGAGATGTCGGCCCTGTTCGGTCTCCTGCTCGCCGGCGTCGTGCTGCACGAACACGTCAGTGGGCGACAGATCATCGCGATCTCGATCGCGGTGGTGGGTGCCGCTGCCATCGCGGCGTGAACTACATGTAGTCGATCGCGGAGAACTCCTGGAGCTTCTTCACGCGGTGCCGCGCGTCGATGAACCGCACCGTGCCGCTGCGTGAGCGCATGACGAGGCTCTGGGTACGCGCGCCACGGGAGTCGAAGCGGACGCCTTTGAGGAGTTGCCCGTCGGTGAGCCCGGTCGCGCAGAAGAAGCAGTTGTCACCCTGGATGAGGTCGTTCTCGGTGAGTACCTGATCGAGGTTGTAGCCGGCTTCGGCCATGGCCGAGCGCTCCTCATCGGATTGTGGAGACAGACGGGCCTGCATCTCACCGCCCATCGACTTCAGCGCTGCGGCCGCGATGACACCCTCAGGCGTGCCACCGATACCGAACAGCACGTCGACACCTGCGTCGGGCCACGACGTGGCGATCGCGCCGTACACGTCACCGTCGGTGATCAGCCTGATTCGAGCGCCGCTCGCACGCACTTCCTCGATCAATGCAGCGTGGCGCGGGCGGTCGAGGATGACGGCGGTGAGGTCGCGCACGTTGGCACGCTTCGCCTTGGCGATCCATCGGAGGTTCTGTGACGGGCTCGCGGTGATGTCGATGGAGCCGACGCAGTCGGGACCGACAGCGATCTTCTCCATGTAGTACGACGGTCCGGGGTTGAACATCGAACCCCTCTCGCCGACGGCGATCACCGACAACGCATTCGTCTTGCCGTGCGCCGTGAGTGTGGTGCCGTCGATCGGGTCGACGGCCACGTCGACCTCCGGGGCCGAGCCGTCGCCGACGCGTTCGCCGTTGTAGAGCATCGGAGCGTTGTCCTTCTCGCCCTCACCGATGATGACGGTGCCGTCCATCTGCACCGTCGAGAGGCTGAGCCGCATGGCATCGACCGCTGCGGCGTCGGCGCCTTCCTTGTCGCCTCGCCCCACCCATCGTGCCGATGCCAGCGCTGCCGACTCGGTGGCCCGCACCAACTCCATCGCGAGGTTGCGGTCTGGACGCTGCGGATTCGATCCGGTCATGTCGCCAAGATAGTGCGAGGCGTCCGCCGGCTCCTCATGTCGTTGGCATCTCGCCCGATATCGCCGGTCGCCCTGCGCTGTCAGGTCACCCGTCGGCCTGCGCCTCTACAGTCGTGCTGTGGATCTGTCGCCCGAGATGTGTGCTGCTGGCCGAGAACTCACCGAGCCTCGATTGTCGCCCGACGGCGACGATATTGCGTTCGTGGTGCGATGGGGCTCGGGCACCGCGATCGTGCTGGTACCCGCCGTCGGTGGACCGGAACGGATTCTGACAGCCGGCCCCACTCCGGTTGCCGGCAGAGGCATGTCGGGTGGCTGTTTCGACTGGCTCCCCGACGGCACGGGGGTGGTGTACGCAGCGACCGACGGAGAACTGTGGCTGCAACCCGCGCCGGGAGGTGTTCCCCGTCGACTCACCCAACAGGGCCGTGCTGCGCAGGCGCCGGTGGTGGCGCCCGATGGCACGTTCGTCGTCTATGTCGTCGATCAGGCCGAGATCTGGCGTTGCTGGGTCGATCGGGTCGTCGCGGCCGAACGGCTCGACGACGGCACCGCCGACTTCTGTTTCGATCCGTTCGTCACCCAGCTGGAATCGACCGCTCTCTGGACCGCCTGGAACGTTCCCGACATGCCGTGGGATGCGGCCCGCGTCGGTGTGTACGAGTTCGAAACCGGACGAGTTGGGGAGTTCGTCGGTGCCACGTCGGTTCACCAACCCCGCACCTTGCCCGATGGCCGCGGCCTCGGGGTGCGCGACGACCACGGATGGCTGAACGTGTGGGTGGGCGACGAACCGCTCGTCGACGAGCCGTTCGAGCACGCCGGGCCGACGTGGGGTTTCGGCCAGCGCTCGTACGAGGCGTCGCCGGACGGATCACTCATCGCGTTCACACGGAACGAGCACGGGTTCGGTCGTCTCTGCGTCGCCGACGTATCGACCGGAGCAGTCACCGAAGTCGCGCGTGGTGTTCATGGCCATCTCACGTGGCGCGGGAGCCGTCTGGCTGCAATCCGCTCTGGTGCCAGCACCCCGACCCAGATCGTCGTGTACGACGGTGCCGGCAGCACCGTCGCCGATCGGTCGTGGACCCGCACGGTCATCGCCGTCGGTCCGGTGAGCGGGTGGGAAGCAGCCGATCTGCCGGAGCCCGAACTCGTCGAGCTCGACCTCGACCTCGACACAGCCGACCCTGCCGTGACGCTGCACGCCCGCCGGTACGTCGCGGGGCAGGGGCGAACGATCTGCTGGATCCATGGCGGACCGACCGATCAGTGGCAGGTCGAGTTCTTGCCACGCGTCGCGTACTGGTGGGCGCAGGGCTGGGACATCCTCGTGCCCGACCCGCGCGGCACCACCGGACATGGGCGCGACTATCAGCAGGCGTTGCGGGGTGGTTGGGGCAAACTCGACGTCGACGACACCGCATCCGTGCTCCGTCATTCGCACCGAGCCGGCTGGAGCACTCCGGAACGGACGGTGGTGATGGGAGGATCGTCCGGCGGGCTCACCACGCTCGGCCTACTCGGCCTCCAACCCGGACTCGCTGCGGGCGGTGTGGTGCTCTACCCCGTGACCGATCTGGCCGACCTGAGCGCGCGCAGCCACCGGTTCGAAGCCCACTACACCGTCTCGCTCGTGGGCCCTCTCGACGACGAGGATCTGTACCGCGAACGCTCACCCCTCAGCTACGCCGATCTCATCGACGTTCCGCTCCTCGTGATGCACGGAGACCAGGACCCCGTCGTTCCGATCGATCAGAGTGAGGCGCTCGTCGACACGATTCGCGGCGCTGGTGGTGAGGTGACGTTCCAGGTCATGGAGGGCGAGGGCCATGGGTTCAGGTCACCGGAGCACAAGCTGCTGGAATACCGGCTCATCGCCGACTTCCTGTCGGGTATCGTTCGGCGAGGCGACGACGAGAGGGCTGGCCAGTAGCCTCGTCCCGTGGCCATTCTGAACAAGAACCGCGGGGACGACGACGAGGAAGCGAGCGACGTCGCGGCAGGAGCGCCGCCGGCCGACTTCGAACCGAACGACCCCGACGTCGTCAAGGTGCACTACAACCTGGTCGGGTGGTCGTTCGACCAGCGTGCCGAACTGTCGGAGGCGCTCGCCGAGGCCGGGATGCCGCACGCGTGGGATGGCGAAGAACTGCTGGTCCCCGAAGACGTCGAAGCCGCCACCGACGCACTGTTCGAGCGGCTCGAGTCCGAGATCGGCCCGTTCCCCGTGTCTCTCGACGACGAGGACCAGTCGACCGAATTCGGCCTCGACGAGTGGCCACAGGCCGACCTCGACCTGCTGGAGACGTCACTGGTCGAGGCGGAGATCCCGCATCGCTGGCAGGGCAACACCGTCATCGTCGCGCAAGACGCCGAGGAGGTGGTCGACGACCTCCTCGACGCGATCGAGGCAGGCGAGGTGGCCTCGATCGACGAAGAGGCCGAAGCACCCGATGGAGCACTCCACGACCTCTTCAAATACGCCGACAAACTGGCCAGGGACCCCATCGACGGTTCGGCTCGAACCGGCTTGTTCGATCTCGTGCCCGCCCTGAGCCCCAAGGTGCCACCCTTCGGCATCACCATCGGGGCGTGGACCAGGATCGTTGGCGCAGCCGAATCGGTGATCGAGGTCTTCCATATCGACGACTACGACCCGTCCGACGTCATCGGCGCAGCTCAAGAGCTCCGCACGATGTGTCGCCCGTACGTCTGACCGGGCCACCGTCAGCCAACCGTCGCGATGCTGCTCGCCGAGATCGAGATCTGGCACACCCGTCCGACGGTGCCGACCCGGCGCGTCGCGCTCGGTCACCTCGTACTTCCGGCCGACCCGGCGCCGGGCTTCGGCGGTCTGCTCCTCGGGGCGGTGATGGCGCGACACGTCGGCGGCGTGCACCCCGATCTCGCGCCCGACATCCACCGGTTGGTCCGTTCGGTCGAGTCGGGCGCCCGTGTTGTGCAACCTCGGCTCCGGCACCGGTATCAGGTCGATCGCCACGGCCTCTCGCACAGCACGCACCGCCTCGTCGGGGTCGGCGACGAGATCACGTTCGAGTTCGGCACCCGCGGAACCGATCTGGCCCAGGTGCTCGGAGCGGTCTATGCGATGGAGCGCCTGGAATCCTCGAGCCGGAGGGTGATTGCTCCGCTGCTGTTGAAGGCGATGACCTGGACCGGTCCGATCGGCCCGTCGTTGATCGCTCATCTCGCCGGTTCGCAGGCATCGGGCCTGTCTGCTCTCGCCGACCCGCGGGCGTGGGCGCTCGACGTGCTCGGCTTCCCGGCCGGAACGGCTCAGCCCTCCAAACGCGAGGTCACGTTTCGATACCGTGATCGCATGCGAGCGATCCATCCCGACCATGGCGGCGATCGTGTGCTGGCGAGTGCGGCGATCGTCGATTTGAACGAGGCCCGCCGAATCCTCACGACCAAAGGGGCGTATTCGTGACCGTGCTGCTCTACCCGGGCGCCGGAACCGACTCGTCGCATCCGTCGTTGCTCGCGGCTGAGGCGATGCTCCCGGAGGGGAAGGTGGTTCGTGCCGACTTCCCGTATCGCAAGGAGGGGCGCCGGGCGCCTGACCGTGCTCCGAAACTGTTGGCAGCGATCCGTCAAGAGCTCGCCGTTCTCCCAGCTGAGCCGCTCGTCATGGGCGGTCGGTCGATGGGAGGGCGGATGTGTTCCATGATCGCCGCGGGGGTCGACGGCGAGCGGCCGCCGAGCAACCTCAAGGGTCTCGTGCTGATCTGTTATCCGCTGCACCCGCCCGGCAGACCAGACCGGCTGCGGGTCGAGCATCTCGTCGACATCGCGGTGCCCTGTCTCTTCATCTCGGGCACGAAGGACGCCTTCGGTTCACCCGACGAGCTCACCCACTGGACATCGACGATGCCCAAGCCGGTCACACACCTGTGGATCGAGGGCCGCGGGCACGACCTCAAGGGCGCCGACTACACGATCGCCGGAGCCATTCGCGACTTCGCGCAGCGGGTCAAGGCAATCCCTGCGACGTGATGGCCTCAGGAATCTCGTCTTCGGGATTCAGGTCTTCGAGCTCGCGGTGTGCGGTCTCCGGGAAGTAGGCGAGCACGACGAACACCACGATGATCTGGCCGAGCGCCAGCATGCCCATCACGCTGCTGTAGCTCCAGTCGTCGTCGAGCAGCGCCCCGGTCGCCTGGAGTCCGAAGATGCCCCCGATCAGGGCAGTGGCCGTGAGCATGCCGGCCGCCTTCGACCTGTTGCCGGTGGGAAAGAGCTCAGAACGGTAGACCGCGAGTGCAGGGAACGCGATGCTGCCGATGAACCCACCCAGAAACGCGGTGATCGGGAGTACGACACCACCGGTCGAGTACGACACCACGATGAGGGCGGTGCCGAGCGGCAGCGTGACGGCGATGAGTCGTCGCCGGCCGCGCATGTCGGCGGTCCGCCCGCCGATGATCAGGCCGATGCCGGCCGGTGTGGCCGTGCAGAGTGTGAGGATGGCGATCTGGGTTGCAGTGAATCCCCGCACGTCCTCGAGGTAGCTGTTCTGGAAGAAGCTCGCCGGAGCGACGAACAGATTGGTGCCGACGGCCACCACGGCGAGGATGAGAAATCGGCGCCGGTCGAATGGCGGTGAGACCTGGTGCCGCGCCTCGAACCGGAGCGTTTCGGGCAACCGACGAGTGAGGTCGAATGCAACGAGGAACCAGATCGCCGTGACGATGTACACGAGTCGCCACGAACGTTCCCCGACATCGGCGAGCGGGAGCGACATCACGGCGATCCCGGCACCGAGGCCGCTGGCCATGGCGAGGATGCTCACGGCATACGCACGGGAGTTCCTCGGCATTTCCTCGGCTGCGATGACGCCCACGAGGAAGCCGAGAGCGAGGCCGATCGGCCGGCCGGTCGCCTGCGTTGCCACGAGCGTCCACCAGCTCGGTGCGACGGCCCCCAGCATGACCACGGCG
>JBBKWQ010000186.1:0-7511 GCA_037969115.1 Ilumatobacteraceae bacterium
GCGGATGCACGTCGGGTTCGACGTAGGCGGAACCCGGAATCGGGTTGCCGTGCGGACACGTCGTGGGGCTTCCGAGCAGACGATCGAGGGCATCCTCGACGTTCGGGCTCATGATGTGCTCCCACTTGCCGGCTTCGTGGTGGGCTTCGGCCCACGACAGGTGCAACACGTCGGTGAGAAACCGTTCGGCGATGCGGTGGCGACGAACCACACGCTCTGCGAGCGTGGCGCCGTCTTCCGTGAGGCGGATCGCGCCGTCGTTCGTGACCAGGCCCTGGGTTTCGAGACGTTTGATCATTTCGCTGACCGCGGGTCGGCTGACCTGGAGCCGTTCCGCGATGCGTGCCTGGATGACGTCGACATCGTCCTCCTTCAGCTCGAAAATGCACTCGCAGTACTCTTCGAACGCTGGGTGGTGTTCTCCGGCGGCAGGCATAAAGCCAGCCTACCAACTGACGTTCGGTGTTCTGTCGGCCGTTGGTCCGATGGCTCGCGGCTCAGCGATTGCGTTCGCGTCGCAGCCAGCTCTCGGCGTAGCGCAGGCGACGTTCGAGTTGGTCCATGGTGGCCACGGAGACCTTGCTCACCCCGGCCAGGCGGTTCATCTCGCCCTGCACCCTGGCGTGACCCCAGCCCGTGAGATCGACGAGCCGCTTCGCGATGTGTGCGTTCCGGGTGCGCAGATCGTCTTTTCGTTCCGCGACGCTCATCGTTCCGATCGTCACCGAGCCGGCCGGCGTGGGCACAGTCGGGAGGTCGATGGCCAATTCGGGGTCGGCCGTGAACTCGGGTTCGGGCACGTCGGGTTCGTCGTCGAACATCTGCACCCCGAGTTCGGTGACGGTGTGGAACTTGACTCCCGTCGCCGTCGACGACACGACAGAGAAGAGCGAAAGCTGTTCGGTCATGTCGTCATCGTGTACCTGGCGATCGAGTTCGTCACCGAGATCAGTGTCGTCGCCGGTGCCCGGGGGCCTCAACACGTGGCGCCGCGCCTCGGCGATCTGGAACGCATGGTTCCGCAAGCGGGGATCGTCCGGGACGTACACGTAGGCCTTCTGACTCGGCCGTCCCGACTGCCAGCGTACGAAGCGCCCGACCGCCTGCCGGAAGAACAACTCGGTCGAGGTCGTGGTCGCGTACACGCCGACGCGGAGGCGAGGGATGTCGACACCCTCGCTGACCATGCGAACCGACACCAGCCACGGTCGGTCGTTCGTCGAGAACTCGGCGATCTTCCGCGACGAGGTCGGGTCATCGCTCACCACCACGTCGGCGGGGACGCGGAACCGGTCACGGAGGAGCCGAGCGATGCCCAGGGCGTGGTCCTGGTCGATGGCGATGACCAGCCCGCCGGCTGACGGGTGCGTGTGACGGATCGCACGGAGCCGCTCGTTGGCCTGGGCGAGCACGGTGGGGAGCCACTCGCCGTCGAGACTCAGGGCAGTGCGCAGCCGGGCCGAAGTCTGGTCCTTGGTCAGCTCGTCCTGGAAACTCGCCCGCACCACATCGCCGCTGGGATTGCTCCACTCCATCTCGCCGTCGACGCGCGGGAAGTACACGGGTCGCACCACTCCTCCGTCTCGCAGTGCATCGGCGTAGCCGTACACGTAGTCGGCATGTGCGAGGTCTCCCTCGCCGGTGGCGTCGTAGCGAACGAACGGAATCTGTGCGGCGTCGGACCGGAACGGCGTACCCGACAGCGACAAGCGGGTTGCGGCCAGTCCGAACGCGTGCCGCACGCCGTCGCCCCACGCCCGCTCGTGCCCCGCGTGGTGGATCTCGTCGAGGATGACCATGCCATCAGCACAGAGCCCGCGGAGTTTGTCGGCGGTGTTGCCGGTGGCAACCTGCTGGTAGGTGGTGACGAGACCGTGGACGTCTCGTGCGAGTCCGTCGCTGGGCGACCAATCGGGGTCGAGTTGCAGACCCATCCGGTGAGCGGCGAGCGACCACTGCACCTTCAGGTGGCTCGTCGGTGCGACCACCACGAGGGTTCGCGGGTCATCGGCCAGTGTGGCACGAGCGCAGGCGAGCGCGAACGTGGTCTTGCCGGCGCCGGGGGTTGCGACGGCGAGGAAGTCGTTGGCGTCGGACGCCGACATTTGCGCCGACCGAAAGAGATCGAAGGCCTGGCGCTGCCATGGACGCAGGGTGTACGTGCTCAATCGATGCCCATCGCTCGACACCCACTGGTTGGTCGACGGGGCTGGCGAGACGTGCGCATGGATGCGCCAGTGTGCCCGCGTGCTGTGAGGTCGCCAACCCTGCCGAGGCAACCGGCCGATGTTCTGATTACATGTCCCGATGCGAGTTCAGAAAGTGGTACAACGACGACGCACAGTGTCCGTCCGCTCCGTAGGAGTTGTCGTGATCGGCGCGCTGTTCGGAATGGCGCCGAGTCTCGTCGGTCTCCCGCTCGACGGTGGTCCGCTCGGCGCAGTCGGTGTCGGTTCGAACCGAGCCGAGGCTGCGAGCCAAGCGAGTCGTCTGGTTCCGGTCGGCCCGATCCGCCTGGCCGACACACGCGGGGCCACCTGCGACTGCGAGCAGATCAATCCGAACCGGATTCGCGTCGCGGTCGCCGGACGAGACGGGATCGCCGAGGACATCACCGCCGCGGCCGTCACCATTACGGCCACCGACGTGTCGCAGACGGGTTACGTCACGGCGTACCCGTCGCTGACCGACGTGCCGACGACGTCGACCCTGAACCTCAAGAATCTCGACGACGTCGCGAACTCTGCGATCATTCCGGTTGGCAGTGACGGTGCGATCGAACTCGACGCGACGATGGCGATCGGTTCGGGCGCCGAACTCATCGTCGACGTCACAGCGGTGTTCGAACCGTCAGGCCCCTCCCGAGCGGGACGATTCGTCGCAGTAGAGCCGGAGCGACTGGTCGATACACGATCGTTCGGCCAGCAGACCCTGCCGCCGGGCGGCACGCTCGATGTCGCACTCCCATCTGGAGTCGATTCGGACGCCACGGCGTTGGCCATCAACGTCACCAGCGACGGCGCACCACAGGCGGGCTACGTGAGCGTGTTCGCCGCCGGCGACGACGTTCCGTTCACATCGATGCTCAACCCGAACGGCAGTGGACGTCCGGTTGCCGGATCGATCATCGCTCCTGCGAACTCCGGCGGCATCACCCTCCGCTCCGATGCGGGTGGCGACCTGATCGTCGACATCGTCGGCTGGTTCACCGGGTCGTCCGCGACGCCTTCGAACGAAGGGCTCTTCGTCACGGTGGCGCCCGACCGCCTGGTCGACACGCGACAGTTGCCGGTGCCGGTTTTCGCCGGCGGCACGATCGAGGTCGATCCCGAAGTCGATGCGTCGGCCATCGTGACCAACCTCACCATCGATCGCAGCAGGTCGAACGGCTTCGTCACGGGTGTCCCCGCCGGACGCCCACTCCCTGAGGTGTCGTCGGTCAATGCGGTCAGCGAGTGGGACACCGTGGCGAACTTCGCCATCACGCCGATCTCCACGAGGGGCGCGGCCTACTACTCCGAGCGTGGCACCGACCTGATCGTCGATATCACCGGCTATTTCCAGGGTGACCCGATGGCTGCCACGCAACCGCCGGCGCCCAACACGGGTCTGTCGAAAGGCCTGCTCGTCGGCGATTCGACGATGCTGGCGATCCCGTCATACCGAACCCAGTACGGGTTGCAGGGTTTCACGGCCCAGGTGGAAGCCGAATCGTGCCGGGCGCTGAACCAGCCATCGTGCGGCCGGAGCTATCGCCCGCCGAACTCGGTGAGCAAGATCAACGAGCAGACCCACATCTTCGACTCGGTCGTGATCATGGCCGGCTATGACGAGTGGTACACCACGTTCGAATCCAGCTTCAACGCGGTGGTCCAAGCCGCGAGGGACACGGGTGCTCGTCGGGTGATCTGGCTCAGCTACAAGGACGACGTGCCCTACCTGTTGCCGAACGGCGTGCCCGCACGGGAGTCGCTGATTCAGATGAACAACAACCTGGAGCAACTGGTGGCATCCGGGGCGTATTCCGACGTGATCATCGCCGACTGGAACTCGTACACGGAAGGCGTCGGCGACTGGATCAGCCCCGACGGCATCCACCTGCGACCGACTGGTGCACTCGGGTTGGCCGACTACATCTCGCGCTACATCGCCCACCTCGAAGGGCGATCGTGCCCGCAGCCGTGGGAGGTCGGAGGCTCGACCGCCGGCGTCTGCCCGAACCCCGACGAGCATGGCCCGCCGGCCGACGTGGTGACGCTCTATTCGTGACCGGCCCCGAGACCCGACCTGACACACTGGAACGATGCGCCTGAACTGAGCCCACCCGTTCCGTCCGCCATCTGATCGGCGCAAGGCCGTCTCGACGGCGCCGATCTGGTTCGTGAGGTCTCAACATGTCGGTTTCGCTCCACGCTCGTTCCATCACGCTCAGCCGCGGCGCGCGCGTGCTGATCGAGGGTTCGTCACTCACGCTGGCGGCCGGCGATCGAGTTGGGCTGGTCGGTCCCAACGGCGTCGGAAAGTCGTCGTTGCTCGGTGCGCTCGCGGGAGAACTTCCCGTCGACTCCGGCACCATCGAGGCGTCGACACCCGGTGCGACGGTCGGTTGGCTCCGTCAGGAACCCGACCGCAGCGCCGCCAGCGTTCGCGAGTTCATTGCCGAGCGCACTGGGGCCACGTCGGCGCAGCGCGAACTCGACGACGCCACTCTCTTGCTCGCTGCAGGTGAACCCGGATGCGACGATCGGTACAACCTGGCACTCGAGCACTGGCTGCGCCTCGGCGTCGCCGATCTCGAGGCACGCACCGGCGATGTCGCCGACGATCTCCGACTTCCGGCGCGGACGCTCGATCAGCCGATGGCGTCGTTGTCGGGTGGTGAAGCGGGTCGCGCGTGTCTGGCTACCCTGTTGCTGAGCAGGTTCGACGCGTACCTGCTCGACGAGCCGACGAACGATCTCGACCTGGTAGGGCTCGAGCGGCTGGAAGACTGGATGCTCGATCAGCGCGCCGGTGTGCTGTTCGTGAGCCACGACCGCCGGTTCCTGGAACGTGTCGCGACCGACGTCGTCGAGCTCGACGAGTTCACGCATCACCTCTCCAGATTCGGTGGTGGTTGGGGGTCGTATCAGCGTGAACGCGAAGTGGCTCGGCAGCACGCGTGGCAGCAGTTCGAGGACTACGACACGAAACGCCGTGGATTGGCAGACAGAGCGCAGCGCGAGCGCGAGTGGGCGTCGCAGGGTCTGTCGAAGGTGAACAAATCGGGTGAGCCGGACAAACACATTCGAGCGTTCAAGGTGAATCAGACCGAGCAACTCGCCGGCCGTGCCGCCCGAACAGCACGCGCTGCCGACCGGCTCGAGCAGGTCGAGAAACCGCGCGAACCGTGGCAGCTGCGCTTCTCGATCGCGGCGACGCCACGGAGCGGGGATGTCGTTTCGCGACTGATCGGTGCCACTGCGCAACGCGGCGCCTTCCACCTCGGGCCGATCGATCTGTTGGTCGCGTTCGGCGATCGCATCGCGGTCACCGGGCCGAACGGCGCGGGCAAGACGACACTGCTGCATCTGATACTCGGGCGCATCGAACCCGAAGCGGGGAGCGCCGAGCTCGGGTCGGGTGTGGTGGTCGGTGAGCTGACGCAGCTGCGCTCGCAGCTCCAGGGCGACTCGTTGCTCCGCGCGTTCATGGATGTCACGACGTTGACGGTGCCGGACGCCCGGACACTGCTCGCCAAGTTCGGACTGGTCGGCGAGCACGTCGAGCGGCCGACCGCATCGTTGTCGCCGGGCGAGCGCACTCGGGCGGCGCTTGCGCTGTTCATGGCGAGCGGTGCGAACCTCCTCGTGCTGGACGAGCCGACGAACCACCTCGACCTGCCTGCGATCGAGCAACTCGAACAGGCGCTCGACGCCTATGACGGCACGCTGCTGCTCGTCACACACGATCGTGCGCTCCTCGAGGCCGTTCGGCTCACCCGCACCATCGAGTTGTGACCCGGGCCGACGACGTTCCTCAAGTTTGTGTCAGGAACCACCTGATCGGCTCATTGTGCGGTGTTTTCGTGCCGATGGGAAGACGTGACGAATCGGCCGAATTCCGAGACCCCGGCGGAATCGTCCGTGTGGGTGAGCCGCAGATGGGGCAGTTGGCTCGTCCGTGCGATCGTGATCGGCGGCCCCCTTGCCGCATCGGTGGCGGTGGCGTGGGCCTTGAGCAGGTGGCTTCCGTCGCCTGCGACGCCGTTCTCTGCCCTGGTGCGCTGGCTGGCGATCGCGGGAGCCTCGACGGTTGTGCTGCTCGCCAGCAATCGTGTGTTCCGGCGACTGCTCCCGCTTGCGGCATTGCTGAAGCTGACGCTCTCGTTTCCCGACACGGCGCCGTCGCGATTTCGCATCGCACTGCGTTCCGGTTCGACTCGCCTGCTCCGTCAACGAATCGAGGACGCAGCCGATGGACATCTGAGCGATACTCCTGCCGAGGCCGCCGTCACCGTCCTCGAACTGGTCGCCGCCTTGAGCGTCCACGACCGGCTCACGCGCGGCCACTCCGAACGAGTTCGGGCGTACACCCAACTGATCGGCGAACAGATGGGCCTCACGGGAGTCGAACTCGATCGTCTGCGGTGGGCCGGTCTGTTGCACGACATCGGCAAGCTCCGCGTGCCGACCGAGATACTGAACAAGCCGGGTCGGCTCACGGCTGCCGAGTTCGAGATGATCAAGTCCCACCCGGAGCAGGGTAGGCAGATCATCCGGCCGCTGATTCCCTGGCTCGGTGACGCCGCTCGAGCCGTGTCGGAGCACCATGAACGTTGGGACGGCGGTGGGTATCCGCGAGGCCTCGCCGGTGGCGACATCGCCCGCTCGGCTCGCATCGTGAGCGTGGCCGACAGCTTCGATGTGATGACGTCGGTGCGGTCGTACAAGAAGCCGATGCCTGCGCGGGAAGCCCGGGCAGAACTGGCTCGCTGCGCCGGAACCCAGTTCGACCCCGTGACGGTCCGGGCGTTCCTGGCCGTGTCGCTCTGGCCGGTCGCCAGGGTGACCGGCCCGATGTCGTGGCTCGCGCA
The DNA here is from genome assembly GCA_037969115.1 of Ilumatobacteraceae bacterium. Classification (GTDB taxonomy): domain Bacteria; phylum Actinomycetota; class Acidimicrobiia; order Acidimicrobiales; family Ilumatobacteraceae; genus JBBKWQ01. The sequence goes on from JBBKWQ010000186.1 coordinate 7,076, forward strand.
AGCATCGTTCTTCCCCACCGGTGTGTTCACGGCGGGCGGAGCTCCCGGTCTGGCCGCAACGGCAGTCGTCGGCGCCGCAGCCGCGACGCTGGGCACCATCCCGTTCGAGACCGCCACTCCAGCGCGGGCGGGCGAGATCGAAGTGCGTGACGATGCCGATCTCGGCGACGAATCGGGCGACGACGCGCTGAACGAGGTCCGGGGCCGAACGCCGGCAGGATCGGCCACGACGGCGACGACCGGCACGACGGCCCCGACACCTGACACCTCGCCGAACGTGACGACCAACGGGACCACGTCCGCGACGATCACCGCCACGACGACCGCGACCATCAGTACCGACACGCCCCCGCCGACATCGCCGGGCAGCACGACGCAGCCGACCGTCACACAGCCGACCGTCACACAGCCGACCGTCACACAGCCGACCGTCACG
>JBBKWQ010000187.1:0-2691 GCA_037969115.1 Ilumatobacteraceae bacterium
ACGGGTCAGAGGTCTTGAGCGCAATTCCCGTCGCGAAGTCGACGAGTTTCTCGACGTGACGGGCGAGATGGGCGCGGAGTTCGGTGCCTCCGAGCGCCGCACTCACGTCGGCGAAGTCACGAAGCCCGTGCTCGCACAACCGCAACGCATCGGTCGGGCGACCTCGCGCAGCAGCCAGCCGAGCACGGACGAGGTCGAGCCGGTACCGGTCTGCGGTGCCGAGGTGCGTCGCCTCGATCGATGCAACGTCTGCCGCACATGACTCGAGATCGGCGAGCAGGAACGCGATCTCGGCGGCGATCAGGCGGGCACCTGCACTGACCGATCGGAGGCCTGCGCGTCGTGCGTCCTTCGCGATCGAGATCGCCTGTGCACGGTCAGACGATTCGACACGGTCAAGACGGAGGCGTGCGTCGAGGCCGAGCGCGATCGCGTCGGCTTGCCAACCCGCCCGGTCTTGTTCGCCGAACAACGCCGCAGCGCGTTCGCTCGCGTCCAACGCGCGATCGTTCTCACCGCCGAGCAGAGCAGAACGGGCGACCAGGAGTAGCGACTCCGCGGCATCTACATCGTCGCCCTGGTTTGCGAAGCCGAGCGCCGACCGTTCGGCGAGGGCAAGCGCCTCCCTCGCCAGTCCAGCGGCGAGGAGCACTTCACACCGATCGGGGAACACCGACGCACCGGTCAATCCGCAGCGTTCGTACGCCTGTTCGGCGAGGTCGAATTGTCGTAGGGCTCCGACGACGTCGCCACGTCGACCGGCCAGCCACGCCAGGTTGTGCTGCATGTCTGCGGCCCGCTTCATCCAACCCATTTCCTCGAACAGGTCCAGTGCGTTCTGGGTGTCGGCCTCGGCGTCGGCGATGTTGCCGATGAACCCGTGAAGGACGCCACGATTCATCCAGAGATCTCCGAGGATGGTCTGATCCTCGACGCCAGCTGCTGCGTCGAGCGCCTCGCTGAACGCGTCGAGCGCCTCGAGTTGGCGGCCGGCCCGCTGCAGTAGGCCAGCACGTTGACTCATGGCGACGACATGATCGTCCCCCTGCAACAGATCGATCGCCCGAGCCACCGTGTCGAGCGACCGAGCGAACTCGCCCTGATACGACAGGCTGGCGGCGAGGGACATTGCCGCGTTGCCCTCGAGCCGGCGATCACCGAGTGAGACTGCGAGTCCGAGAGATTCGTCAAGATGAGCGATCGATTCGTCGGTCCGCCGCAGCTCGCGACACGCATTACCCATCACGCGGAGCAGCTCACAGCGCTCTGAGTTGTCTGCATGGTCGAGGCGCGCGGACGCCGTTGTAAGCGCGCCGATCGGATCGGTGAAGGCTTGCGCCAGCAGATCCTCGGTCGAGTCGCTCATGTGGGTGAGTTCGACGGTACTTCCGCCGAACTCACCGACGACGGGCGGTCGTTGCTAGTCGTCACCGTCAGGGTCATCTTCGGGCTCGGAGGTCGACGTCCCTGATCCGGTTGCGTCAGTGTCTGGGTCCGTGGGGCATTCGAGTCCATTCAGGTCGAGCGTCACCCCAAGGACGTCTATCCCGCTTGCCAGCTGGGCTGTCACGTTCGCCGTGGCGAATGATGTCCCGCTCCAAATCGCGTATCCGAACTCGTTGTCCGGATGTGGGTACGAGCCGACCTGGTCCGATCCGTAGGCCGTCGCGTTGACCCAACCTCCACAGTTGGAGAACGCGCTCCTCGAACCGTCGGTCTCGACCGAACCGACCGCGTACACGCGGTCGACAAAGTAGCCATGCAGATCATCAATATCGGCGGCAACATCGCCCACGGGGACCGGCACGCCGCCGATGTCCACGTGGGTGACGGGCAGGCTCGCGACCGCAGCGGCCAGCCCGGTGGTCGCCTCGCTGTCTCGCCATGCGGCCGGGAAGTGCCTGACGTCGCCGCCGTGGTTGCCTGCTGCAGCGATGAACACCGTCGAATCAAGTGACATCGACTTCATGCCCCGAGCGAGCGCAACGCGCTCGCCGACTCCGTGACCCAATTTGGAGGTCGTGCAGCCGAGCCCACCAAGCGACATGTTGACGAACTCGTACGCCGGGCCGTCCGGAGACGCTGCGTGCATCGCAGTAAGGATGTCCATGTCGGAGAACATCATCGGCGCCCAGCGGCCGGACTCGAGAAGTTGGTCCGCTGCCGTTGTTGGGTCGAGTGTGACCGGTTCGAGTCGAACACCGACATCGGGTGCCAGTCGATCGATGATCGATTGAACGAACAATCCGTGGCCGTGGTCCTCGTCCCAGCGGCCATTCATGTCGACGTCGAAGTCGGTTGCGTCCGCTGTCGAGTCGAGCACGAGGACCTGAGCGCTGTCGGGATTCTCAATCCTTGGGTCCGGAAATTCGCCGTCCTTTGGATCGAAGCGCCTGGGGTCGTCATCAGGTCGGAAGCCGTTGTTGGGCTGGAGCGGCTCGAGATAATTCAGGTCGGCACTCCATCCGACACCCTGAAGGGTCGGCAGGAGGGCAATGATCTCCTCGATCGGCGCACCTTCGACCCTGACAAGTTCTGCGGTTGGGACATCGGAGCCCATCGCCTCCACGACAAACGAGGCACTGAGGCGAGCCACGACCTCGTCGACCGCGCCACTGAGCCCGCCTGGGACATCGGAGGTGACGAGCACCTGACCCTGAACCGCTGTGATCATTTCATGCGGTCCGCAGG
>JBBKWQ010000188.1:0-4418 GCA_037969115.1 Ilumatobacteraceae bacterium
GGTGTGCGCCTCGGCCCGCCGCCGCCGACGATGATGGGCGGTCCACCGGGCTGGACCGGCTTGGGAAGCGCCGGGGAATCGACGACGGAGTAGTGCGATCCGTCGTGGTCGAACGTTGCCCCATCGGGTGTGTTCCACATGCCGTGGATCACGGCGAGCTGCTCCGCCAGCCGGTCGAAGCGTTCGCCCAACCCCGGGAACGGCAGTCCATACGCCGTGTGCTCGGCTTCGTACCAACCGGCGCCAAGGCCCAACTCGACGCGGCCACCCGACATCTGATCGACGCCGCTCACGGCGATGGCGAGCGGCCCGGGCATCCGGAACGTCGCCGCCGTGACCAAGGTGCCGAGCCGAATGGTGGACGTGTCTCTGGCCAGGCCGGCGAGCGTGATCCATGCATCGGTCGGCCCAGGCAACCCGGACACGCCGCCCATCTTGAGGTAGTGATCGCTCCGAAAGAAGGCACCGAACCCGAGTTGTTCGGAGCGTTGCGCGACGGCCAGCAGGTCGTCGTAGTTCGCACCCTGTTGAGGTTCGGTGAAGATGCGGAGGTCAGCCAGTTCCATCCGGCGGACATTAACGACCGGAACGGCTCGGGTGGTCAGCTCGCTGAGCGGGCGTGGCGTCGGAACACGGTGATCTTGTCTTCGCCGATGCGCTCACGCTTGTCGGGGTCGTCGATGCCGAGCCCCTCTGCGGGCGCCAGGCACAACACCCCGATCTTGCCCTCGGCCTCGTTGCGATGCACGGCTCGTGCCGCCTCGCCGACCTGTGTGAGCGGGTAGACCTCGGAGAGCAGGGGCTGGATCCGGCCCTGATCGATGAGCTTGTTGGCCGCCCACGACTCGGCGTAGTTCGCGAAGTGGGACGACAGCAGCTTCTTCAGCTTCATCCAGAAGTGGCGATTGTCGAACTCGACCATGTAGCCGGATGTCGCCGCGCAGGTGACGACCGTTCCACCGCGCTTCACGGCGAAGACGGAGGCGCCCATGGTGGAGCGACCGGGGTGCTCGAACACGATGTCGGGATCTTCGCCGGTGAGCTCGCGGATCTTCTTGCCGAATCGGCGCCACTCCGTCTCGTCCTGGGTGTGCTCGTCGGACCAGAACCGGTAACCCTCGGCGCGGCGGTCGATCACCGCTTCGACTCCCATGTCGTGCAGAATCGCTGCTCGTTCCGGGGAGGAAACCACACCGATGGGCGTGCCGCCGCCGTTGAGGACGTACTGCACCGCATACCCGCCGATGCCGCCGGTGGCGCCCCACACCAACACGTTGTCGCCCTGTTTCATCCGTGCGCCGTGATCGCCCACCAACATGCGGTACGACGTGGAGTTGCACAGCCCGTTCACGGCGGCCTCCTCCCAGCTCAGATGGGTCGGCTTGGGCATCAGCTGGTTGGCTTTCACGATCGACAGATCGGCCAGGCCACCGAAGTTCGTCTCGAAACCCCAGATGCGCTGGTTGTTGGCGAGCATCGAGTCGTTGTGCGCGGTGGGGTCCTGGTCGTCGACGTGGTTGCAGTGCACCGTGACTCGGTCGCCGGGTTTCCAGTTCCGGACCGCCGAACCGACGCGGAGTACGACGCCGGACGCGTCCGAACCGATGACGTGATACGGCTGCGCGTGCCGCTTGGCCCACTCGGACTCCCGTGCAAGACGATCGAGGAAACCGAACGTCGGCAGCGGTTCGAAGATCGACGTCCACACCGTGTTGAAGTTGATCGACGACGCCATCACTGCGAGGTAGACCTCGTCGGGAGCCAGTTCCGGTCGCTCGACCTGGTCGATGTGAATGGATTGCCGCGGATCTTTTTCGTCCGATGCGACGCCCTCGAACATGGTCGCATCGTCTCGAAGGACGAACGAGGCTCGATACGACTCGGGAAGTTCGAGGTTGGCGATGTCGTCGCCACTCGCGCCGGATTGGATGGCCTCGAGGATGTGCTCCATGCGCCAAGATGTTACTGACCGGTAACCCCCTCGCTGCAAGCGGACCCTGCGGAATGTCACCGTGTGTGGTTCGATTCTGCAGAGCGCATGCGTCGTGGGTAGCGTTCGGGCATGGCTGGATCAGTAATCGTCGCCGGAGCTCGGACCCCGATCGGGAAGATGAGCGGGGCATTGTCGGACCTGTCCGCCGCCGAACTCGGCGGCATCGCGATCGCAGAAGCGTTGTCTCGCGCCGGCGTGCGGCCCGACGAGGTCGAGCACGTCATCATGGGACAGGTGTTGATGGCGGGTCAGGGCCAGGTGCCGTCGCGGCAGGCTGCCGTGCACGCCGGCATCCCGATGAGCGTGCCGTCGGTGAACATCAACAAGGTCTGCCTGTCGGGCCTGAACTCGATCTATCTCGCCGATCAGATGATCGCCGCCGGCGATGCCGACATCGTGGTGGCCGGCGGCATGGAGTCGATGACCAACGCTCCGTACCTGGCCATGGGTGCCCGCGGTGGCTTCCGGTACGGCAACACCGAACTCGCCGACGCGATCATCAAGGACGGTCTGTGGTGCGCGTTCGACGCATGCCTGATGGGACTCGGCACCGATCGTTACACGGGTGACTCGATCAGTCGTGACGAGCAGGATGCGTTCTCGGCGATGTCACACGAACGAGCTGCCAGTGCGATCAAGGAAGGGCGATTCGCCGACGAGATCGTGCCGGTCGAGATCCCGCAGCGACGGGGCGATCCGGTGCTCGTCGAGCACGACGAGGGTGTCCGGCCGGGAACGACGGCCGAGAGCCTCGGCAAGTTGCGTCCGGCCTTCGACCCCGACGGCACCATCACCGCCGGCAATGCGTCACAGCTCAGCGACGGCGCATCGGCGCTCGTGCTGATGTCGAAGTCGGCGGCCGCTGCTCGGGGAATCACCGGGCTCGGCGAGGTCGTCGGGTACGGCATGGTCGCCGGACCCGACAATGCGTCGCTGCTGCATCAGCCGAGTCGAGCGATCACGACGGCGCTCGACCGAGTGGGGATGACGGTCGGCGACGTGGACCTCTTCGAACTCAACGAGGCATTCTCCACGGTGGGTATTGCGTCGGCTCGCGAACTCGGCATCGGGGACGACGTCGTCAACGTGAACGGCGGAGCCATTGCGCTCGGCCATCCGATCGGCATGAGCGGCAACCGTCTCGCCCTCACCCTGTTGCACGAGCTGAAGCGTCGCGGCGGTGGCGTCGGCGCCGCTGCGCTCTGCGGTGGTGGCGGCCAGGGTGACGCGCTGCTCGTGCGTACGTTCTGACCGAAAATCGCGTGCAGATCGAGTCGCCTTCCACGATGCCGGTTGGTGCTCTGACCGATCTCAAGATTTCTTCTTGACATCATTCCGTAACAATTGTAATCTAAATGAAACTCAGCTTCTGGGGTGTCGCCATTCGGACATCGGTTCGTCCGCCCGCTACCGACGTGCGAAATCGACACCTCAGATGCTGGGTTTTTAGCGTTTTCGGCGGCCTCGTCAGGAATCGAACTCGCGGCGGCCTTCGAGTGCACGACCCAGGGTGAGTTCGTCGGCGTACTCGAGATCGCCGCCCACCGGCAGCCCGCTCGCGATGCGAGTGACCTTGATGCCGAGCGGTTTCAGCAGGCGCGCCAGGTACATGGCGGTGACCTCCCCCTCGGTGTTCGGGTTGGTGCACACGATGACCTCTTCGACCGCTTCGGGGACCAGTCGGTCGATGAGCTCCCGGATCTTGAGCTGCTCGGGACCGATGCCTTCGAGCGGGCTCATCACGCCGAGCAGGACGTGATAGCGGCCGCGGAACTCGCCGGTCTTCTCGACGGCGACGATGTCACGCGACTCCTCGACGACGCAGATGATGTTCGTATCGCGCCGATCGTCGAGGCAGATCGGGCACAACGTCTGTTCGGCGATGTTGAAGCAGCGTTCGCAGAACCGAACCTTCTCCTTGGCGATTCGGATCGCGTCCGACAGGCGTTGGACGTCGTCGGCCGGGAGCTTGAGGAGGTGGAACGCGATTCGCTGGGCCGACTTGGGCCCGATGCCGGGGAGCCGGCCGAGTTCGTCGATGAGGATCTGGACCGGAACGGTGTAGGTGGTGGACATGTCGACTCGGATCAGTCGCGGTCGTCGATGAGTTCGGAGCCGGGGAAGGCCTCGGCCAGCCGGTCGATGGGAGTCTTCACAGTGTCGGGGGGAGCGTCGGTGAGGTCGTCGAGGTCGATGTCGCCGTCGGCCTGGGGCGATGCTTTCGCGGGCGGCGCCGAGTCGGGTTCTACAGGTGGTACCGGGCTCGGGACCGAACTGGCCGGCGGTGGTGTCGACGCGGGCCCCGTCGGAAGCGTTGTTCGGCCTTCGGGTCCGGTACTCGTGCCGGGTGCGGCCGCCGGGTCGGTGCCAGCGCTCGCGGGGGTGGCCGGCGTCGCCTCGTGACCCTCGACGACGAGCTCGATGG
>JBBKWQ010000189.1:0-2867 GCA_037969115.1 Ilumatobacteraceae bacterium
TCGCTGCGATCTTCAGCGCGGAGGTCGGCCGGTGGATGGTCCAGGCATCGGCGTACGGCGACGAGGACCGGCTGCCATTACGCAGCCCCGTACCGGCGGGAACCGCTGCGGTCGTCTCGTGGGCACTCTGGGCCTCGGCGGTTCTCTCCGGCCCGCTGCTCCTCGCCGCCCGGAACTGGATCGTCGGCGTGCCGGTCACCATCGTTGCGGTGGCCGCCACGGTGCTGCTCGGCCCCCGCTGGCACAAGATGTCACGGCGTTGGTTGGTGCTGGTCCCGGCGGGCCTCGTCGTGCACGACCCGGTCGTGTTGGCCGACACCTTGATGGTGCGCACCGACCAACTGTTGGGGATCGGCCTCGCACGAGCGGACACCGAAGCAGCCGATCTGACCGGCCCCGCGAGCGGCTACGCCGTGCAAGTCGACACGAGCGAGACCGTGTCCACGGTCTTCGCATTCACGCCACAGGAACCGAATGGCAAGGCGATCCACATGACCGGGTTTCTCGTCGCCCCGACCCGCCCCGGCGAAGCACTCCGCCTCGCCGCCCGCCGAAGGCTCCCCATCCGCTGAGCTTCCGGTGACGCGACGCCGAGGGGCCTTGGTGCCTCGCGAGCGATCAGCCAGCGCCTTGGACGAGCACCGGGCAGACGGCGTGTCGGACGACGTGATCAGACGTGGAGCCGACAAATGCTCGCCTGAACCCCCTGCGGCCATTGGTACCGATCACGATCACATCAGCGTTCATCGCCGCAGCCACTTCGCAGATCATCTCGCCAGGTGTGCCGGGCTTGGCCATCAACTCGGCACCCACGAGCCCAAGCGCAGCCATGGTGTCATCGAGGATCTTCTTCGCGGCCCGATCGCCCGACGTCGCGATCTGTGCTTCATCGTGTGGTGACCCTGGACTGATCGTGAAGCCGGTGCCGGTCTGATGGTCCGGGTCGACGACTGACTCGACGGTGAGGAGGACCATTCGAGCGGTGGGAGCGAGAACGGGAAGTGCATCGCGCAACGCGGCGATCGCCAGTTCGGAACCGTCTGTACAGAGCAACACGTTGATCTCCATGTCCCCATCGTTGCAGCAATCGGCCACTCCCAACCCGTCGCAATTCACCTCGAGGCGCATTCAACAACCATCGTTGGTGCGTCGGAGGCACGCGACACTTCGACGAATCCGACATCGGCGTAGAGGTGGATGGCGGGATTGTCGGCCTCGACGCTCAAGCTGACTCGTTCGATCCCGCGGCGGTGCGCCTCGCGAATGACTTCCGTCAGCAACATCCGGCCGATGCCCTCACCTCGACGCCGTGCGATCACTCCGATGGTCAGCTCGGGAACGTTCGAGGCGACGAATCCGTAGCCGCGAGGCTCCGCGCTGAAGAAGCGGCACCAAGTGGCACCGATTGGCGCTCCGTCGTCGTGGGCGATGACACCGAAGTCTCCCTCTTGGGGCCAACCAGCGAGGTAGTGAGCAATAGCGGGATCGCGCACGACGGCAAAGCCGGGTCGAACGGTCGTTCCGGGGCGCCAGTCCGCCGCGGCAGCCAGCATCTCTCGGAGGAACGGTTCGTCCTGTACCGATGCAGGTCGTCGGTCCACCACGACGTCAGTGTGCCGCTCCTCGCCCATCTGTGCCGTTCGCGAGCGGCCTGTTCGGCGATGACGAGGTGGGTTCTATGCGGTTGAAACGCTCTTGCTGAAATAGGCGCGCTCGTAGCCGGAGTCGCCGGAGCGGTGCGTTTCCACGAAGCCCCGGCGCTCGTAGTAACCGAGATTCTCAACCATCGCGATGTTGGTGTAGAGCCGTATCTCGGCGTGTCCGATCGCCCGGGCGTGGTCCTCAGCCCAGGCGAGCAACGCCTGCCCCACTCCAGTGCCTCGAGAAGACTCGACCGTCGCAATGTTGTCGATGTAGACGTGATCCGCCTCGGCCCAGACAACGATCAGCCCCTCGATGCTTCCATTGCGTTCAGCGACGATGACGAGTCCGTCCTCGACGAGCTGCCCGTAGTCGGCGAGCATCGGCGCCGGCCGGCGATCCATCCGTGCGACGTAGGGCTCGTACGCGCGGTGGACGCATCGAACAATCGAGTGGACATCGCGCACCTCGGCTCGTCGCATGATCAGGTCGCCGTTCATCGGCTCCATTGTTGCAACCCGCGCGAGATCTCCCATCTCCTCGAACGCAAGGGTGAGCGCCTCGCCGACCTTCGCGAGCGCGCCCGCGGGTGCGCTCATCAACTTCGGACGCTCAACGTGGGCCCCGCTGCGCCGCCTCGGAACCTCTCCGACGAGGACTTCATCAGCGGCTGGGTCGAACTGTTCCGCCCACACCTCGACCGCAACACCGTCGAGACCTGAATCATCAGGATCCGACGAGTGGGTTCCGGCGTTCTCGCTTGGGTGATCGCTCGCAGAGAACGCCCCCATCCCGTCCGGAACCTACAATGCGGGCGCCGGCCGGGGTCCGGACTATCTACTTGACATAGCTAGGTACATGGCATAGCTATGTACATGTGTCCGACTTCGACCCGCAGATGCTCAAAGGCCTCTTGACGCTGCTGCTCCTCACCTTGCTCGCCGAGCGCGACGACTACGGCTACTCCCTTGTCGAGCGCCTGCGAGCCGGCGGACTCGGCGAGGTGGCCGAAGGCACCGTGTACCCGGCGCTCGCTCGTGTGGAACGCGGCGGACTGGTTGCGACGTACCACGTTCCATCGGACCGGGGACCAGCGCGCAAGTACTACCGCCTCAGCGAGGCCGGACGCGACGAGCTTCGTGCGCGCGTCGACGCTTGGCACCACCTCGCCCACGTTGTTGAAAACCTCACGAAAGGGATCCAGTTGTGACCATCACCTCCTCCTC
>JBBKWQ010000190.1:0-6244 GCA_037969115.1 Ilumatobacteraceae bacterium
GGGTTACCGAGCGCTGATTATCGAGTGCCCTTCAGCGGCAGATCGGCGGCTGTCGATCAGGAGGCGCCGCGCTGAGCTGGGGCTCAGCATCGGCGACGACGTGGTACTCGCCCGAGCAAGGCATTCGTTCGTCCGGATCGTTTACCCGTTACTCGACCCGCAGAGACTGCGCGGGGCGTGGCCGTGCTGCGCTCCGACCGGGTCCGACCGCTACCAGAACTGTGATCACCACAGCGACGATGCCAGCGAGTCCGATCGTGACAAGCGGCGGGGCCACATCGGTGGCCACGCCGATCGGGTTGGCCACGGCGAACCAAGCGGCCTTGCCGATGACCAACCCGAGCGGAACCCCGACGATGAGACCCAGCCCGGTGATCGTGACCGCTTGCCAGACGAGACAGGCCTTCGTCTGTCGCGGAGTGAGCCCGATGCTGCGGAGCACCGCCAGCTCCGTGCGCCGCCGCGAGACCGTCATGAGCAACACATGCACCAGTGACGCGATGCCGAGCAGGACGACGAACGCAGCGAGCCACACCGGTACCGCGCGAATGTTCGTCAGGTTCGCGACCTCGGCTGGTGGAAACGGCAGATTCTCATCCGACGACGCGGCGCCCGGGTACTCGTCGTTCAGGCTCCGTGCCACGGTTTCGATGTCGAGTCCCGGAGCGACGCGGACCACGAGTTGGGATGCTTCGAACAAGTTCGGAACGATCGCTTGTTGCGCAAATGCGTCACGGTAGAATCCGATTGCATCGTTGAAGCTTCCTTCGCCGTCGTCAGGGAAGATTGCTGTGCCGACAACGAGCATCGGGGTCGTGGCCGATGTGCCTGGTCTCTGGGTGACGTCGACCTGTTCGCCGAGGCTGACGCCCAATCTTTCGGCGGTGCGCGAACCGAGCACGACTTCCGCTGAGCTCAATGGCTGGCGACCGGCGCGCAGCGAGAACCCGATCTGGTCCTTGACCGGCGCGAGCCCGAAGGCTTTGATGCCGGCGCCGTCAACGAACGAGAAGCCCACATCCCAACGTGCGACCGCCGTGAGCCGATCGTCACCGACTATCCCCTCCACGGCTGAGTCGACGTCGCTCGACGTGAAGTTCAACAGCAGATCCCATCCGTATCCCCAACGCTCAGGTGTCGCAGACAGCCGGTCGAGACTCGACGAGAACGTCAAGGCGCCGAACACGCCGGCGAGTGCAAGGGCAACTCCCGCGATGGCGGAGCGCACTGGCAGACCAGGCGACCGGCGATCCAATGCCAGCCGGACTCCATTGGTGAGAACGACACCACCACCTACTCGAGAGACCCACTCGGCCAACTTCGATGGTGCCGGTTCGGCTCGGCCTGTCGGACGCGAACGTGTTATCCAGGTCGCGGTGATCGTGCCGGCGCCGACGACGAGAACGATGACGCCGATCGCGCCGGCGCCGAGCGCCGCCCAATCCGCGAACCAACCGAGATCGGGATCAGCTCGTCGTGCCAAACCGATCGGCACGATCGGCGACACGACCCACGACCCCACTGCGGCCATGGCCGCGCCCCCGAATGCCACGGGCAATGTGCTGACCACGAGCGCGACGCAACGATCGGTGCGCGTGAACCCGAGGTACCCAAGAATCTCGGCGCCCGAGCGGGCGCTGGCAACGTGGCGGCTGACCGCCTGGCCGACGGCGACCGCTACTGCCGCGCCCGCGATGATCGCGAACATCGCGAGGCCCGACGCAAGTGTCGAGATCGTCCGTCGGACTGCGTTCGATCGCTCCTCGAAGGTCACCATTTGGTACTCCTGGCCCGGTGGCACCAGGTTCGCCACGGCGGCTTCGAAGTCGGCCACCGACGCTCCTCGCACCAAACCAACTCCCAGATACGTCGTGAACTCGTCGACTTCACCATGCACGGTCGGGAGCCACGCCTCGCTCGCCACGAATACACCACCGTCGGCACCGCTCGGAGCGAGGTCGTCGGTCCCCCGCAACACTCCAACGACACGGACGCGCAACTGTGGTCCGAGCGGAGGAAAGTACTCCTCGTCACGGACCTGCTCTGGCGTCATCGTCGCAATCGAGATCACGTCACCGACATCGACACCAACGATCTCCGCCGCCGACTCATTCACCGCCATCTCGTCGGCGCGTGTCGGGTCCGGAAGGTGACCACGCAGAATCTGATCGCGTTCGATGACGACGCCAACCCGATCGGCGCTCGGAGCCAGAATCGCCAAATCGGACTCGACACCATCCACGATCGCGAACACGACCGTGTAGGCACCCCACACCTCGACCATCGACAACTGCGTGACGTCTCGGATCGCCCGGTCGTCGACCGCACCCACATCGACGAGAACATCCGCCGGCCTCGTCCGGTCGGAAAACCGTTCAAAGCTCGTAGCAGTACGCCTTGCACCCACCACCGCAGTGAGAGTGACCGCACCCGCAACGCCGACGAGCACAACCAGCAACAGAATCGAGCGGCGTCGGCGGCGCCAATCCGCGGTCATCCACATCATGACGCCGGTTCGCATCACCCCATTGGACACCCACGAACCCGTCCACTCAAGGATGTGGTCACCCCTCGGCAAGGGGTGCCACTACGAGCAACTCCGTCAGGCGACGCGAGAAGCACGGTTCTCACGAGCAACCGGCACCGTGTAGACGATCGTGGACAGCGTACGCATTCGGCATGCAGGGAGACTGCTGCGCGCGGTTGGTCTGGATCCGACCGCCCGGAAATACCAGCCCGATTCCGACCGACAGCACGCTGTAACCGGCGCACTCGGTCAGGTCGACGGCGTCGAGATGCCGCTCGTAACGCGAACACCGACGGTCACCGCCCTCACATCGACGGCAGGGGATTGGGCCGGCTGGAGGGGCACTGGATAATCACTGGTTGGCGGGCCTGCGCTGACGTGATTTCAGAAGTCGATTTCGATTCCGATCGACGGTGTCGGTGGCGTCGGTGGTTGGATTTCGAGTCCTCGCTTCTGTGCCCATTGGGTGAGCGGTTGACTGAGTTGGCTGATCCCGGGTCGGTCGTGATGGTCGTGGAACGTGGCGACGACTTCAGCCAGGGCCGTGTTGGTGAGGTTGCGACCGTCGGCCCAAGCCTTCCATTGGTGGAGGGCGTGGCAGAGGTCGTTGGCTTGGTGGGTGACGGCTTCGAGGTCGTCCCATCGGTCGAGTATTCGCCGGGCCGGGTCGAATTGGCGGTGGCCGTCGATGATGTTGTGGAGGTCGTCGACCCGGCTACATGTTGGCGCGGCGAGTTCCTCGACTCTTGTGAGACGCTCGGTGGCGACGGCGAGGACATCGGTCGCGGCCGCGACATCGTGTCGAGCCGAACGGCGGAGCAACCGGCCGGATCGACGCAAGTCGCCTTCGGCGCTGTGCAGTTCGGATTGTGCCTCGTTCAGGATGCTTCTGGCGGCGGCGACCTGCTCGGCGAATGGTGCGTGTGCCTCCTGGACTGCCGGCAGTTCGCGGCGGGCCGCGGCGAGACGTTCCTGTGCAGCGACGCGCTCGGCGTTGCGGCCGTCGAGTCGCTGCTGGGCGACGCGTCGATTCTCGTCGGCGTCAGCTCGCACTTCGTCAAACCATTCGGGGACCTCGACTCGCCGCTGAGGGTGCGGCGTGATGGGGACGGTGGCGGCGAGGGTGCGGCGTTGGACGGTGGCGGGGATGTCGGCTCGGTCGGAGAACATGACGGCTTCGAGCACACTGCGTGCTTCGGCGGGGTCGTGGGTGTTGGTGACCACGAGCGCAAGGTTCTCGCGCTGGCCGCGTGTCATTGCCATGTATAGGCCGCGTCTTGTCGTCGCGTTGGTGGCCAGGGTGATACTCATCCCGGAGGTGTCGCCTTGGGCGCCGGGTTCGGTGGGCGCGTAGGCGAGTTGCACGAAGTTGTGGGCGTAGTGGGCGGGCAGGGTGATGGTGCCGTGTCCGTCGAGTCGGGTCACGGTCACATCGCCTTGTTCGATGGTGTCGGTGGCGGTGACGGTCCAGCGTTCACGATTCCGCACCGGCTCACCGAGCGAGGTGCGCAGTCGGCGTTCGTTGCGGCGCGTCGCGACGACGTCGCCGACCATCACCCATGAATCAGCAACAGGGGTGAGTGTGCCGGTGTCGAGTTCGCCCGAGTCGAGGCGGCGTTGTTGGATGTGGTCGTTGATCGCGTTGACGTGTTCGGTGCGCGTCGTCGTGATCGACAACGACTCGCCCTCAACCTGGCACTGGGTCCACATGTCGGCGATGGTGTCGAGATGCTCGACGAACGTGCCGGGCCGGATCCGGCCGCGGGCGGTGTAGGTGTCGATGACCGACGGGTTGTCAGGTTGTCGGTCCGGTAGGGCGGATACCCAAGCTGCACGATCGAATCCGGGTGGTCGAAGTCGGCGATCTCCAGCCCCAACGATCCGAACCCGAACGCGGTCAGTGCGGCGAGAATACGCTCGGCATTGTCGCCACCGACCCACCCATGCGTCCAGATCGCCTGTCGCACGCGGAATTCCGTGCGCCGCAAGCGCGTAGCCGCCGACGACGAGGTATCGAACCTCATGATCGTTGAACGACTCGACAAACTCTCTGAAGTCGGGGTCCAGTTGCATCGTCGCCACCTCCGAAGACTCTGCGCCGTAGCACCTCGACGCAGCAATCCGCTCGGCCACCGGCCGGGACAACCAGAAGTCCAGATCGTCGTCGGGCTCAGCTGGGCTCGGACGAGCAACGACCAGCGCCATCGCTCCCCCGACACGATTCATCTGTGCGCCCATGGCCTTCAGGCTACTCCGCCGCCGATACATCCTGGGATGGCCGGCGCCGACCGGCTTCCGGAACATCCACGACTCGGAGTCGGGACGTGTCGTCTGGTGCCGGCTCGTATCGAGGCGTTCGCCTCGCGGAGGTTCGTCACGATTGATGACGGGAATCCTGCGCACCGGTGTGCATCTGACGACTCTTCGCAAACCGCCAAGTCGGGCCATATAGCACCTGACCTGGGCTTATGTGGTGGGCGATACGGGCCTCGATCCCATGACCTCCACGGTGTGAACGTGGCGCTCTTCCAACTGAGCTAATCGCCCTTGCGGGACCCGCAGACTAGCACCGGGTCCACGCCACTCCACCGCTCCGCACGCGCCGAATGCCCTGTCGATCGGTGCCTCGCCGAGCGTTCATCCACCGTTGGCCAGCGAAGCGTTCAGCACGCCGCCGAGCCGCAGGGCAATGCACGAATATCGACCGCGGGTCGGTGACCAGGCCGCCTCGTCGGGGGCGATGGGCAGCGGAGCGAAGGCGCGCGGATCGACGCCCGAATCGAGGAACGGCGTGAGCGCGTCACGACATCGGTCCTCGATCTCGCCGAACAACGTGTCCGACCCAGGAAAGACGCGATCACCATCGGAGTTCAAGAAACCGACATCGACGACCTCGCCGACGTGTTCGGCCGAGCACTCGACGAGCTCGACCGAATCGAGGTTGCCGTCGACATCGTCGATGCGCTCGATGCAGTCGCCGAGCTCCAACTCGAACACCGACGCCTGATCACCGCCGGACTGGGCGACCATCACCGCCGCGACGAGAAACACGACGCACGCGACTGCGACAAGAACCCCGCCGACGATCGCCACCCCGGCTGCGCCGCGATCGTTCACGACGCGATGCAGGCCGTGCCGAGCCCCAGACGGTCGCGGTGCGGCTCAGTGTCGGCAGGACAACGCGCGTCGATCGGGATCAAGAGCTCGACGACGACATCGTCGACGCCGGTGCAGCGAATCTCCCGTGCGTCACCGTTCGGTTCGATCTGAACGCACGACCCGGAGCGCAGAATGCCATCGGGCACCTCGTCTGCCGGCGGGTCGACGAACGCTGCGCCGATCAACACCAGCGCGCTCCCTCCGACCGCGGTCCAGATCATGAGCTTCCAGGGCATCTTGGCCGCTGGAAGCGGCGCTATCGCGGTCTGCGCAACATCGGCTGCGTCCGCCGCAGATGACGACTCGGGTGCCGGGTCCAAATCGGTCGACGCTCGCAGATCACGGTCGTACGACACCCGCCGACCCGAATCACCCAAGACCCGGTATGCCTCGTTGATGGCAGCCATCTCGGCCGACGACGACGGCGACCGATCTGGATGATTGATCCGGGCGCGCCTGCGATACGCCTCGCGGATCTCGGTTGCCGAAGCGTCGAGCGACACTCCGAGGACGGCGTAGTGCGTGCGTATGGCGTCAGCCTAGGGGCGGGCCGAGGGA
>JBBKWQ010000191.1:0-41219 GCA_037969115.1 Ilumatobacteraceae bacterium
TTCAGTCGCTTCGGATTCAGTCGCTTCGGATTCAGTCGCTTCGCTGTCGTCGGCCGGAGCGTCAGCCTCGGATCCGCCTTCGTTCTGCTCCACCCATTCGGACTGGCTCAACACCGAACCATCGGCAGCGTGCCATTCCATCTCGCCCGACTCGGCGTTCTCGACCCACTCGCCTTCGGCGTAGTCGGTGTCGTCGAAGCGACCACCGGCGGGAACGCCCTCGGCGACCTGTGTTTCGGAACGGATGTCGACGCGGACGCCGGTGAGACGGGCCGAAAGCCGTGCGTTCTGACCCTCACGCCCGATCGCCAGGCTGAGCTGGTGGTCGGGCACGATCACATCGGCCTGGGTGCCATCGGCAGAGATGTTGACCTGGCTGACCTTGGCAGGCGACAAGGCCTTGGCCACGAAGTCGGGAAGGTCTTCGCTGAACGGGACGATGTCGATCTTCTCGCCGCGCAACTCGTTGACCACCATTCGGACACGGGCACCACGGGCTCCCACGCAGGCACCGACCGGATCGACGTTGTGGTCGTTCGACCAGACGGCGATCTTGGTGCGGTGGCCTGGTTCACGAGCGCAGGCCTTGATCTCGACGATGCCGTCGGCGATCTCGGGCACTTCGAGCTCGAACAGGCGCTTGATGAGTCCGGGGTGGGTGCGTGACACGACGATCTGCGGACCCTTGACGGTCTTGCGCACCTCGACGATGTAGGCCTTGCTGCGGTCGCCGGGTGCGGGGCGCTCGTAGGGAACCTGTTCGGCCTGCGGCAACAACGCCTCGACCCGACCGAGGTCGAGCAGCGTGTAGCGGGTATCGGTCTGCTGGATGATGCCGGTGACGATGTCGCCCTCGCGGTTCGCGTACTCCTCGAACTTGCGGTCCCGTTCGACCTCGCGGATGCGCTGGCTCATGACCTGACGGAACGTCTGTGCGGCAATGCGACCCAACTCTTCACGCTTGGGCGTGTCGTCGCGCTCGTTGACCCAGTTGCCGTCTTCGTCGACGTCGTAGGCGGTGAAGGAGAAATCCATCGTGTCGGGATTGACCTCGACAACGACTTCGTCGGCGGCGCCTGGGCGGCGCTTGTACGCAGATGCGAGCGCATCGACCAGAACATGCAGCAGGGCGTCCTCGGACAAACCCTTCTCCTGCGCCAACAGGCGGATTGCTTCGCTCATGTCGAGATTGCTCACGACTTCTTCTCCTTGCTCGACGTCTGCGCGACGCTCGTGTCCGTGGCGCCCTTGGCAGACTTGTTCTGCACCTGCTTGGCCTGCGACTTCTTCGTCGCGGCGTTCTTGCTCTTGCCCTTTTTCGTGCCGCCGGGTTTCGGCTTGGGACCCCAGACGAACACCGTCTTGGCACGGTCGATCTGGTCGAGCTTCACGATCTGGTCGAACGGTTCAGCCGACTTCGGGTCGTCGACCCGTACGGTCGCCGTGGTGTCGTCGGCGGCCACGAGAACGCCTTCGACTCGCCGATCATCGCTGCCCACGTCGGCCAGCCGGATCGCAACGGTCTTTCCGATCTCGCGCTGGAAATGGGCTGCAGTGCGCAGCGTGCGCTCGACGCCGGGACTGGTGACCTCGAGCGTGTACTTGCCCGGGATCGGGTCGGCGTGGTCCATCTCACGTGACACGAGCCGAGTGGCGAGCGCCAGTTGATCGAGCGTGATGCCGCCGTCGGAGCCGGGAGGCGTGTCGACCGTGAGGCGGAGCGTGCTGCCCCGCTGTTCGACGTCGTAGATCTCGAGACCGAGGTCGGAGACGATTGGCTCGACCGATGCGCGTACGCGATCGATGACGGGACTGCTGGTAATAGCCAAATTCTCCTCCTTTCGCAAAGAAAGGCGTGGGTCGAAACCCACGCCTCTCGGTCTCGCAAAAACCAATAAGGGAAGCCGAGTATAGCTGGCCGGACGGGTATCTTGCCGGGGTGCTCCGGATGTCGACCCTGTTCCTACGAACCCTCCGCGACGACCCCGCGGACGCGGAGGTGCCATCGCATCGCCTGTTGGTGAGGGCCGGTTACATCAGGAGGGCCGCGCCCGGCGGCTTCAGTTGGCTGCCGCTCGGATGGATCGTGTTTCGCAACATCGAGCGGATCGTCCGCGAGGAGATGGACGCAGCCGGTTTCCAGGAAGTTCACTTCCCGGCGCTGCTGCCGCGTGAGCCGTACGAAATCACCAACCGGTGGGCCGAGTACGGCGACAACCTCTTCCGACTGCAGGACCGGCGCGGCAACGACTTCCTGCTCGCGCCGACCCACGAGGAGATGTTCACGCTGCTCGTGAAAGACCTGTACGGCTCGTACAAGGACCTACCGCTGTCGATCTACCAGATCCAGACCAAGTACCGCGACGAGGCGCGTCCGCGGGCCGGGCTGCTCCGGGGGCGCGAGTTCGTGATGAAGGATTCGTACAGCTTCGATGTCGATCAGGACGGTCTGCAGCGTTCGTACGACCGTCACCGAGAGGCGTACATCGCCACGTTCGACCGGCTCGGGCTCCCGGTCGTGATCGTGTCTGCGATGTCAGGAGCGATGGGTGGGTCGGCATCCGAAGAATTCCTCGCACCCATCGACGTCGGTGAAGACACATACGTGCGGTGCACGAACTGCGACTTCGCGGCGAACGTCGAGGCGGTCCGCGTGACGGCACCCGATGCGATCCCGCTCCATGGGTTGCCGGCCGCCCAGGTGCACGACACGCCGAACACGCCGACCATCCAGACATTGGTCGATCACCTCAACGCCGACTCGACCTTCGTACGGACCGAGGGCGAATGGACGGCTGCTGACACGCTCAAGAACGTCGTCGTGAAGCTGCGCCATCCCGATGGCAGTACCGAGCCACTCGCAATCGGCATTCCCGGCGACCGTGAAGTCGACGAGAAGCGACTCGCAGCCCAGGTGGAGCCGGCCGTGGTGGAACCCTTCGAGGAGGCCGACTTCGCAGCGAACCCCACGCTGGTCAAGGGGTACATCGGCCCGGGCACGCTCGGCTCGGAGGGTAGTTCCGGAATTCGGTTCCTCGTCGATCCCCGGATCGTCGAAGGAACACGATGGGTCACCGGCGCCAACGAACCGGGACGTCACGTCATCGATCTGACCTACGGTCGAGACTTCACCGCCGATGGTGTCATCGAGGCCGCCGAGGTTCGCTCCGGCGACGGCTGCCCGAACTGCGGATCAGGTGTCGAGATGGCCCGCGGCATCGAGATGGGCCACATCTTCCAACTCGGCACGAAGTACGCCGAGGCACTCGGTCTCAAGGTGCTCGACCAGAACGGTAAACAGGTCACCGTCACCATGGGCTCGTACGGCATCGGGGTGTCGCGTGCGGTTGCCGCGATCGCCGAGACCAACCACGACGATGTCGGATTGTGCTGGCCACGTGAGATCGCTCCCGCCGACGTCCACCTGGTCATCGCCGGTAAGGGCGAACCGCAGTGGTCCACGGCGGAAACCCTCGCACAGTCGCTGGAAGCTGCGGGATTGCGCGTGCTGTTCGATGATCGTGTCGGCGTTTCACCCGGCGTGAAGTTCAAGGACGCCGAGCTGATCGGTGTGCCCACCATCGTGGTGGCCGGCCGTGGCGTCACCGACGACGCCGCGACCAGCGTGGTCGAGGTGAAGGACCGCCGCACCGGCGAACGCGAAGACGTCGCACTGTCCGACGTCGTCGCCTACCTCATGGCTCTGAGCTGATCGACCCTTCGACGCACGGACCGGTGGCTCAGATGTTGGTGCCCACGCGAAGGCGATTGCCACTCGGGTCGAAAACGGTGAACTCCCGCATTCCCCACGTCTGGTTCTCCAGTTCGCTGACCGGAAGGTCGGCGGCCAGCCAAGCGACGTGCCAATCGTCGACGTCTGCGGTGTGGATGTAGCAGGCCGACGGGTTGCGATCCGGATCGAGGTCGGCGGCCGCGACCAGATGGAACAGTTCGCGCCCGTTGCGATGCACCCACCCGTAGCCGTCGTCGTATCGCGTCACGTCGAAGCCGGCTCGCACATAGAACGCTTCGGCTTCGGCCATGTCCCTGACGGGCAGGATCGGTTGCACGATCGGTTCGGCTTCTCGGGCCGATCGCAGTCGGAGTGGCATGGCGACATTCTGTCACTCCCCTGATCACCTGATGTGCCTGCGGTTTAGCGCATCTTGCTAATGTGACGGCATGTCAGGTGAACGGTACGACCCGATCGCGAACCCGTACGCGCCGGGCGCCGGCACGCCCCCGCCTGCCCTGGTCGGCCGAGACCCGATGATCGAACGTGCCGAGATCGGAATGCGGCGCATCGCGTCGAAACGTACGAGCCAACATCAGCTCATCACCGGGCTGCGCGGTGTGGGCAAGACAGTCCTCCTCGGCAAACTCGCCGGTCTCGCCGAACACATCGGGTATCGGGTGATCCGCATCGAAGCGGTCGGTGGCGACGACACGCTGCGTAGTCTGCTTCGCCAAGCACGACGTGTCGTCGAAGAATTCGACCGCGGCAAGAAGGTCACTCGGGCACTGCGTTCCATCGAATCCGTATCGCTCACCGTTGCCGGCACCGGCTTGAGCGTCGACCGCGGCCATCGCCCACGACCCGATCGCGAGGCCCTCAGCGACGTCGTCACCGACATGGCGGCCGCCGCCGCCGACAACGATCTCGGCGTGATGATCGCCATCGACGAAGCCCAGATGCTCGACCGCCACGACCTGCGACGGCTCCTCGCCGGCGTGCACCGATGCGGCCAGGACGGCCTCCCGCTCTACTGCCTGCTCGCCGGACTGCCGAACCTGGTCGGAGACGTCGCCAAGGCGGCCACATACGCCGAGCGCATGTTCACGATGGCCGACCTCGGACCGCTCACACCCGAGCAGGTGGTGCGGGCGATCACCGAGCCGGCCAGTGAGATCGGCGTCGAATGGACCCAAGGCGCGACCGGCCAGATCATCGATCGCTCCGACGGTTTCCCGTTCTTCGTACAGACGTGGGCGTATCACACGTGGAACGCCGCCCACGACGAACCGATCACGTCGGACGACGTCGAGCGAGCCGCTCCGAATGCCGACCACGCGCTCGACTCGTCGTTCTTCGCCGCTCGCATCGCTCGGATCCCATCGTCGGAAGTCGCCTACGTGCAAGCCCTCGCGTCGCTCGGACCCGGCCCGCATCGCTCGGGCGACGTGGCCGACGCGGCCGACAAGACCACGTCGCAGGTGGCAGCGTTCCGTGACCGGCTCATCAACGAAGGCGTGATCTACGCACCGCGCTACGGCTGGGTCGAGTTCGCGATCCCGCACTTCGACCAGTACGTGCGACGAGCACTCCCCCGACGCTGACGCACGTCGATGCGGGCACGACCGCAGCCGATTCAGTGTTGCTTCCAGCGCACCAGTGTTCGGTCGATGTCGGCGATCGAGGTGCGCCCGGTCAGCGCCATCGTCCGGCGCATCCCGTCCTCGAAGAAACGCAGCACGTGGTCGACGCCACGTTCGCCCGCCGCGCCCATGCCGTAGAGGTAGGGCCTCCCGATCGAGCATGCGTCGGCGCCGAGCGCGATTGCCTTCACGATGTCGCTTCCCCGCCGAACGCCGCCGTCGCAGATCACCACAGCACGACCCTGCACCACCTGGGCGACCGGCTCGATCAGGTCGAGCGGTGCCGGCGAGTCGTCGAGTTGACGTCCGCCGTGATTCGACAAGCCGATCCCGTCAGCGCCGGCGGCGACAGCCCGCTCGGCGTCGGCGACGGACTGGATGCCCTTCAACACGAGCGGACCGTCCCAGATCGAGCGCATCCAGTCGATGTCGTCCCACGACAGCGCCGGATCGAACTTGCGCATCACATGCTCGGCCAACGAAATCGGATCGATGCCATCCTCCTCCTGACCCACGACGTTCGCGAACACGATCGGCTCGTGCCGCAGGAAATCGAGCGTCCACGCCGGGTGGACGATGCCGTCGACGATCGTGCCCAACCCGACCTTGGGCGGAATGGTGTAGCCGCGGCGCACGTCGCGCTCACGGCGGCCGAGCACGGCCGTGTCGACCGTGAGCCACAACGCGTCGTACCCCGCGGCCTTGGCACGCCACACGAGATCGGTCACCAGGGCCCGGTCACGCCAGGTGTACACCTGGAACCACTTGGAACCGCTCGACACGGCCGCAACCTCTTCGATCGACCTGGTGCTCATGGTGGACAGCGAATACGGGATGCCGGCACGTTCGGCAGCTCGCGCCACCGACAGTTCCCCCTGAGATTGCGTGAGCCGTGTGTAACCGGTCGGTGCCAGGATCAACGGCATTGCGTGCCTGCGACCGAACAGGGTCGTCGACGTATCGAGCGAACTCACGTCGCACAACACCCTCGGATCGAACTCGAGCCGTTCGAACGCCGCCACGTTGTTGCGGAGCGATCGTTCGTCCTCCGCTCCGCCGTCGATGTAGTCGAAGACACCTCGCGGCAGCCTGCGGCGGGCGATGCGGCGTACGTCTTCGATGGTGGCTGCACCACTGAGTCGGCGTGCGACCGGGTCGAGTTCGAGGGGTTTGAACCGAACGACAGACCGGAAGGTGTCGATCATTCCCACGTCGCGCAGCGTATTGGTCTGCCGCCTGGCTGTGACAACCGAGCAGGCTCAGGCGAACGACGGGTCGCGCACCGCGCCGCCGCACCGCCAGTACTCGTCACTCTCCCGGTCGAGGAATCCCTCGTCGACGAGATAACGACGCGGCGTGACATAGTCGTCGCCGAACACGGCGAGGGCGTCGTTGACCTCGCGCTCGCTGTACCGGCGCCCGACCTCGAACTCGAGCGCCAGGCGCTGCAACACGATGCGCCGTTTCGTGCGACTGGTCGGCATCTCGCGGAGCACCGTGCCACGGAAGAACCGCGACAACACGAGCTGCTCCTCGTCGTTCATGCCGCGTGCGACGATGGGGTCCATCGGCTCCTCGGGCGTCGCAACAGCCTGAGCCGCAGCGCGCAGCGCCCGCAGGTCGAGCGTGAACGAGTCGCCGTTGGCAGACACGAATCCGGCGAGCCGGAACTCAGCGAGCGCGTCCAACACCGACCGGCGTTGCAGCCCGGTTGCCTCGACGACCTCACTGATCGACAGGTGCGCGGTGGAAAGCGCTCCAGCGACCGCAAGACGCTCGCGATCGAGGAAGAGTCTGAGCAGCTCGACCGGATCCATCCGGATAGTGAACCAGGGAAGCGGCGGTGCTCCACTGCGCTGCGCTTCACCGATGTCCGACGCGCGAGACTCCGAACCATGATCCGAGTCACGCTCCTGTACCCGAAAACCGATGATTCGACGTTCGACATGGACTACTACACGTCGTCACACATGCCCATGTTCGCTGCGGCGATCGGCGATGCCTGCACGGGATGGGGCGTCGACCAGATCGTCAGCGGCCCGTACGAGTGCGTCGCGTGGGTAACCGTCGAGAGCATGGAGGCGTTCGGCGCCGCCATGAAGGCGAACGGCGGTCCGGTCATGGCCGACGTCCCGAACTACACCAACGTCCAGCCGGTGACGGCGATCGGCAACGTCGTCGTCTGAGCCCTCACGTCGGATCAGCGATTCCTGGTCAGGGACTCGCGTCAGGAGTGTCTGACCAGGCCCTGGTCGATCACGAGCCGGTCGCCGACCGAAGTGGTGAAAACCGTTTCGCCGTCGGCGACGGTCCACATCGTGACGGTCAGCGCCTCGCCCGGGAACACCGGCGAGGTGAACCGGCCCTCGACATGTCCGAACAGCGCGGGGTCGCTACCGCACAGCGAATGCAGCAGCGCACGGCCGGTGAAGCCGTATGTGCACAGGCCGTGCAGGATCGGACGGTCGAATCCGCCGATCGCGGCAAACGACGGGTCGGAATGCAAAGGGTTCCGGTCGCCCGACAGTCGGTACACCAGGGCTTGATCGGGTGAGGTCTGATACGTCACCTCGTGATCCGGCACACGATCGGGCGGCATGTTGGCCGGCCCAGACGGGCCGCGCTCGCCATCCCACCCGCCGGCGCCTCGGATGAACACCGACGATGTCGTGGTGAACAGCGGAGCGCCGTCCATCGAGGCATTCGTCGCGGTGACCACGATCGCCGCCTTGCCCTTGTCGTACATCGCCGTGATCTCGCTCTGCAGAGTCGCCGAACCGTCGACCGGAATCGCACGATGGAGCGTCACCGACTGCTGGCCGTGCACGAGCAGGGCAGGGTTGAACGTGCCGATCGTGCCCAGCGGCGACCCCTGACCCCAACCGAGCACCACCGGGAACGTGGGGAACGCGACCTGGTCGACTTCAGATGTGTTCTCGGTGGTGAATGCGAGCTCGTCGGTACCTGCGCCGATGCCGACCGCGTACAGGAGGCAGTCCCTGCTGCTCCAGCTGACCTCGACCGGTTCACCTCTGCTGCCGACGGCATCTGGATTCAGGGGCATCTCGTTCCTCGCTTGCTTGCTACTGGGGCACTCGGTACGAAAGCATCGTAGGGAGCAGGGTGCGTCTCGGAGCGAGCCGGCCCGTAGCCTCGTCGCCGTGAGATCGAGCGCCACATCCGACGTGACCTGTGACGTGTTGGTCGTCGGCGCAGGGCCGGCCGGCGCGGCTGCGGCGATCGAACTGGCGCGCGCCGGACGCGATGTGCTCGTCATCGACAAGGCAAGCTTCCCTCGCGACAAGTGCTGCGGCGACGGACTCACCACGCTGGCGCTACGCGAACTGGAACATCTCGGCTTCGAACCCTCCGCCGTCGCCGATTGGTTCTCCGTGAACGGGGCATGGCTCCGATCACCCGGCGGTGCAGAATTCGAGGTGCCGCTCCCCCGCGGTGGCATCTACGCTGCGACCGCACCACGACGCCAGTTCGACGATGCCCTCGTCTCGCTCGTTCGACGCAACGGCGTCACCGTGCTCGACGCTCATGCACTCGACGGCAACGTCGAGGTGCTGTCCGACGAGGTACGGGTCGACGTCGACCGGATCGGCACGGTCCGGGCCCGCTACGTCGTTGCTGCCGACGGCATGTGGAGCCCGATGCGCAAAGCGCTGGGAGCAAACCTCGACCAGTACCGCGGCGACTGGCACGCTTTCCGTCAGTACGCCGGCAACGTGAGCGGGCCGGCGTCGGAGCGGTTGTACGTCTGGTTCGAACCCGACCTTCTACCGGGATACGCCTGGTCGTTCCCGCTGCCGGGGAATCGAGCGAACATCGGGTTCGGCGTGTTGCGCGATGGCAAGCGCCGCGTTCGAGACATGAGCGGGATCTGGACCGACCTGCTGCAACGCCCGCACGTGGTGGCGGCCCTGGGGTCCGGGTACGAGCTGGAGGGTCGACACACGGCATGGCCGATTCCTGCCCGCGTCGACGAAATCTCGCTCACACACGGCCGGGTGATGTTCGTCGGCGACGCGGCAGCGGCAACCGACGTCATGACTGGTGAGGGGATCGGCCAAGCGCTGCTCACCGGCAGGCTGGCGGCAGAGGCAATCGTTGATGCGGGCGCGCTCGATGCCGACTTGGCCATGCGGCACTACGAACGTTCAGTCGATCACCACCTGTTCGCCGATCACCGGATGTCGGTCAGGCTGGGCAAGGTGCTTGCCTCACGCCGAGGAACCGAGGCAGCGCTGCGGATCGTGCAGCGCAGCGGTGCTTGGGGAAAGGCAAACTTCGCCCGGTGGATGTTCGAGGACGAACCTCGCGCCGTCGCCCTCACTCCGTCTCGGTGGCATCGGGCGTTCCTCGGCCGGCCCGGCGCCTATTCGTCGACCGGCAGCTGACAGGCGATTCGGTCAGCGCCTGTGTTTGGGCGACTGGATCGGATCGCGACGTTCCAGCGGAGGAGCGGTCACGTTGACATCGTCGACCTCGAAGTCGATGCCGTCACGATCGACATCGTGCGGCTCACCTGAGGCTTCCTCCGTGATCGGCACTTCTTCCCGCGGCGGGCCCTCGTAGATGTCGCGAAGCGCCAGCATTGTCGCTGCCATGGCGGCGCCGGTCGCACCACCCTTGCGCCTTCCTGCAGCGATTGCACTCGCACGGGCGTCGGCCAACTTGCGTTCATGAACGGTGATGTAGTCGGGTTGTTCGGCGCCGACAGCGGTGTCCGCCATCACCCTGTCGACCGGATCGGGACCCGGTGGTTCATCCGCGCTCACGCCATCACGATAGAGCCGACCGGTGAACATGGTGGCGCACCGCTACCGTTTGGGCCGCATGAGCACCGGACCGCAGACCTCGAATGCGTCGACCATCAGCGAGCAGGACGCAGCCGACATCGCCCAGAACCTCGAGCACGTCTTCTTCGAGCTCCGCAAGGTGATCGTCGGTCAGACGCGCCTGCTCGAACGACTGCTCGTCGGACTGCTCTGCCGGGGTCACTGCCTGCTCGAATCGGTCCCGGGTCTCGCGAAGACGTTGGCAGCCGAAACGCTCGCCACCGTGGTGGGTGGCACGTTCGCCCGTATCCAGTTCACCCCCGACCTGCTTCCGTCCGACATCGTGGGCACGAGGATCTATCGGGGTTCGTCCGAAACGTTCGACGTCGAACTCGGACCCGTCTTCGTCAACTTCCTGCTCACCGACGAAATCAACCGGGCGCCTGCCAAGGTGCAGTCGGCACTCCTGGAGGTCATGGCCGAACAGCAGGTGACGATCGGTGGACAGACGCACCCGGCGCACGACCCGTTCTTCGTCGTCGCCACCCAGAACCCGATCGAGTCCGAGGGCGTGTACCAGCTTCCCGACGCCCAGCGTGACCGCTTCATGATGAAGATCGTGCTCGACCACCCGACACCGGCCGAAGAGATGTTGATCCTCGACCGGATGTCGGTTCGGGCACCCGTGCCCACACAGGTGATCTCACTCGATCGGCTGCGCGAACTGCAAGACGCAGCCGACGCAGTATTCGTCGACAGAACGGTCGCTCAATACGCGATCGATCTGGTGCAGGCCACGCGTTCACCCGAGCGCTTCGGTCTCGATGCGCTGTCGACGGCCATCGGTCTCGGTGTGAGCCCTCGGGCGACCCTGAACCTCGTCCGTGGCGCCAGGGCCATGGCCTTGCTTCGGGGACGCACGTTCGCGACACCACAGGACGTGTTCGACATCGCCCCCGAGGTGATCAGGCACCGACTGCTCCTCACCTACGACGCACTGGCACGCGACATCACCCCCGATCAGATCATCCAGCAGATCCTCGCCAGCGTTCCTGCCGCCTGGGTCTCACCTCGACCCAATACGGCCGGCGAACATGGCTGACGTCGCCTCGGCTGCCGACGCCGCGGCCCACTGGCCGACGGGGCCGACGAGTGCGGCTGTCGCCGAACTGGTGCGAACGCTGGAAGTGACGATCGACCGTCGGCTCGACGGTGTGCTGCACGGCAACCATCAAGGGATCACCCCGGGCCACGGATCCGAGCCGGGCGAGTCGCGGCTCTACCAGCCGGGCGACGACGTTCGGCGGATCGACTGGAGCGTGTCGGCCCGCACGCAGCAGACCTACGTCCGTGAACAGATCGCCGATCGCGACCTCGAGGCCTGGCTCATCATCGACGCCTCCGCGGCGATGCGATTCGGCACGACCACCTCGCAGAAGTCCCAGATCGCGCTCGGGGCAGCTGCAGCCGTGGGCTTCCTCACGGCTCGCAGCCAGAATCGATTGGGCGCCGTCATCGTCGCCGGTCCGCACCTACGTGTCGTCCCGCCCCGCGCCGGCAAGATCCAGGTCCAGGCAATTCTGACCGCTACAGCAACAGCACCCGACGCCGAGGGTGAGGGCTCCGCTGCACTCGCCGAGGCGTTCGACCGGGTGGGCGTGTTGTCGAAGCGGCGCGGGTTCGTCGCCGCTATCTCCGACTTCCACGGCACCGGTTGGCACGACTCGATGGCACGACTCGGTTTGCGGCACGATCTGCTCGCCATCACCGTGGGCGACCCTCGCGAGCTCGATGTCCCACCGATCGGGTTCGTGGAGTTCGTCGACCCGTCCACCGGCGCTGCACGCGAAGTTCGGGTGACGCCGGCGGTGCAGCGACGTTTCGCCGAGCGCGCGGCGACCCGACGCGACGAGACGACCGCCTCGCTCCGGCGGGCCGGTGCCGACCACATCGCGCTGTCGACCGACAGCGACTGGCTCGGAGCGATCGTGCAACACGTACGACGACGCCGCGTCCAGGCCGTGCACGGCGGCGTGATACGCCGATGACCGCAGCAATCGTACCGACCGACTTCCTCGCGCCCGAGCGTCTCTGGCTCCTCGTGATCGTCGCGCTGCTCGGTGCCGGCTACCTCGCCGTCCTCCGTTGGCGCCAGGCCGCCCAGGTGCGATTCACCCAAATCGACCTGCTGGACGACATCGCACCCCGGCGGCCACGGTGGCGGCGACACGTGATCGCGGCGATCCAGCTCGTCGGCCTTGCGCTCGGCGTGATGGCGATCGCTCGACCGGTCGAACGCACCAGCGAACGAACAGAGACCGAAGGTCGGATCCTCGTGCTGTTCGACGTGTCGCTGTCGATGATGGCAACCGACGTCGAACCCGACCGGTTCGAGGCCGCGAAGCAGGCGGCGCGCGAGTTCGTCGACAACGTCGACGAGACCGTGGAGGTCGGCTTGGTCTCGTTCAGCGGCATCGTCGACGTCGCTGTGCAACCCACGTTGAACCGTTCGCTGCTCGATCAGGGCATCGACAACCTCGAACTCGCCGAATCGACAGCGATCGGCGACGCACTCACCACGGGTTCACGCGTGCTGACCCGATTGGCCGACGGTTCGCCCGATCGCGACCCGTCCATCCCGCCCGGCGTGCTCGTGCTGCTCACCGACGGCGAAACGACGGTCGGGCTCCCCACGGAGGTGGGCACACAAGCCGCCGTCGACGCCGGCGTTCCGGTGTTCACCATCGCGTTCGGCACCCAGCAAGGCGAGATTCCCGACCCGGTCACGCGCGAGATCATTCCCGTGCCCGTGAGACCCGATGAGCTGCGCGACGTGGCCGAGCAGACGGGCGGAGTGGCCTACGAAGCGGCAACCGACGAGGAGTTGGCGAACGCGTACGAAGAGATCCGGAACCAACTCGGCGAAACGCTCGGCGACGCGATCGAGATCGTTGCCGAGCAGACCTGGAAGTGGACACTTGCGTCGATCGCCGTGCTGGCACTCGCTTGGTCGCTGGGTCTGTGGTGGCTGCGCGGCCTGGTCTAGTCAGTCGATGAGTGTTCGGAGCCGTTCGACCAGCTTGACGGGGTCGTCTCCGACCGGCGTGACCGACAGGTGGGTGACGCCGGCCTCTTTGAAGGCTGCAACCCGCTCGCGGATGTGTCCTTCGGGCCCGACCAGATTCGTGTTGGCCAGCATCTCCCGGGGCACCGCGGCGGCCGCTTCGTCCTTCTTCCCCGACAGATAGAGGTCCTGAATCTCGGCGGCCTCCTGGACGTAGCCGTACTTCTGACAGATCGTGTTGTAGAAGTTCTTGTCGCGAGCACCCATGCCGCCGACGTAGAGCGCCACGGTGGGCCGAGCCATGTCGAGCACGCCCGACGCACCGTCGCCGGCATACTCGTCACCGATCGCGACCAGGCCACCTGCCGAGATCTGCAACGGACCCAGCGACGCGTCACGCGAAGCGACACCCTTCTCGAGCTCGTCGCCCCAGACAGTGTGGAACTTCTCGGGATCGAAAAAGATCGGCAACCACCCGTCGGCGTACTGCGCCGTGGCCGTGACGGACAGGCCCATCAGCGACGCCCAGAAGATGGGGATGTCGGCACGTACGGGATGGTTGATGATCTTGAGCGGCTTACCCAAACCTGTTCCCTGACCCTCTGGAAGTGGCACCTGAACGGTCGGACCGTCGTAGATGACCTTCTCGCGGCGCCAGGTCATCCGGCACACATTGATGTAGTCGCGGACGCGCGGCATCGGCTTCTCGTACGGCACGCCGTGGAAGCCTTCGATCACCTGCGGACCCGAAGCTCCCAGGCCGAGCACGAACCTGCCGTCGCTGACGTAGTCGAGACCGGCCGCCGTCTGCGCCATGCAGGTCGCCGTTCGTGAGAACACGTTCAAGATGCCGGCACCGATCTGGATGGTGCTGGTCTTGGCTGCCAGAAAGCCCATCTGGCTGACCGAGTCGAAGGTGTACGCCTCCGGTACCCACACGATGTCGAGTCCTGCCGACTCGAGCTCCTGCACACGCTTGACGTCCGCGTGGAAATCGCCGGAATAGCTGATCATCATCGAGAGCTTCATGGCGCTGGACGCTAGGCGAACGCGGATGACCGAGCGCTACCCAGGCATCGACGCGTCAGCACGCAGCGCTGCGTCGACTTCGGCATCCATCCGAAGCCACTGCTCATCGAGCCACGACTCGAATTGGAGTCCGGTCGGCACGTGTGCGCGACGAACTCGACGGACGACGAACCGAACGGGGGGCAGCGGCTTCGACAGCTTCGCCACGATGCCCCCGAACGTGTCGAGCCCGTCGAAGCCCGTGTGCCAGGCCAACACGACATCTGCTTCCGGTGCCCCGGCGAGTAGTGCGGCCGTTCCGGCCGGGCGGGGCGGCAGCAGGCGCTTGAGCTGCAACATCGCCTCAGCACGCTCCGGGTCGTCTGCCGCGATCTTCTCGACGGCCCGCGCACGTTTCGCATCGTTGGTCCGCGTGCCCTCCGCGAAGATGACCGACACGACCTTCGGGCCGATTCCCCCCGCCAGGGCCGACAGCGCATCGAGTTCGTCCTGCCGACTCGTCGCACCACGGTCGAGGAAGTGGTTCGGGATACGGAGCCCGAAGATGTCGAGCGACGGGTCACTCAGGAGCTCCTTCTTCAGCACGTATCGAGGCCAGAGGCCGGCCTGCACGCTGACGGCCCACGCGGACAGAAGCGAATCACCGAGGCTGGCATGTCGGCAGACGACGACGGCGTTCCCGCCCTCCAGGGCCTCTGCTCCCTCCAAACGGGGGGTCAATCCGGTGGTGAGCTGCATGGCACGCATCTGGGCATTCGCCCAGCGGTCCATTGCCCGGTAATGCGGCGCGACTCGAGGGGTGCGGCCGGTGATCCAGAGCGCCAAGGCAATCAGGACGAAACCGACTTCGATCCAGACGTAGGCCGTTCCGAATGCAAGGAGTCTCGCGACAGGAAATCGGAATCGGAGTCGAAGCGCGTCGACGAACAAAGCAGCCGGCAACCAGACCGGCATCAACACCACGGCAAGACCTGCGGCCGCGAAGAGCGCCGGAATGGTGACCAGCCGGCGACGTAGCTTCACGCTGCGTGTCTGATCGGAACTCATCGAGTGGGTTGGTTCAATTCGAGCCGATTCCCGTCGGGGTCGGCGAAGAACGCTTGCCGCGCTGCCGTGCCACCGACGGACTTCGGGCCGACCACGTCGACTCCCCGCTCGCTCAACACGGCGACAGCTGCGTCGATGTCGTCGACGAGGAACGCAAAGTGCTGACCCTGATCGGGCGGCACCGGGGCCTCGATCAGGTGGAGTTGGCGGCCGCCGCCCACGTCGAGCCATGCACCGGCGAACCCGAAGTCGGGACGATCCAGGACCCCGAGTCCGAGCACATCGGTGTAGAACGCGACCGAGCGACCTGTATCGGTGACATTGATCGACACGTGGTGGATGTCTGCGACGAACACCCCCACACCGTACCGCGATGTCACCCAGCGTCTTGTTGGGATCAGTGGTTCAAATTGCCGGAACGAAAGCCTTCGAGGTCGACGGTGACGTACCGATAGCCGGTGGCGGCCACCGCGGCCACGACGGCGTCGCGCTGGTCGAGTACCGCCGAAAGATCGTCGAGCGGAAACTCGAGCCGAGCCGTGTCGCCGTAGTGCCTGACGCGAACCTGGCGGAAACCGAGCTGATGGAGAGCCGCCTCCGATCGATCGACACGCGACAGGACCGCAACGGTGACCTCGGTGCCGTACGGGATGCGGCTGGCGAGGCAGGCAGCGGCAGGCTTGTCCCACGTGCGCAGGCCGAGCTGGCGCGACGCTGATCTGACATCGGCCTTGGTGAAGCCGGCGGCCACGAGCGGGAACTGAGCCCCGGCCTGGGCTGCGGCGACCTGGCCGGGACGATGATCACCGAGATCATCGAGGTTCACGCCGAGCACGACCGTCGAGCGCGAGGCGGCCGCGATGGGCGCCACCACATCCATGAGCTCGGCCTTGCAGTGGAAACAGCGGTCGGTGTCGTTCGATCGGTACGCCGCTCGCTCCATCTCCCGGGTGGTCACCGCAGTCCACGACAGCCCCCACTCCTCCGCCAGGGCACGACAGTCGGCCGCTTCCTCGCCGGCCAGCGACGGCGACACCGCCGTAACCGCGTGGGAGCGGTCCGGGCCGAGGGTGCGATGCGCCATCATCGCCAGAAACGCTGAATCGGCTCCGCCACTGAAGGCGACCACGACGTCGGCGAGGCGTTCGAGTTCGCGGGTGAGCGCACCGAGCTTGTCGTCGATCCCCGGGGCGTCGCATAGGTCCACGATGTGAGTGTGCCACGGCGGACGCGGGTCGACACACGACCGCCGTCGTCACGAAACGTGCCGCGCACCAAGTTCATCTCGGCGCGGACACTGCGCGATGATGGGCCCCGCATGGGGGCACCAAGCTGGTGGGAACAACGACGTTTCGGCATGATCGTGCATGCGAGCCTCTCCACGGTGCCGGCCTGGGCGCCGATCGGCCAGTACTCCGACTGGTACCGCGCCCACCTCGGTGACGACGTTCCCGACATCTTGCTGCACCCGAGTCCGCTGGTCGAGACGCTCGCCCACCATCGCGACCGTTGGTCGCACATCGAGCGATTCGACGACTTCCTGCCGTTCCTCACCTTCGACGACTTCGACCCCGACGAATGGGCGGGCCTTGCGCTGGACGCGGGCATGTCGTATGCCGTCTTCACGGCGAAGCACCACGACGGGCTGTGCTGGTGGGACGCGCCGAACACCGACCGCACGGTGCTCAACGCGGGGCCGAAGCGCAACGTGCTCGCCGAGTTCGCTGCGGCGTGCGAGCGGGCCGAGATCGCATTCGGCGCGTACTACTCACTGCTCGACTGGGCCGATCCGAGGTACCCGGGCCGCCAGTACGTCGACGACGTCCTCCACCCGCACGTCACCGATCTCGTCCGTCGATACGGCGCCAGGTTGCTGTGGGGTGACGGCCATTGGGGCCATGGAGAGAGCCACTGGCGCAGCAGCGAGCTGATCGACTCGCTGCTTCGAATCGACCCGCAGCTCGCCGTGAACGACCGTTGGTGGTCGTCGCGCAGCACGTTCCGGGCGTTCGTCGACCAGATGCCGCACGCGATCCAGCAAGACCCCTGGGAGTTCGCACGGGGAATCGGACCGAGTTTCTGCCTGAACCGAAACGAACGCGCCGAGCATCACATGACGGGCAGCCAGATCGTGTCGCTGCTCACCGAGGTGACCGCGAAAAACGGTCATCTCGTGCTCGGCGTGGGGCCCGACGCGAGCGGGCGCATCCCTGAAGTCCAATCGAGGCCGCTGCGCATCGCGGGCGAGTGGGTCCAGGCACACGACCAATTGGTGAACTGCTCACGGCCGTGGACCACCTGGGGTGACGAACGCGTCCGCTACGTGGTGATCGATCATGAGGGTCGCGACGAGCTGCGCGCGATCGACATCGACGGAGGCGGCTGCTTCGCCTCGGTCACGCCTGCCAGTGGGCGCGTGATGTCTGTGCGTGCGATCGACGGGGGCCTGATCCGGTGGGAACAGACCGACGCCGGCCTTGCCATCACCCGACTCGACCGCACGCCTGGCGGGCTCGTCGAGGTCTACGGCATCGACATCCACGAACCCGACGATGATCCGATCGAGCTCTTCCCTCGCACTGCGGCACGACCTCATGACCTCTCTCCGCTGCTCGTCGACACGAAGCCGGGCGACATCGTTCAGCTCGGAGACGGTGTGTACGTCGGGCCGGCGCGTGTTCCGGCCGGCGTCACGCTTCGGGGCCTCGGGCCCGACCGAACGGTGATCGACGGCATGGAGAGCACCGCCGTTGCGGTTGAGGAGGGGGCCCGGTTGGAACACTGCACCGTTCGGGGCGGGGGCGACCGAATCGTCTGGCTCCCGCTCATCACTGTTCGGCTCGTCGGCGAACACGCCCACATGCTCGGTTGTCACGTCGAGGGCCACGTCAACGTCGAAGCGGCAAACACGAAGATCAATGCGTGCACAGCGTTGGGTGTCGTGGCATCGGACCTCGATCACGTCACCGTCACGCGATCGATCTTTCGCGGGATGCACTGGGATTGTGGCGTCGACCTGGCCGGTGGGTCCGGTCACGTGATCGACAGTTGCGAGTTCGACAACCACCTGGTTGCCATCCGGCTCACCGGCACCGCAGGTGCGCTCGTGCGTGGAAACGCCATCTCGGCCCGATGGTGCGCGGTCGAGCTCATCGACACCGAGGGGTCGGTCGTTCTGGGCAACGCAGTGCACAACACCATGCGCGCCGTCGACGTCGATGGTGGCACGCTCGCCGAGGTGTCGGGCAACGCCGTCGGCGACGGCGACAGCGGTTGTGTCGTGCAGCGCGGAGCGTCCGCCACCACCGTCGCCGGGAACCACTGGGAGCGATGCCGAGTCGGCTTGTTCGCTTGGGACGCCGGCGACGTCGTGCACCGCGAGAACGTGTGCAGCGACATTCACGAGCAAGCAGTCGTCATCGGGCCCTCGTGAGCCCGATCGGGTTCGCCACCCGCGCGAATCGGTCAGTCGACGCCGGCGGCGAGGAGCCGCTTGTAGTGGCGGCTCCGGTCTTGCGGGTCGAGGTACACCTTGCGCAGGCGGATATGTGACGGAGTGACCTCGACACATTCGTCGGATGCGATGAACTCGAGAGCGTGCTCGAGGGAGAGCACGCGGTGCGGCGTGAGCCTCACGGTCTCGTCGGCCGACGACGCCCGCACGTTGGTGAGCTTCTTCTCACGACAGATGTTCACGTCCATGTCGCCGGCTCGCGAGTTCTCGCCGACGATCATGCCGCAGTACACATTGGTCCCCGGACCGACCAGCATCGTGCAACGCTCTTGCAGGTTGATCATGGCGTAGGTGGTGGTGGGGCCGGTGCGGTCGGCGACGATGGAGCCGCGCTCGCGGGCACGGATGTCACCCGCCCATGGCTCGTAGCCCTCGAAGATGTGGCTCAACACTCCGGTACCGCGCGTCTCGGTGAGGAACTCGGTGCGGAATCCGATGAGGCCTCGTGCCGGCACCAGGTAGTCGAGCCGAACCCAACCGAGCCCGTGGTTGATCATGTTCTCCATGCGGCCTTTGCGGCCGGCCAGGAGCTGAGTGACGGCGCCCATGTACTCCTCGGGGACGTCGATGGTGACTCGTTCGACCGGTTCGTGGCGCTTGCCGTCGATCTCCTTGGTCACGACCTCGGGCTTGCCGACGGTGAGCTCGAATCCCTCACGTCGCATCGTCTCGATGAGCACCGCGAGTTGCAGCTCGCCTCGCGCCTGCACGTCCCACGCATCGGGGCGTTCGGTCGGGTTCACTCGGAGGCTGACGTTGCCCACCAACTCGGCGTCGAGGCGGTTCTTCAACAGTCGGGCGGTCATCTTCTTGCCTTCGCGCCCAGCGAGCGGCGAGGTGTTGATGCCGATCGTCATCGACAGCGCGGGCTCGTCGACCGTGATGACGGGCAACGCGACCGGGTTCTCGGGATCGGCGAGGGTCTCGCCGATGGTGATCTCTGCGATGCCCGCAACCGCGACGAGGTCTCCCGGGCCCGCTTCGTCGACGGGTACGCGCGTGAGCTGTTCGGTGAGGAACAGCTCGACGACTTTGGTCGCCTTGATCGTGCCGTCGGTGCGGCACCAGGCGACCTGTTGGCCCTTGCGGATGGTGCCCTCCATCACCCGACACAGGGCCAAACGGCCGAGGTAGGCGTTCGCATCGAGGTTGGTGACCCAAGCCTGCAACGGGGCGCCTTCGGTGTAGGTGGGCGCGGGAATGGTCTTGAGCACGACGTCGAGCAGCGGTCCGAGTGTGGCGCCGTGCTCGTCGAGGTCGAGTTCGAGCGATGCCCAGCCGTCGCGGCCCGAGCAGTACACGATCGGGAAGTCGAGTTGATCGTCGTTGGCGTCGAGGTCGATGAACAGCTCGTAGGTCTCATCGATGACCTCTTTGACGCGGGCGTCGGGGCGGTCGACCTTGTTGATCACGAGGATGACCGGCATGTCCTCGGCGAGCGCCTTCCGGAGCACGAATCGGGTCTGCGGCAGCGGCCCCTCGGCGGCGTCGACGAGCAGCACGATGCCGTCGACCATGGTGAGGGCCCGTTCGACCTCACCACCGAAGTCGGCGTGTCCGGGTGTGTCGACGATGTTGAACGTGACATTGCCCCAGACCAGCGACGTGTTCTTCGCCAGGATCGTGATGCCCTTCTCACGCTCGAGGTCGGTGGAGTCCATGACGCGCTCGTTCACGGTTTCGTTCGAACGGAAGGCTCCCGACTGGTGGAGGAGCGCGTCGACGAGTGTGGTCTTGCCATGATCGACGTGTGCCACGATCGCAAAATTTCGGATGTCCGAGCGCTCAGCCATAGCAATACGACGCTAACGCGAAGATCGTGAAAGTGTGCACAAACGCCTCAGAGATGCGCCGGTGCCACCGATTGCCGACGACGCGCGCCCGCAAATGCATACGCGATCGCGAACACAACCGTTCCGAGCAGGGTGATCGCCGCGCCCGAGGGGACGTCGGCATACCAGCTGACGTACATCCCCACGAATCCGGTCGCGGCCCCGATCGCGGGAGCGAGCATCGACATGCGTACGAAGCTGTTCGTCGTCAACCGCGCCGTGGCAGCCGGCAACACGAGCATGGCCGAGATGAGCAACGCCCCGATGACACGCACCGAAACCAAGACGGTCGCCGACAGAGTGAGCATCAGCAACGCGTCGACGCGATCAACGGAGATGCCCGACACACGGGCCACATCAGGGTCGAACGTGACAAACAACAACTCCCTGCGCCATCCGACCACGAGCACGATGGCGAGCACGGCCACGATCAGGACGGCAGCGATGTCTCGCACGTGCACGCCCAACACGTTGCCGAAAAGGACCGCGTCGAGACTGCGCGACGCCTGGCCCGACCGGGCCAGGATCACCAGACCGATCGCGAACGAGGCAGTGGTCACCACTCCGATCGCGGCGTCGGCCCCGACGGTGCTACGCGACGACACTCGGCCGATCAACAACGCCGCGACCACGCCCCACAGCCCGGCGCCCACGAAGAAGTTCACCCCGATCAGCGCCGACGCCGCGGCGCCTCCGAACACGGCATGCGACAGGCCATGCCCGATGTAGCTCATCGAACGCAGCACCACGTAGACCGACATGAGGCCACAGAGCGCTCCGGCGATGGTGGCAACCACGAGCCCGTGCACGAAGAACGTGTAGTCGAACGGTTCGAACAGGTTCATGCGCTTCGGCCCCGGAGTCGATTGCGGGCGTGCGTCGAGTCGCGTTCGAGCACAACGGGCATGCCACCGTGGCTGAGCACGTTCATCGGCGCTCCGTAGGTTCGTTCCAACACGTACGGGTGCAGCACCTCGGCCGGCGGCCCGTCTGCAATGACCGTCCGGTTGAAGCACACCAGGCGCGGCAGATGGGCCGCCAACCCGTTCAGATCGTGGGTGGTCAGCAGAATCGCCAGGCCGCCGGCGTTCAGGCCGTCGAGCAGATGAAGCAGCTCGTGACGTGTCCGCACGTCGACAGACGCTGCCGGTTCGTCGAGCACGAGGAGGTCGGGTTGCTGAACCAGCGCACGGGCCAGGAACACGCGTTGCTGCTGCCCACCCGACAGCTCGCGAATGTGCCGTCGACGCACCTCACCGAGACCGAGCTGGTCGAGCACCTCGGCGACCCTCGGGTCGGGTGCCGTCCGCCGGAATCGAGGCCGGGGAACGCTCATCGAGACGACCTCGTCGACGGTGACCGGGAAGTTCCAGTCGACGGTCTCGACCTGAGGCACGTAGGCGAGCTGCAGATCGGTTGCACACTCGACCGTGCCGAACACCGGCCTGAGCGAGCCGAGCAGAGCTCGGAGTACGGTGGTCTTGCCGCCACCGGACGGACCGACGATGCCGACGAACTCGTGGGCCTTCACCGACAGCGACACGTCCTCGATCACGGTGTCGCCGCCGTAACCACACGACACGTGGTGGAAAGCGACCAGCGTCATACGGTCACAACGTACCGGCGGTGACGACCGGCAGATGCGGTCAGATCATTCGAGCGTCGAAGTCGACGCCGAGGAGGAACTTCCCGAGCGTCTCGTTCAGCTTCGGCGCCACCATGATGTGCTGGGTGACCACGTGGGCGTCGCGTAGGCAGCGCCCCAGCACACTCGTGTCGTACACCGCTGAGCCACCGGCGACGGTGTACACGGCGTCGACGACGTCGGCACAGGCGGAGGCTACGTGAGCGGCTGCGAGGCGCATCCCGACCCGTCTCGCCACGGGCACGGGTTGCCCCGCGAGCGCAGCGATCCAGGCCTGCCCGATCTCGTCGTGAAGGAAGGCCCGCGCCGAGCGCCATTCGGCCTCTGCCTTCGCGAACACGTTCTGGGCGAAGCCGCTCTGCGCGAGCGTCTTCGACGAGAACTGCGGCGTCTTGGCGCCGGCGAGCTCGGCGACCTCATCGAGCGCACGCCGTGCGATGCCGAGCGCAGCGCCGGCCACGCCGATCGCGAGCAACGTGAAGTTCGGGAAATGCGCGAGCGCGCTGTCGACACGCGCAGGACTGACCCCCGGCTGCACCGTGTGCTCGACCGGGACCCAGGCGCAATCGACAGAGAAGTCGAGTGAGCCGGTGCCTCGCAGACCCGACGTGTGCCACGTGTCGTGGAACTCGACGTCGGCGACGGGAAAGAAACACGACCGCTGGGTGTCGTCGTCACATCGAGCACCGCCGAGAATCCACGCGCTGTGCTGCGTGCCGCTCCCCCACTGCCACCGTCCCGTCACGGAATAGCCGTCGCCGGAGTGCGCACCGATCGCGTTCGGCGCGAAGACACCGGCGGTGGCAACACTCGGCGAACTGAAGATGCGCCGTGCCGTCGCGGGTTCGAGGAAGACCGACATGGACGAGGTGGTGGAGGCGACCATCGTGCACCAGCCTGCGGCGCCATCGCCATGGGCGACCGTTTCGATAGCATCGACGAACGTCTGTGGATCGGCTTCGGCACCGCCGTACGCGGCAGGCAGGCACAGCGTGAACATCTGAGCTTCGGCGAGCGCCGCAACCGTTTCCGGTGGCAGTCGGCGACCGGATTCGGCTGCGTCGGCGTGTTCGCTCGCGACCAGCGCTGCAGTCGCGGCGCGTTTCAGGATGGCACTCGACATGTCCGGACTGTATGCAATGCACAGCCGACCGGCGGAGGTGGACCGATGTGCGCCTGTACGAATCTGATCTACCATCGGCGTATGAAGTTCGGTTACGTCATCCCGTGGGCTGACGCCGACGAGGTCGGCGAGCTCGCCGCTGTCGCTGAGGAGTACGAGTGGGACGGTGTCTTCGTCTGGGAACCGGTCTGGGGTGTCGACAGCTGGATCAGCCTCGCGCTCGCTGCGGTTCGAACGTCGAAGATCCGTTTGGGCACGATGCTCACGCCACCGTCACGGCGGCGCCCGTGGGAACTGGCGAGTCAGGTCGCCACCGTCGACCGCCTCAGCGACGGGCGTGTCACCCTCTCGGTCGGACTCGGCGCCCCGGATACGGGAATGGTCACCTTCGGTGAAGAGTGCGACCGTCGTATCCGTGCCGAACTCATGGACGAGTGCCTCGACATCGCCTGCGGACTCTGGGCGGGTCAGCCGTTCGAGTACTCGGGCACGCACTACACGGTCGAACCGACCGAGTTCCCCACGATCGGACATCTCACGCAGACACCACGGGTTCCGATCTGGTGCGTTGGTGCAGTCGGGCGCGCCAAGTCGATGCAGCGTGCCTACCGGTGGGACGGTTTGATCCCGCAGACCATCGACGACGGCACAGCGCGGCAGGTCACCCTCGACGAACTCGCAGCGATAGCCGACGAGATCGGCGAGGCGACCGCCGGACGCGACTTCGACGTGATCATCGAAGGTGTGTGGTCCGAACACTCGCCGGCTGCGTGGGCCGACGCCGGCGCCACGTGGTGGCTCGAGACCCAATGGGAGGCGGTCGGCCAGGCACAGCCGTCGCTCGCGGCCGTCGATCGACTTCGGGAAGGTCCCCAGCGGCTCTGACGAACTACCGTCCTGGCCGTGACCGGATGGAATTTCGCGGACGTCTTCGAACGCATCGCCGACGAGCTCCCCGACGATCTCGCCCAGCAGCAGGGCGAGCGTCGTCTGACGTGGCGCGATTTCGACCGCCGCGCCGATGGTCTCGCCAAGGCCCTCCTCGACGCCGGTCTGGGCGAACAGGACAAGGTCGCCCAGTACCTTCACAACTGCCCGGAGTACCTCGAGAGCGTGTACGGCGCGTTCAAGGCCGGCATGGCCGTCGTCAACACGAACTATCGGTACGGGTCCGACGAATTGGTCTATCTCTGGGACAACGCCGACGTGATCGCGGTCGTGTTCCACGGCACGTTCGCCGAACAGTGCGAGAAAATTGCCGATCGCGTTCCGGGCGTGCGGTTGTGGCTCTGGGTCGACGACGGCTCGGGGCCGTGCCCTGACTGGGCCGTGCCGTACGAATCTGCGGCCTCGTCGGCGACCGGTCGCACGCAGGGACCTTGGGGCCGCTCGGGCGATCATCTGATGTTGCTCTACACCGGGGGCACCACCGGCATGCCCAAGGGCGTGATGTGGCGGCAGGACGACATGTTCAACGCGCTCGACTCGAACAACCGCGACCGGCTGCCTCCCGAACAGGATCTGTCGGCGCTGGGCGAGCGCGTCACCAAAGCCGGACCGCGCAACTTGCCCGGCGCTCCCCTGATGCACGGGACCGGTCTCTTCAACGCGTTCAGCACGCTCATGGTGGGCGGATCGATCACATCGATGGTCGGTCGCCACTTCGACCCGATCGAGCTGCTCGACACGATCGAGCAGTATCGGATCAACGCGATGTCGATCGTCGGTGATGCGTTCGCCAAACCGATCCTGCGAACACTCGACGCCGAGCCGGACCGCTGGGACATCTCGTCGTTGCGCGTGATCGTGTCGTCGGGCGTGATGTGGTCGAAGGAGACCAAGGACGGGTTGCTGCGCCACAACGACCGATTGATCATGGTCGACGCACTCGGATCGAGCGAAGCGA
Organism: Ilumatobacteraceae bacterium; assembly: GCA_037969115.1. GTDB lineage: Bacteria > Actinomycetota > Acidimicrobiia > Acidimicrobiales > Ilumatobacteraceae > JBBKWQ01. The sequence continues at coordinate 25,324 of JBBKWQ010000191.1, forward strand.
TCGGTATGGCCACCAACACGACCACCGCCGAGTCATCAGCGAGCGGCGAGAACGCAACTGCCCAGTTCATGCTCGGACCGAATACCCGGGTCGTCACCGACGACGGGCACGACGTCCAGCCGGGTTCGGGCGAGTTGGGCCGAGTCGCGCTGCGCGGTTTCACTCCGATCGGCTACTACAAGGACCCCGAGAAATCAGCGTCGACGTTCCAGACCATCGACGGCATTCGCTACTCGATTCCGGGGGACTGGGCCGAGGTCACTCTCGACGGGGCTGTCCGCTTGCTCGGGCGCGGGAGTCAGTGCATCAACACCGGCGGTGAAAAGGTCTATCCCGAGGAGGTCGAGGAGTGCTTGAAGCTGCACCACACCGTGATCGACGCGGCGGTGGTCGGCGTGCCCGATGAGCGCTTCGGCGAGGCCATCACGGCCATCGTGCAGACCGCTCCAGGCAGCACCATCGACGAACAGGTGCTCATCGATCACGTCAAGGAACGGCTCGCTCGGTTCAAGGCGCCCAAGCGCGTGGTGATCGTCGACACCGTCGGCCGGGCTGCCAACGGCAAGCTCGACTACAAACATCTCAAGAACGTGGCGATCGAGCGTGTCGGTTCCCCCGGCTGAATCCCGTCCCTACACTCGCCAGGATGCATCTCGTCGATTGGACTCGCTTCGCTGCCGTGTTGTTCGACCTCGACGGCGTCATCACACCCACGGCGACGGTGCACGAACACGCATGGGCAGAACTGTTCGCTGCGTACGACTTCGTCCAGGCCGATTACCTCACCTATGTCGATGGCAAACCGCGCTACGACGGAGTCCGGTCGTTCCTCGAGAGTCGCAACGTCCACCTGCCCGAGGGCGACCCGTCGGATGCCCCCGGCGACGACACGATCTGCGCGATGGGCAACCGGAAGAATGCCGTGTTCAACGAGATCATCGAACGTGACGGCATCGAGCCGTATCCCGGATCGGTCGCCGTGCTCGACCTGCTCGACGGCGAGGGCATCGACATGGCCATCGTGTCGTCGTCGAAAAACGCACGAGCCGTGCTGATCGCGTCGGGACTCATCGACAGGTTCGAACACATCGTCGACGGCGTGCGCGCCGCCGAAGAACATCTCGCAGGAAAGCCGGCGCCCGACATGTTCCTCCGTGGCGCGGAACTGGTCGGCGCTGAACCAGATCGCTGTGCGGTGATCGAGGACGCCGTCTCGGGCGTGGCTGCCGGGGCCGCCGGGCAGTTCGATTTCGTGCTCGGCGTCGACCGCGGCGGCCACGCCGACGCCCTCCGAGCCGCAGGCGCCGCGCTGGTCGTGAGCGACCTCGGCGAGACCCTGCCATCGAGCGCACCGGATGGTCGTCCGAACCAGCCCCCTGCGAGGACCGCATGAAGACCCGAGCCACGTCCGACGCGATCGCCCGTCATCGATTCCCCGTCGATCCCTGGCGGCTCGTCGAGACCGAGCCGAGCGATCACGACCTCGGGCTGACCGAGACGCTGTTCTCGATCGGCAACGGCTACATCGGTATGCGCGCCAATCCCAGCGAGGGGCGTGAGGCACACACGCACGGCACGTACCTGAACGGCTTTCACGAGACATGGCCCATCCACCACGCCGAAGCGGCCCATGCGTTCGCCGAGACGGGCCAGACGATCGTGAACGTGCCCGACGCCAAACTGCTCAAGTTGTACGTCGACGACGAGCCGTTGCTGCTCGCCGGAGCCGACCTCGACCACTACGAACGGTCGGTCGACTTCCGCTCGGGCGCGTCATACCGGGAGCTCATCTGGCGCACACCCGCGGGCAAGCGTGTCAAGGTGCGATCAGGACGAATGGTCAGTCTCGTGCATCGCCATCTCGCCGTGCTGACCTTCGAGATCACGCTGCTCGACGCGGCGGCCCCAGTCGTCGTGTCGTCGCAGCTACTCAACCGGCAGGACGGACAGGACGAGTATCACGTGCGCTCGGCCGCACTCGGTGAAGGCGTCGATCCGAGGCAAGCCCGCAAATTCGACCGTCGCGTGTTGATCCCGAAGCTCGAACGCCACGAACGCGATCTGGGCGTCGGCGGCGAGGTCACCCTCGGCTACCAATGCGACCGCAGCGGCATGACCATCGCGTGCGCATACCGCCACGAGCTCGCCACGAACTGCCAGTACCGGGTCGACACCACCGTGTCGCCCGATCTCGCCAAGACCGTGTTCACGATGCAGGGAGCACCGGGCGAGACCATCCGCATCACGAAGTACGTGTCGTACCACACCTCGCGGGGCATCCCACCCCAGGAACTGGCCGACCGGTGTGGTCGCACGCTCGATCGGGCGTCGGAGGCCGGTGTGCTCGCGCTCGAGGCCGAGCAACGGGAGTGGCTCGACGAGTTCTGGTCGAACTCGGACGTCGAGATCGAGGGTGACGACGAGACCCAGCAAGCAGTCCGGTGGAACCTGTTCCAGTTGGCCCAGGCATCCGCACGCACACACGAGCAGGGCATCGCCGCCAAGGGTGTGAGTGCCGGTGGGTACGACGGGCACTACTTCTGGGACACCGAGGTGTACGTGCTGCCCTACTTGGCGTACACGAACCCCGACGCCGCCCGGAAACTCCTTCGATTCCGGTTCCACATGCTCGACGCCGCTCGTCGGCGGGCGCGCGAGCTCAGTCAAGACGGCGCGCTCTATCCGTGGCGAACCATCAACGGCGAGGAAGCCTCGGCGTACTACGCCGCCGGCACGGCCGCTTACCACATCAATGCCGCGATCGTGTACGCACTCGAGAAGTACCTCAACGCGTCCGGCGACCTCGAGTTTCTTGCACATGAAGGCGCTGAGATCCTGGTCGAAACCGCCCGGTTGTGGGAGGACCTCGGCTTCTACGGCGGCAACGGCGGCGCCAACTTCCACATCCACCGTGTGACCGGACCCGACGAGTACACCACCGTCGTCAACGACAACACGTACACGAACGTGATGGCGCGCTTCAACCTGCGCTATGCACAACAGGCAGTGTCCTTCCTGCGCGAATGGAACCCTGACGCCTACGAGTCGTTGTGCCGCCGCACGAAGCTCACGCTCGACGAAATCGACTCGTGGGAGCGAGCGGCCGACTCGATGTACGTGTTGTACGACGACGACCTCGGCATCAACCCACAGGACTCCGAGTTCCTCGACCTGGAACCGTGGGACTTCGACGGTGTGCCGCTCGACAAGTACCCGTTGCTCCTGAACTTCCATCCTCTGGTGATCTACCGCCATCAGGTGCTGAAACAGGCCGACGTCGTGCTGGCCATGTTCCTCCGCGGTGACCAGTTCTCCCGCGACCAGAAGCGGCGGAACTTCGAGTACTACGACCCGATCACCACCGGCGATTCGTCGTTGTCGGCGTGCGTGCAGGCGATCGTCGGCGCAGAGGTCGGGCAGCACGATCTGGCGAGCAAGTACTTCAATCAGTCGCTGTACCTCGATCTCGCCAACACCCATGGCAACACCGACGACGGTGTTCACGTCGCCAACGCCGGTGGTGTGTGGGCAGGGTTGGTGTTCGGGTTCGCCGGGATGACCGACAACGGCGTGGTGCTGCGATTCCGGCCCCGGCTGCCGACGAAATGGCAGTCGATGCGCTTCCGTCTCCAGCGCCATGGCAGCTTCGTCGAGGTCTTTGTCGACGCCGACGGATGCGAGATCCGCCACATCCATGGCCCGTCACTACCGGTTCAGACCGAGGACGGGGTCGTGCGGGTCGAGGGTGACGAGGTGTTGCGCCTTCCGCCCGATCGACGTACCTGACGTTCGTCGGCACGACGGTTGGGTCGGCGGAGTTACCCGTCGGTAGCCTGCGGTCCATGAGCGACGCATTGGGATTCGACGGAAAAGTAGCCATCATCACCGGAGCCGGTGGCGGACTGGGCCGGCAGCACGCACTGCTCATGGCATCGCGCGGAGCGCTCGTGGTGGTGAACGACCTCGGTGGGGCAGTCGACGGAACCGGCAGCGACAAAGGCGCCGCCGAACGCGTCGTCGACGAGATCAAGGCAGCCGGTGGTGAGGCCGTCGCCGACACCAACTCGGTCGCCACGGCCGCGGGCGGAGCCGCCATCGTGCAGACCGCCGTCGATGCGTTCGAGCGGGTCGACATCGTCATCAACAATGCTGGCATCCTGCGTGACAAGTCATTCCACAACATGACGCCCGACCTCTTCGACGCCGTCGTCGACGTCCACCTTCGGGGCGCATATCACGTGACCCAGCCGGCCTGGGTGCTCATGCGCGAGCAGGGCTACGGACGGATCGTCTCGACGTCGTCGGGCGCCGGCATCTTCGGCAACTTCGGCCAGGCGAACTATGGCGCTGCCAAGATGGGCCTGGTCGGGTTCACCAGGGTTCTCGCCGTCGAGGGGGCGAAATACAACATCCGTGCCAACGCCATCGCTCCGATCGCCAAGACACGCATGACCGAAGATCTCCTCGGTGGCCTGGGCGACAAGCTCGCCCCCGAGTTCGTATCGCCGTTGGTGACCTACCTCTCACACGAGAGCTGTGAGTCGACCGGCAAGGTGTATTCGGTCGGCGGCGGCCGCGTCGCCGAGATCTTCATCGGGGAGGGTCCGGGCTACGTCAACCAGGACCTCACACCCGAGAACCTGCGCGACAATTGGGATGCAGTCGTCAGCCAGGCTGACTATGAAGTTCCCGCCCAGATGGCCGAGGAAACGATGATCTACCTCAAGCACCTGGGCTGACCGACAAACTCGTACGGGTACCCGCCGTTCTGGAAGAATGCATCCATATGTCGTATGAGAACGTCGACCCCGATGAATACGGGGATGCCAGTAGCGGTATCAGTGGGCCACCATTCAAGCTGATCGGTGCGTTGGCGGTCGTCGTTCTGGCGGTCGTCTTCGTGCTCCAGAACGGTCAACAGGCCGAGATCAAGTTCCTGTGGATGGGCCCGTGGCAGCGAAGCACGTGGATCATCATCGTCGTGTCGATCCTGCTCGGGGTGCTTCTCGACCGGATCGGGTCGTGGTGGTGGCGCCGTTCGCGCCAGCGCGACTCCAGCTGATCGCTGCCGTCATTCCGTGATTCGCATCCCCTCGAACGACGGCGTGTCCGTGGCGCTCCACGACTTCGGTGGCGACGGACCCGACCTGCTCATCTCACACGCCACCGGCTTCCATGCGCACTGTTATGTCGAGATGGCGGCTGCGCTCGGCGACCGCTACCACAGCGTCGCGCTCGACCACCGTGGTCACGGTGAGACAGCCGTCGAGCCGATTCCGCCGGGCGACCCTGTCGACTGGCAGCCGTTCGGCGACGACTGCCTGGCAGTCGCCCGGCACATCGCGCCGGGCGGCGGGCTCGTCGGGTTCGGGCACTCGATGGGTGGCGCGGCCCTGATGATGGCGGCACATCGCGATCCCGAGCTGTTCCGCATGTTGGTGCTGTTCGAACCAATCGCGTTCCCGCCGCCGGTCAACCCATCCGACTTCGACAGCGAGAACCACTTGGTGGGCGCTGCGCGACGCAGGAAACAACAGTTCGCGTCCTACGACGCCGCGTATGAGAACTACGCGGCGAAACCCCCCATGTCGTCAATGTCCCCGATGACCTTGCGGCATTACGTCGACCACGGTTTCCGTCCGGTCGACGCGGCCCTGGACGGCGCCAAGGCAGCGCATCGAGGTGGTGTGGTGCTGCGATGCTCGCCGGACTTCGAAGCCGGCGTGTTCATGAACGGCCGCGACAACGGGGTCTGGTCACTGCTCCCCGACATCGACATCCCGGTCACCGTGGTGTCGGGCCGAGTCGAGCAGATGCAGCCTTCGATGATCGCCGAGTCGATCGCCCATCAGATACCGCATGGCACGTACATCTTCGTCGACGACGTCGACCACTTCGGCCCGTTCACCCACCCCGGGCCTCTGGCCGAGCTGGTCGCCACCGCACTGCACGAAGTCGCCACCGAGCCCACCTGACCGCGAGCGGGGCGACGCTCAGGTCGGCAGCGTCCAGCGTTCGAACGCGTCGAGTGTGGCGCGGGCCATCAGCCGATGTTCTCTGGCGATTGCTCGCGATTCTGGATCGGCGAGACGGCCTCCGATTGCGATCGACCCAAAGAAGTTGCCGCGGAAATAGGGGTTCAGATCCTCCGGTCTGAAGAATCCGCGTAGATCGTCGGGAATCTCGACATCGGGCTCCCACGGCCGAGGGTCGATCGGGTCGAGGCCGAGCGAGTCGAGTGTCTGCCACAGGTCGTCATCGTTGGTGCGGTCGGCGAAGTCGCGGCCCTCGAACCGGGAGACCTCGGTGCCGTCCGGTGCGATCACGAGCATCCCGGGCAGAGCGATACCACCGCGCTCCTCGGGATCGAACAAACCGAGCCGCTTCAGGTACGTGTCGCCGCCGGGATCGGACACGAAGCGCGTCTGGATGAATCCCCACCGCTGCCACAGGCCGGCCTGGCGACCCTCGTCGTCGACGCTCACCGACATCAGTTCGGCTCCCCCGGCGTGAATTCGTTCGTACTCCGATGCCAACCGCACGAGCTGGCCGAGGCAGTACGGTCACCAGTCGCCGCGAACGGTCATCAGAATTAGGGCGCCGCTCGATCGACGCTGGGCCAGAAGGTCTGTCTGGACAGTTGTTGAAGCCGTCATTGCGGACATCGTGGCACATCGACATTGTCAATCGCTCGGCGACCGTGGAACCATGGGGATGAATGCCACAGCAGGCGAACGACGCCGCGCCGGCAAAGGGGATCAGACATGAGCGGAAACGAAGCACGACGCAAGGCGATCGACACGGTCACCGACTACGCGCTGCCGAGCGGTACGTTTGCCGCTCACGAGACACCCGGAGAGCTCTTCGGACAGAACGTTTTCTCGCGCAGTGTCATGTACCAGCGGCTGCCCAAGAACGTGTTCGCCTCCGTGATGGCCACCATCGAGAGCTCCGAGCCGCTCGACCCGTCGGTGGCCGACATCGTCGCATCCGCCATGAAGGACTGGGCGATCGACAAGGGCGCCACCCACTACGCCCACGTGTTCTATCCCCTCACCGGGTCGACCGCGGAGAAGCACGACAGCTTCCTCGAGCCCGACGGCAACGGCGGCGCCGTCGCCGAGTTCAGCGGCAAGACGTTGGTGCAAGGCGAGCCTGATGCGTCGAGCTTCCCGAACGGTGGTCTCCGCGAGACCTTCGAAGCTCGCGGGTATACGGCGTGGGACGTCACCAGCGCGGCGTACATCCTCGAGAACCCGAACGGGAACACGTTGTGCATCCCCACGGTGTTCATCTCGTGGACCGGCGAGGCACTCGACAAGAAGACGCCACTGCTGCGCTCCCAGCAGGCGCTCAGCAAGCAGGCCGTGCGGGTGCTCGAGCTGTTCGGCCACACCGACGTCGACAAGGTTTCTTCGTTCGCCGGCGCCGAACAGGAGTACTTCCTGGTCGATCAGCACTTCTACCACGCACGACCCGACCTGATGGCCGCGGGCCGCACGTTGTTCGGTGCGCCGGCACCAAAGGGCCAGGAGTTCGACGATCACTACTTCGGCGCCATTCCCGGAAGAGTGCTGGCGTTCATGCTCGATGCAGAACGCGAGCTGTTCAAGCTCGGCATCCCGGCGAAGACCCGGCACAACGAAGTGGCGCCCGGTCAGTTCGAGATCGCGCCCGTGTTCGAGAAGGCAAACATCGCCACCGACCACCAGCAACTCCTCATGGTGACGCTTCGGCATGTGGCGAAGAGGTACAGCATGGAGTGCCTCTTCCACGAGAAGCCGTTCGCGGGCGTGAACGGGTCGGGCAAACACGTGAATTTCTCGCTCGGCAACCGCACACAGGGGAACCTGTTGAACCCGGGCGACACGCCACATGACAACGCCCAGTTCCTCGTGTTCTGCGCGGCGGTCATTCGTGGCGTGCATCTCTACGGGGGCTTGCTGAGGGCTGTGGTCGCCTCGGCCGGCAACGACCATCGCCTGGGAGCGAACGAAGCGCCACCCGCCATCATGTCGATCTTCCTCGGCGACCAGTTGGCGCACGTGTTCGACCAAGTCGCCAAGGGCGGCGCCACCGAGTCACGCGAGAAGGGCACCTTGGTCATCGGTGTCGACACGTTGCCGCCGCTCCCGACTGATCCGGGTGACCGCAACCGCACCAGCCCGTTCGCCTTCACCGGCAACCGCTTCGAGTTTCGCGCGGTGGGTTCGGCGCAGTCCATCGCCGGGCCGATGGTCGCGATCAACTCGATCGTGGCCGATTCGCTGGAGTTCATCGCCGATCGCCTCACCAGCCTCACTGCCGACGGCTCCGAGTTCAATGCCGCAGTGCAGACCGTGCTCGAAGAGATCATGTCGGCGCACGGATCGGTGGTCTTCAACGGCGACGGATACTCGGGTGACTGGCAGGACGAGGCGGCGAGCCGCGGCCTCAAGAACCTTCGTACCACCGTCGACGCGCTTCCCCAGCTCGACGATCCCGACGTGATCGACATGTTCGGCCGCCACAGTGTGCTGTCTGCCCGTGAACTCCGCAGCCGCTACGAGGTATACCTCGAGCAGTACTACATGACGGTCACCGTCGAGGCCCGAACCACCTTGGAGATGGCCAGGACCGTGGTGCTCCCGGTAGCGCTGAGGTACCAGAGCGAACTCGCCGCGAACGTGGCGAGCCTTCGCGCGATCGACTACCCCACCGACACGGCTCTGCTCGACACCGTGTGTGGCAACATCGGCGACCTCATCGCGGCGATCGGGGTGCTCGAAGCCGCACTGGCACATGAGTCGACGGGCGAGACGTACGCCGAGGCGCAGCACTGCTGCAACACCCTGCTCCCGGCAACGCTGGCGATCCGTACCGCCGCCGACGCGCTCGAAAGCTGCGTGGCCGACGATCTGTGGCCGCTGCCCACCTATCAGGAGATGATGAGCGTCCTCTAACCCTTCGGCGAGCGGTGGCGTCCGGCCAGACCGCTGTCGGACGTCGGACCCTCGCGACTCGGCGACACGCCGTGGGCCGAAAGGCTCTGGTCAGATCGACCGGGCGGGCGGACGATCGAGTGACACACGCACCTTGGAGGTGGTCGCAATGAGGACCGGACGTTCTGGCTCGGGTTCGAGGCGACTGTGGTCGCTGCTCAGCGTGATAGCGCTCGCAGCCGGGTGGCTGGTCGCAGCGTCGCTGCCGGTCGCCGAGGCGATGGCCGCGTCGGACTACGTGGCACTGAACACGCCGCTGCGGTTGGTCGACACCCGTCCTGGGACGACCACGTCCGATGGACAGGACGCGGGGATCGGCCTGCGAGCGGCAGGGTCGACGTTGGAAGTGCAAGTCACGGGTCGTGCCGGTGTCCCCGCCGACGCGTCGACTGCAGTGGTCACCGTGACCGCAGTCGACCCGCTCGCGAATGCCTACCTGACGGTGCACCCGACCGGCACATCTCGTCCGAACGCGTCCACCGTCAACTTCAACCAGGGACAGAACAGCGCCAACACCGTCCTCGCCCGCCTCGGAACCGACGGCAAGATCTCGATCTACACCCACGCCGCGACCCACCTCATCGTGGACATCTCCGGCCACCTTCCCGCCGGCGTCTACACACCGCTTCTCACCCCTCAACGCCTGATCGACACCCGCCAAGGCGCCTCCACCATCGACGGACAACAGGCCGGTGGCGGCATGGTGTTCGGCAACACCACGCTGCAACTCCACGTTGCGGGCCGAGCAGGCGTGCCCGCCGACGCGTCGACCGCAGTGGTGACCGTCGCCGCCGTCGACCCCCGCGACGATGGCTTCCTCACCGTTCACCCGACCGGCACCAGCCGGCCGAACGCGTCCAACGTCAACTTCAGCCGAGCGCACAACACCGCCAACACCGTCCTCGCCCGGCTCGGTGCCGGCGGCGACATCTGCATCTTCGCCTCCGCCGCCACCGATTTGATCGTCGACGTCACCGGGTACTTCACCGGGCCACCGCCACCGTCCGCAGGACCCTCCTGCCCGCTCCCTGGAGAGCCGTACCCCTACGTGACCGCCGGGACCGTGGCCGAAGTCGCCGGCGTCCCGTTCGACGACGTCTTCGTGCTGAGGACCTTGCCGGGCGGCAGCCAGCCGGTGGCGGCCTCGCTTCCGCCGTTGACGCAACTCGTCATGACCGGCCGTGCCCGGGCGTTCGGCGAATTCGAGGTCTGGGTGGAGGTCACGGCATCCGGTGCGACAGGGTGGATCTCCAAGTACGAGCTCGTCTACCTCAGCGCAACATCGGATGTCACTGCCGACGCAATAGCGGCGCACGGAGCGTTGCCGACGGCCCCGTCGATGCTCGACCTCGGCGACATCGTGACGGCTGCCCTCGTGCCGAGCCATCCGGACGCGACACCCACCGAGGTCGTGCTCGTGGCTGCACCGACCGCTGGGTCGCCGTCTGAGGCCGTCTACGACACGTTCCCTGGAGAGTTCTTCGGCGACGACACCGCGATCGGGTCTCGCTATCGGGTGACGGGGCAGCTGGTACCCGGGAGCCCCACCATGTGGGAGCTCGACACCGTCGTGCGGCAAGTCCTGTGCACTCGCGGCGTCGACACGCCCACCGGCTTCTGTGTGTGACCACGACCCCACTGGCCCGGCGACACGTGCCATCTCTTGCAAGCCGCCGACCGGATCCTTCGCGGCGGGGTCGCGGCGTTCAGATCGATAGGGTTCGCGGATGTGCAGTACGGTTTCAACGACGTCGGTCAGGTCTTCGGGCAATGCCGAACGAGCGACGGCCCAGAGTATTGGGACGACCTGGTGGCGAACCACCGTCAGCACCGTCGGCATGTGCGCAACCTGTTCATCGTCGGTGCAATTGCCGTGATCGTCGGCATCACCGTGCACACGGCGTTCCTCGGGTTCCTCCTGCTGTTCGCACCGTTGTTGCTGCTCGAGCTGGTGATGGTTCGGCGCTCTCGACCCCGACCGGCTCGACCAGCCATTCCGGCCATCAGCCCATCAGATCGAGGGTGACGTCCGTCAGCGAGGACCTCGCGCACTTCCTCGGGCCGGTGTACGACCACGGTCTGCGGTAGATCAGAGTTGCAGGCTCTTGGTAGCTCCACCGTCGACGAGGATGTTGGCGCCGGTGACGAAACTGGCACGTGAGCTGGCGGTGAAGACCACGACGTCGGCGATCTCGTCTGCTCGAGCGAGCCGTCGGAACGGGTTCTCCTTGACGATGGCCTCGTACAACTTGGGGTTGTCCTCCTTGGCCCGATCCCAGGACCCGCCCGGGAACAGCACGTCTCCGGGCGAGACCACGTTGACCCGGATACCTCGTCGTGCGACCTCCAAGGCCATCGACTTCGCGATGCTCACCGTCGCCGCCTTCATCGCCGCGTAGGCCTGCAGCCATGGCGCCCCGACACTCGCTGCTCGTGATCCGATGAACACGACGTTGGCGCCCTGGTGGTCGGGCATGTGTCCCAACGCAGTGCGGGTCAGTGACACGGCGCCACCGATGTCAGTCTGAAAAGCCGCCCCGAAGTCGGTGGCCTCCATCGCGCTGACGTTCGACACGACAACGTCGAGTCCACCGAGCTGCCCGGCCGCCCAGTCGACGAAGGTCGAGGGACCGTTCTGCTCGGCCATGTCAGCGTGACGCGCATGGATCTCACCGAACTCAGAGAACTCCGCTGCGGTGGCGTCGAGGGTCGCCTGATCTCTGGCGCAGATCGCCACCCGAGCACCCTCCATGAGGAACCCCTGGGCGATCGCTCTACCGATGCCCTTGCTCGCCCCGGTCACGATCACCCGCTTGCCGCCCAGCCCAAGTTCCATCCCATGCCCTCCCGACTACCAGCCCCCACTCTCCCAGACCCGGCGCCACTCCTGCCACGACGCGCCACTCACGACTCACGATCGAGCAAGGGTGTGAGGTCGTCGATGTTTGGGCAGTTCCAGAGGGCGAGTCCGGTGAAACGGCCCCCGTAGCGGCTGATCAGGACGTCGAACGTCTTTTGGTCAATGCCACGGATCCGCAATGCCGTTGCGGTCGGACAGTCATCGAGGACCTCGAGGTCGTCGACCTCGACCCGTGCACCTTCGTAGCCGCCCGGCTCGACGGACACACACGAGGGAGCGTCAAAAGAATCCAAGGACGTCAGGTCCCTCAGTGACATCTGCGCCGGCCCACCCATTCGAATTCCATCCTCGCACGCTCAAACAGACCCATACGGTCGGCGGTGACGGTGCACAGCTATGGCGGCGGGAGAGAACTGAAGGGCAATCCGCCGATTCGGTTCGATCGACACAACCAGATGGAGACCGCTCAGATGGAGATCGGGATCCGTGCCACGTTACGTGCGGGCAAACGTTGGCTGACACGGCACGAGGTCACCCGCGCCCGCCGACGCGTCAGGTTTCAGGGCGACGGGGAACGGCTCGGATGAACTCGAGCAGGTCGACGTCGGCCGTGCTGTCGGGGATCTCTTGGTCGAGCTCGGCCAACGTCTCGTCGACCCACTCCACGTTTGCTCTCGCGGTGATCAGGCCGTATCTGGCCGTAGCCCGGACGTACCGCGCCGCGGGCACGGACTCGAGGTGGGCGAGCACCGCCTCGAACCTGGCGATGGCTGCCGTCTCCGACCCGCGCTCTGCCAACAGCATCGAGCGGATCGGCTCGTCACCCATCCGATGGCCGAAGAAGAGCTTGAGGAGGACGGGCAGCCGGGACAGCATCGGTGGCAGCTCATCGTCGGCGAGCCAGTGATCGAGTTCAGCGAGGCCGGCGGCAGTCGTCTCGTAGACACGCTTGTCGGGCAAGAGATCCTGGCTGACGTCGGTTCCCGCGATGAACCCGTCGGCCTCGAGCCGAGGGAGCTCTTTGTAGATCTGGCTCTTCGAGATCGGCCAGAACTGCGCAACCGAGCGGTGCACCGCGGTCGTGAGGTCGTATCCGGACATCGGGGTGATCGCGAGATATCCGAGCAACGTGTGGGACGTCGGCGTCAAACGTCGGGGAGGCACACGACAAGTGTAACCCTTTACCTAGTCTCGACGAGACTATACGGTGAGCATCGTGAACGAGCCGGGTCTGATCGAGCATGGCGAGGTCCACCACCTCGGCAGACGGTCCGGGGCGGCGAGGATGTTGCTCGTCGACATCGTGCTCCCGCTCTTCGTGTTCCGGATGGCCCGCGCCGCCGGCCTGGCGGAGGTCTGGTCGCTGGTGATCTCTGGCCTGCCGCCAGCAGCGGGAGTGTTCTTCGACTGGCAACGCCGACGGCAGATCGAGGCGGTCGGCGTTGTCGTGATGGGCGGCATCACGTTGAGCCTGGTGTTGGCCCTCCTGAGCGACGATCCCAAGATCATCCTGCTCGAGGGGGCACTGGCCACCGCCGTGTTCGCCGTGGCTCACCTGCTGTCCATCCGGATGCGCCGGCCGCTCATCTTCTATTTCGCGCAGGCATTCCAGGGTGGTCGCTTCTCAGGTGCCGGCATCGAAATGGAGGTCGAGTACGACGAGTACGCCGACGCTCGGTCCTTCTGGAGGATGGCGGCGATCGTCTGGGGAACGGTCGGCCTGACCGAGGCGGCAGTACGGGTGGTGGTGATCCAGAACGTGTCGACATCGATCGCACTCGCGGTCAATCGCATTGCCCCGTTCTTGATCATCGCAGTATTGATCGGGTGGACCCTCTGGGCCGGTGCTCGCGCGCGGGAGGGCAAACCGCTTGCCTCGGAGCCCGAGCAAGACGGGGCGTGAACTCGACGATCGCCGACGCGGGATCCCGCGACGCAGGGCCGCAGACGTTCTGCTCGATGGTCCGAGTGCCGCTGCCGATGGCCCAGTGCATCACCGGGCGCCTGAAGGTACCCGGGGTGAACGTCTTTCGCGACGCCATCGGTCACTGTGTGACACCCGACGCGTACGATGGCATGCATGTACGACGTGCCAACCAGCTTGTCGCCGTCACGTGTCGAATCGTTTCTCTCGTGCCCGCTCGCCTTCAGGTTCTCGAGTATCGAGAAGCTTCCCGATCCGGGGTCCGTCGCAACGGTTCGCGGATCGTGCGTGCATCGGGCGCTCGAGCTGCTGTTCACGTATCCCAATGCCGAACGCACGCCCAGCAACCTCGATCAATGCATGACCTCGGCGATCGACGAATACGTGGTCGATGACGAGTTCATCGGCCTCGGGCTTTCTGAATCGCAGACCGCGCAGTTCTCAGCCGATTGTCGCGAGCTCGGCGCCAACTACCTCCAGATGGAAGACCCCACCGCGGTGCGCGACATCGGGCTGGAGCTACGTCTCGAAGCGCCCGTCGGCGATCTCACCTTGCGCGGCATCATCGACCGGCTGGAGCTCGACGACGACGGCGAACTCATCGTCACCGACTACAAGACCGGTCGCGCTCCCTCGCCCAACTGGGAACAGAAGAGCCTGTCCGGCGTGCACTTCTACGCGTTCCTCTGCGAGGAACTGTTCGGTAAACGCCCCAAGGCGATTCGGCTCATGTATCTGAAGACCGGCGAGACCATCACTGCCACCCCGTCGGCCCAGTCCACCAAGTTCCTCACCACCCGCACCAAGGCCGTGTGGAAAGCCGTCGAGTCCGCGTGCCAGCGCGACGACTTCCGCCCCCGTAAGAGCGCACTGTGTAACTCGTGCTCGTTCCAGCAGTGGTGTCCCGAGTTCGGCGGCGACCCCGAGTTGGCACGAGTCGAGGCACTCGAGACGCCACGCGTCGCCGCACACGCATGAGCGGGACGTACTCGTCCGAGCCAACAACGGGGTCCGACACGTCGGCCGATGCCGTGGTGCCCGGCCAGAGCCAGTTCGGCCCACTCGTCGACCGCTTCGACCAGCGCGCTGATGTGTTGCTCGAACGTCTCCGGGGAAACCCGATCGCCGACCAGGTCTTCCTCACCGCAAGCCGCGTGGGCGACTGGAGCCTGATCTGGCACGCGTCTGGCATCGCACGCGGCCTCGTCAAAGGCCGCCTCGACCAGACCGTCGCCCTCGCGGCCGCCATCGGCGTCGAAAGTCTCATCGTGAACCAGGGAGTCAAGCGGCTGTTCCGACGCGAACGCCCGACCACCAGTGGCGACGATCGCTACGCGGTCCGGATACCGAGTACGTCGGCGTTCCCGAGCGGGCATGCCAGCGCGGCAGCGTTCGCCGCCACGCTCATCATCGCGTGGGACGGACGCAGGACAGCGCCGCTCTGGCTCACGCTTGCGTCAGTCGTCGGAACGAGTCGTGCGTTCGTGCGCATCCACCACGCCTCCGACGTGATCGGGGGAGCGGTTGTCGGCACCGCGCTCGGGCTGGTCGCCCGGCGAGTTCTTCGTCGGCTCGTCTAGTCTCATCGCGATGACCGAGCAGCGGTGGGATCGCCAGATGAGCGATGCCGAAGGGCTGATGTGGCGTCTCGAGAACGACCCACACCTGTCGTCGACGTTCGCCAGCATCTCGATACTCGACCGAAAACCCGACATCGCCGCACTCCGACGTCGACTCGAACGAGCATCCGTGCTGATCCCTCGGCTCCGGCAGCGCGTGATGCCAGCCCCGGCGAACCTGACGTCGCCCGCATGGATCGACGACCCGGACTTCGATCTCAACACTCACGTGCGCCACATCGCGCTCCCGAAGCCGGGAACCATGCGCCAACTCCTCGATCTCGCCACGCTCATCGTGGCCGATCCGTTCGATCGAAGTCGGCCGCTCTGGCAGTTCTACGTCATCGAGGGATTGCGCGGCGGTAAGTCGGCGCTCGTGCAGAAGACGCACCACACGATCACCGACGGCGAGGGCGGCGTCGAACTGGCCATGCACTTCCTCGACGTCGATCGCGATGCACCCGATCCCCCGCTCCTCGATCCGGCCACCGATGCGAGTGCCGGGCAACCCC
>JBBKWQ010000192.1:0-13327 GCA_037969115.1 Ilumatobacteraceae bacterium
TTGCTCGGGCGAGTACCACGTCGTCGCCGATGCTGAGCCCCAGCTCAGCGCGGCGCCTCCTGATCGACAGCCGCCGATCTGCCGCTGAAGGGCACTCGATAATCAGCGCTCGGTAACCCGGCCTGAGCCGATCAACGACCCGCACGCTTCGGCCCAAGCGTGACGTCACACTTTCACGGCCATATCCACCGGCATGGAGCGCTCGGAAAGCGTACGAAAGGGGAACGGTCCTCGGACGGTCTACCGCCGCGCAGCGCTGCTCGCGTCGGCTGACCAGGGCTGTCTCACATGGGTGGTACGAGGACATTCTCAATAGGGGAGGGCTATTCGTTTCAGGTCGAACGCGTCCGGCGTCGTCCCGAGCCCGCATGCGAGGACGCCTGACGACGCGGAGGACGCAGGCGACACCGGTCAGCCGCGGCTGGCCGACGATTTGAGCGTGGCGAGGATGTCGCGATCGACCACACGCAACGCGGCGGCGGATACCCCGTAAGTGACGATTGAGATGGCGCCAGGAATCACGAACGCGTGGTCATGGAACTGCCACGCAGCGGCGAACGCTGCGGCACCGGCAAGGCCGCAACGCAGCGTGTGCGACCCGTTGCGTCGCGTCACGAGTTGCGGAGCGATGACGATCAGGCCGACGACGACCATCATGCCCTCCGTGACCACGTATGCGAGGGCACCGCCGATGGCACCATTGCCGTGACGATCGTCGGCCCACGGCACGAGAACGAGGTCGAGGCCGACCGTTGCGACGATCGCGGCAACCATGATCATGTTCCAGATGCGCTGGCGACCCGAGGCTGCGGCGAACGCGCCGAACAGGATGGAGAAGAAGGTCAGCATCAGGACGACCCCGAAAATCGCGAGGACCGGTCCCGATTCGGTGTAGGCCTCTCCGAACATGAAGGTGGCGAACTGTGGAGCGACGACCACGGTCGTGATGCCGATCGGCACGGCCACCACCAGCAGCATTCGCACCGATCGTTCGAGCAGGTGGTGGGCCGCATCCTGATTCGTCTCGTACTCTCGTGCCAGCGCAGGCAGCAGCGCTGTCATCAGAATCGTCGGAGCGAACAGCAGGGTGCCGAACATCCGGTCGGCGAGTCCATACCAGCCGATCGTTCGGTCGTCGGTGAGCAGCGACATGACGATGGTGTCGATCTGTTGATACACCGTGAGCGCGATGCCGGCGAAGAGGTAGGGCGTGCCCGCTCGCGCGGCCGATTTCGCTTCGTCCCACGATGACTGCCACCTGATGGGCGAGTGCGCTTCGATCACCGGTCGAAGCATCAGCGGAACGATCACGACGGGCACGATGGTGGCCATCGTCACGAGGACCAGGCTCTGGGTGGTGACCAGTACGGCAACGGTGATGATCGTGTAGACGAGCCGCGAGGCGATGTTTGCCTTCGCGACCGGCGCCATGCGTTCGAGGCCGATGAGTGTCGACGTCATCACCGTCCCGGCTGCGGTGAGTGTCGAGGTGACACCGAAGATCGCACACAGCAGCCGGATCTCGTTCGAGTAGCCGAAGAGATATGTCGCCGCATAGACGCCGGCCCACGCGACGACCGAAGCCGTGAGGCAAGCGCGCACCACCGGTCCGATGATCTGTCCCGCGTTCGCCGGATTCTTGGCGGCCTGAAGTGTCGACGACATGCCGGTTCCGAGCGTCATGAAGACGGTCGCGACCGTCCAGAGCGCGATGACGATCGTGTACTTGCCGAGCGTGGCCGGATCGAGGTAATTCGGTAGGACGGCGACGAGGATCGCGCCGAGGACCCACGTGATCGACTGTGAACCGAACAACACGCCGACGTTGCGGCCGATCTTGCGTGTGTCCGGTGGGGGACCGGCGCCCGGTTGTGGCGCTGCCGCTGCCTCCACGGTCAGATCCCCGGACTCGTCGGCCGAGCCCGAACCGCTGTCCCGCTGTTGGTCACGGCACGAGGGTAGCGGGAACGCGTCACCGCGTTCCGGGAGTTGTTGCCAGACCGTGGAGCAGTTCGACGACGGCCCCTGCGTTGTGATCGGCGTCGAAACCGCGGCGCACGTGCTCGATCGCCTGTTGTCCGAGACGTCGACGAAGGGCAGCGTCGGCGGTGAGCCGTTGCATTGCCGCACCCAGAGCGGTCGGATCCGAGACCGGCACGAGGAGGCCGGTCTGGTCGTCGACGACGATCTCTCGGATCGCTCCGACATCGGTGGAGATCGAGGGAAGGCCGGCAGCGCCGGCTTCCGACAGCACCATCGGGAGACAATCTCCCAGCGTCGGCAGGCAGAACACATCGGATCTGTGGTAGAGCGCGATGAGCTCAGCCGAGTTCGGAGTCACGCCGTTGTGAACGGTGACACCAGGTGGCGCGTCGATCCGAGCGCCGGTCACGAGGTGAAGCTCGACATCGTTCGGGTCGTCGCGCGTGGCGCGGAGCGCCGCGAAGGCTTCCAGGAGATCGACGCCGCCCTTCCGCTCGAGATCGCCTCCGACGAAGAGAAACCTCGTGACCTCGCAGTCGCGGCCCGGCGCCGTGTCGGGCCGCGCCCAGCTCGAGGGATCGACGCCGGGAGCCAGCACCGAAACCTTCTCAGCGTCAACCTCGTACTGTTCGACCAGACTGATCTTCGCCCATTCCGACCACGCCACCAGGTGTGCCGCTCGGCGGAAGCAGTCACGGTTCAGTCGCCACTTCAGCTGCTCGACGCGTGCGTTTCCGATGTCGTGTGCGTAGTGCTCGCCGAGCTCGTCGTACTGCATCGGCGTGGCATCGATCGACACGATCGTCGGGATTCGCTTCAGCACATCCGGGACGAGGACGGCCGGTACCTGGGTGTGGATGAACAGCGCTTCGACGGGGTCGCGCCGGTGCAACGAACGAATGCCGCGCCGCGCACGTACGCCGGCGCGAACGGTCCAGTTCGACCACGGAGGCACCCGACCGAATCTGCCACTCGTGTCGAACTCGACGGGCACGAACGATGCTCGAACCGACTCGTGACCGGGTACCAACGACTGCAGGTTCTTGGAGTGCGTGACATGTCCGAGCGTCTGCTCCAACACGAAGCCCACGTGCGGACGCGATGCGGTGGAGTCGTGGATCATTGCTCGGCTCCGTCCGGATCGGTGGTCGTCGGTTGCTCGCGGAGCAGTTCGATGAACTGTTCGCTTCCACCGAGTTCGTCGGCGATCCCGCTGTGGAACTCGATGCTGAAGATGCCGCTCAACGCATACCGGCTCAGTGGACCGAGTCGGAGTCGCTCGGCTCCGACAGCGACGTATCGGAGCAGGCCGGTGAGCGGCGACCGCAACGCGGGCGTCCGAATGCACAGGATGGTCGCCCAGCGAGCGAGGGGGTGTTGATCGTTGAACTTGTAGGCCATGAACGACAACATCCAGCTCCGGTTCGGGTCACGACCGAAGACGACGTCGTTGCGGCCGTAGACATATGCCGTCGACTTCCAGGAGTCGAACGATCGCTCGGCGTAGTGGTGCCCGACGGCCTGGTTCTCGTAGAAGAAACCGAGTCCGTGGTCGTCGAGCCGGTAGGCGAGCTCGACGTCCTCGGCTCGGCGGAACTCCGGATTGAACCCTCCGACGTCGTGCAGGTGTCGTCGTGCGAGCGACGCGTTGCCGGTGTAGAACTGCCGCGAGGTGGCCGGGTAGTCGCCTCGGTCCATCGCCCGGTACTGCTTGCGCAGCATCGCCTGTTCCCAGCTGGTCCATGGTGACAGATCGAAATCGGGCGGATCGAGCATGGGGCCGATCACCACGGCATTGTCGCCGACACGTCGATGTGCGTCGATGTGGGCCTGGAGCATCCCCGCCGTGGGCACGACGTCGTCGTCGACGAAAATGATCAGGTCGCCCTCGGCCATGTCGACGCCTCGGTTCCGCGCGGCCGCGGGCCCACTGTTGGGCTGGCTCGCCCATCGGAGCGGCACCGGGAGGACGAGGGTGGCAAGGTAGTCCTCGGTCTCGTCGGTCGAACCGTCGGACACGACGACGATCTCGAACGTGGTGTCGACGACCTGCGTGGCCACAGCGTGCAGGACTCGCTGGAGCCGGCGCCGCCGGTTGTAGGTCGGGATCACCACGCTGCATGCGGGGTGTCCTCGGTCGGCTGTCGCGTCGTCGGTCATAGCTGTCGGATGACCTTCGCGGGGACGCCGGCGGCAAGGGTCCGAGGGGGGATGTCGCCGGTGACGACACTGCCGGCGCCGATTGCCGAGTCGCGGCCGATCGTGACGCCAGGCATCACGATGACTCGCGCCCCCAGCCAGACGTTGTCCTCGATCGTGACGGGTCGCGAGGCCGGCACCTCGAGGCGGCGATCTGGATCGAGCTCGTGGTACGAGTTGTCCATGATCATGCAATGCGGTCCGATGAGGCAGCGTTCGCCCACTGTGACCTGTTGAAAGGCGACCAGCGAGGTTCCGAAGTTGACCAGTGAGCGCTGACCGATCTCGAGCGTTGCATGGTTGCCGGCGACGAGTTCCAGCGTCGCCATGGTCGAGATGAGTTGCACGCGTTGACCGATTCGGAGGATGCCGCCGACGCCGATGTGCACTCGCGGGCGTCCGCTGAGCCTGACGCGCTGACCGAGCGTCGCGTTCCGGAGATGGATCTGGGCATTGACGACTGCGCTGGCCTGTCGGAGAGGCTGGAGGGATTCCCGTCGTCGCACTGGAGGAACTCTATGCGGCGAACGCCCACCGAACCGGCTTCGGTGGCGCTCAAGAAGCGCTCAAGAACGACGAACCGGTTCGAGTGGCCCGTCGATCGAACCGATACTCACCGTGGTCGCCCGACGCCATGACGGTGTAACGAGACCCACGTCGGTGGCGTCGTGTTCAGAGGTTTGACCGCCAGGCCATTGCAATCTGCCGATGCTGCCGTTAATGTCAGAGGGACGTTAAATCGACGTTAAATGACCACGGAAAGTGGTCGGTTGAACTCATAACAGGGTTTTACAGACATCATTTGACGAACACTCGATGAAGTCACCGATATTCGGTGGCGCGAAGTCGAATCCCGGTGATAAGACACCAAATGAACAAAGGCGGAGGTTCTGTAGTGGGCGGGAAAGTACGAACAACGGCGGCGGAGGCGTTCGACGAGATGTCGAGGAGCGATGAGGCCGCTCCGGACATCGATGTGACGTCGGTCACGATTGAAAAGTCTCCACACTCTGAGCGGCAGGCCGATGGCAAGCCGTCAGCAGTGCGATTCATCAAGCAACGGCTCATGGTTGCCGACCTGACGGCGGTGTCCGTCGGGGCGGCGGCAGCGTTCCTGCTGCAGCGTTGGTTCCGTCCCGTACCTCGGTTCATCTGGATGGACCACCTGATGCTCTTCGTCGTGAGCTTGCCGTTCTTCGTCGTCGGCGCCGCCTGGACGCGCCTCTACCAGGCGCGGGCCAACGAGCGTCCTGCCCAGGAATGGCGCAACATCGTCAACGCCGTCATGATGGGTATGGGCGGTCTGGTGGCGGTGGCGTTCGCACTGCAGTACAAAGACCTCTCACGACTGTGGGTCGTGCTGCTCGGCTCGTGCGTGACCCTGGCCATGATGGTCGAACGCAACACGGCGCGTCGGGTGTTCACCCGCATGCGCGCTGACGGACGGCTCAGCCGTCGCATCGTGATCGTCGGCACCGACGCCCATGCGGTCGGACTGCTGCACACCTACCAGCGTCGACCCGATCTGGGCTACGAGGTCGTGGGGTTCGTCGGGGCAGACGATCTCGGCGAGCGCGGCGGCGTCCGTGTGGTCGGCGGATTCGACGACGTACTGAGCGTGCTCCCAGGGCTCGGCGCGATCGGCGTCGTGGTGTCGCTGAGTGCGGTGAGCTCCGAGGTCGTGAACACGCTGACCCGCAATCTCACCGACGCCGGCTACCACGTGGCGCTGTCGTCATCGCTCCACGACATCGACGTCACTCGGGTGCGCCCGCAGCAGGTCGACGGTCGTACGTTCATCTATGTCGAGCCCACCATCCGAACCGGGTGGCGGGCGTATGCCAAGCGGATCTTCGATGTCACGATGGCTTCGGCGATCCTGGTCGTCACTGCTCCGATCTGGCTGATCGCTGCTGCGTTGATCAAGCTCGACTCGCCCGGTCCCGTGATCTTCAGTCAGGACCGTGTCGGTCTCAACGGGCGTGTGTTCCGCATCATGAAGTTGCGGACGATGTCGGCCGACGCGGAGGCGCTCAAGGCTGAACTCGCGGCACAGAACGAGATGGACGGGCCGCTGTTCAAGATGGCGCGCGACCCACGAATCACTCGCGTCGGACGGTTTCTGCGGAAGCTGTCGATCGACGAACTGCCACAGCTGGTCGCGGTACTGCACGGCACGATGAGCATGGTCGGTCCTCGGCCGGCGTTGCCGGCAGAGGTCGCCGAATGGGCGCCCGAGGTGCACGACCGGCTGCGGGTGCTGCCAGGCATCACCGGGATGTGGCAGGTCTCCGGTCGATCAGGCACGACCTTCGAGGAGTACAAGCGACTCGACCTGTACTACGTCGACAACTGGTCGCTCACGCACGATCTTCGGATCTGCGTGAAGACCTTTGGCGTCGTACTGCGAGGCAGTGGCGCCTCCTGACAATCATTGGTAACGCTCTCGGAGCAACGAGAACGCCGGCAACGGCGCTGGCGGGGTGGTGAAATGGATGGGACCTTCGGGTCCCATCCATTTCCTGCATCTCGGGCACGGCGAGCGGCGGTTAGCGTGGTTGGCGATGCCGCAGACCTCGATCTCCGCCCCGATGGCCGGCCACCGATCATGACCGCCACAGCATCGGACCGCCCGCTGTCGCCGGAGGCTGCGATCCGTCGAGTGATCCACTGTCTCGATCGGGCCCACGAGAGCGGCTTCAAGACCAAGGCGTTCGTCCGTGCGCTCGACGTCGTGCGCTCGACCGACCCGGACGAACTCGCCGAGCGCGCCCGCGACTCGTCGCTCACCGAACTCGACGGCATCGGGAACGCGACTGCGAGTGTGATCAGCGATGCGCTCGCGGGCAAGGTTCCCGAGTACCTCACGAAGATCGAGATCGAGTCGCGCGTGCCGATCAGCCCCGAGGGCGAGCAGGTCCGGGCAGCTCTGCGCGGTGACTGCCACCTGCACTCCACGTGGAGCGACGGTGGCGCCGAGATCGACGACATGGCTGCGACCGCGATCGCACTCGGACACGAATACATGGTGCTCACCGATCATTCGGCGAGGCTCACGATCGCTCATGGACTGAACGAGGAGCGGCTCGTGAACCAGCTCGACGAGATCGCGCGGATCAACGCAGGCTTCCAGGCTGCCGGCGAATCATTCCGGATCCTGACTGGTATGGAGGTCGACATCCTCGAAGACGGATCGCTCGACCTGTCCGACGAGATGCTCGCCCGACTCGACGTGGTGGTCGCAAGTGTGCACTCGAAGCTGCGGATGGAACGCAAGCTGATGACCCAGCGAATGGTGATGGCAGTTGCCAACCCCCATGTCGACATCCTGGGCCACTGCACCGGTCGCCTCATCGGCAAACGTCCCGAGTCGACCTTCGACGCCGACTACGTGTTCGCCGCCTGTGCCCAGTTCGGTACCGCGGTCGAGCTGAATTGTCGTCCGGAGCGGCTCGACCCGCCCCGCGAACTCCTCGACGTTGCGCTGGATCACGGTTGTTGGTTCTCGATCGATTCCGACGCACACGCGACAGGGCAACTCGAATGGCAGCCACACGGCTGCGATCGTGCCGCCGAACGTGGCGTGCCGGTCGAGAGGATCGTGAACACCATGCCGGCCGATGATCTGCTGGCGTGGGCGGGTGGCAGCACGAGCTGACGGCGGTAGCGTGGTTTTCCTATGTCGAAGAAGACCAAGAAGCGTAAAGCCAGGTTGCGTCGCTCGAAGGCGAATCACGGCAAGCGCCCCAACATGGGTCGCTGACGACTCGGAACGAGTACCGTTTTCCAACGCCGCCGCGTGATCGTGGCGGCGTTTGCGCGTCTGGGAACGAGTCGTGCTAGCAACGTCGGTCATGGCCGCACTCGCGTCGCTCGACATCACCGGTTCGATGGCCGCGTGGCGAGCGATCGGTCTGGTGGTGTCGTCAGATGGGCTGTTGCCCTTCCTGTCCGGTTCGATTCAGATCGTCGAGCAGTCCGGATCCACGGTCGACGTTGCGACGTCGAGAATCCACGGCTGGTCGCTCAGCGGAATCGACGGCTCGGTCACCCGCATCGACGGGTTGGTCACCGCCTCGGTGACGGCCCCGGGTTCGGCGGTGGCCGACCACCTGAACGGCGCGTACGAGATCGATCACGTGGTCGTGCTCACGAACTCGCTCGAGCGCACCTGCGGTGCGATCGCGGACACCACGGGCGAACCGCTGAAGCGTGTACGCGAGGTCGGTCGCATGCGGCAAGGCTTCCACCGCCTGGGTCGCGGTGGCATCGTCGTCGAGGTGGTCGAGCGGCCGGAGTACGACGAACCGATCGCGGCGTTCTGGGGTGTCGTCTTCAACGTGACCGACCTCGACGCTGCGATCGATCTGATCGGCGACGAACTCATCGGCGAGGCGAAAGACGCGGTGCAGCCCGGCCGGCGAATCGCCACGGTTCGTGCCGCCGCAGGTCTCGGTGTGCCGGTGGCACTCATGTCGCCGCCCGCGTGAGGGTCGCGGTCCGTAGACTGGATCGGCCATGAACCGCTCGTCGATCATCGCAGGAGTCGTTGCGGCAGTTGCGGTTGTCGCTGTCGGCACGGGTGTGCTCGTTCGCGCCAACCGTTCGGACGACGGAGGCTGGTTCGTCTACGCACCCAACGGTGAGGCTGCCGTGCCCGATCGCGAGCCGGGGACCGATCAGGTCGTCGACGCAGCTGCGCCGTCGGTCACCGCTGCCGATGACGAACGGGTCACTCGTCTCCCGCCGGTCACGAACGCAGCCCCACCGGTGGACGACGAGCGGGCCACGGACGACACGATCAACACAGCGCCGCCTGCCGACGCTCCGGTCACCAGTGAAGGCGAGAATCTGTCCGATCAGGTCGATGTGGTCATGCCGCAGCCGGAGTCGCCGCCGGTGTTGGAGTACGCATCGGATCAGTCGTGTCCGGAATCGGGGCAATCGGCGGTCGTCGATCGTGACAACCAGCGGGCGTGGCTGTGCCGCGACGGTGTTGTCGCCGACGAGATGGTGATGTCATCCGCGTGGAGCCAGCCCGACCCGGGCCGGTACGAGGTGTATGCGAAGGACATGAACTCGTCGTCGAACTTCGGTGGGCACTATTCGACGATGACACACTTCGTCGCGTTCTCGTATGGCAAGAACACGGGTGCACGCATCGCGTTTCACAGCGTCCCGCAACTACCCGATGGCACGTGGGTGCAGACGCGGGAGTCGGTTGGGACGCAGGACCTGCGTGGCGATTCGGCCGGCTGCATCCGCATGTTGCCGGAGGACGCCGAGCTGATCTGGTCATGGCTCGACATCGGTGACGATGTCGTCGTGATCAGCTGAGACGTGGGCTGAAAGGCCCAGCGGAAGGTCACGAAACGTCGTCGTCGGCGCGGCCGGAGCCGTCGCCGCTGAGGTAGTGCTGGCCCTCGGCACAGTCGGACGACAGCGGACACCATCGACACGACACGCCTGGACGTTTCACGGGAGCGCGACCCTCGACGGTCAGCTCGATCTCCGCGTTGAGTGCATCGAGCATTCTTCGCGTCGCTGTGCGCAACACGCCCTCCGTGACGTCCTCGACGACCGGCTCGCCGCTGTCGAGGTAGAACGACGCCAACTTGCGTGGCGGGACGCGCGATTTGAGCATCTCGAGCAACGCGTAGAAACGCAGATCTTCACGGTGTTTCTGCGAGACCCAGCCGGTCTTCAGGTCGATGATGACCTTGCGGCTCTCGTCACCCGACGGTCGGCCGAGTGTGAGGTCGACTTTGCCGCTCAGAACGATCGGTCCGTCGTTGGGCCAGCGAACGCTCGACTCGGTGGTTGGCGCGGCGCGCCGGTCGAGGGGAGGGAAGCACTCGGTGAACTTGATGAGCTTGTCGACGGCGAAACCGCGCAGGTCGGCCATGTCGCCGTCTGACAGGCCGGCGATCCAATCGCCGATGCTGGAGTCCTCGTCGGCCAGGCGTGCCAGTGCCTCGTCGATCACATCGGCCGGCACGGGATCGCCGCGCCAGTTGATCAGCAATTGGATTGCACGGTGGGCGACCTGTCCTCCGGCGATGGCCGGCGACCAGGTGAAGGGCTCGTCGTGGAGGTGCTGGACCTCGCACCCGAGCACGCTGGTGAGGCGGTGCTTGCTGAGGAAGATCCGTTCGTCGCCGAGGCGCCCGATGAACTCTTCGAACGCCGCCTCGATGTCGCCGACGAGTTCATCGATGAGGTCGGTTCCGAACACCACCGGTTCCTCGCCACGCCGAAGCAGATCGAGCGTCTTTCGCTGGAGCGGCGAGAACTGTTCCGTCGGCGGCGGCGTTGGTTCGGTCATCTCGCCCGACACTACCGATGGGATGACCCGAACACCTCGGAGCGTCGGCGGCCACCATCCGTGATGGTGGAAATCGCCACCAGGAAACACTGTCACACCGCTCAGTCAGGATCGGGGTATGCAACCGGCCACCTCCGTCGACTTCGCGGCCGCCGCGCGAACGCTCGCCCGCGAGGCTCGCCGACGCCATCTCGTCGGGCCGAGTTTCCGGTGTCCGCCGCGCCTGGTCGGCGTCGATCGCTCCATTCGGCGCCGACCGAACGGTGTGGTGGTGTCGGTGAAGCTTCGGAACCGGCCCTGGGTTGCGGTTTTGGCCGACATGATCGAAGGGGTCGTCGTCGCCAATCGGCTCGGGTCACCCGACGCCGACCGCCTTCGTTCGGCGATGTGGGATGTATGCGGGGTCGAGTCGCCCGTGCAGCGCGACGAATCCGGGGCGATCCGTCGCGTGGCTTGACTACATGTCGTCGGGCCACAGCAGCGTGTCGGGGTGGAACTGGCTCCAGGCGAACCAGAACGCTTCGTGAGCGGCGATGTCATCGTCGCCCGACGAGGCTGCGAGTCCGCTTCCGTCCAGCCTCAGCGAAACACCGCGCAGACCGACGTTGTCGCCACGATCTAGCGCTTCCTTGGCGGTGGCTGCGTCGAACGCGATCGCCGTGCCGTCCGCCAGAATCACGCCGAGCACTGGTGTCTGTGCGTCGAGCCTGGGGTCGACGTCGCCGGTCGGGAAGATCGGCCCGTCGTCGTCGCGGCCCTGCAACGGGTCGTCGGCGTAGGCACGACCGATGCCGCCGTCCTCGGCGACGATGGCGGTGTTCGGGTGAGCTTCGCGCCACTCGGCCCATGTGCTCACGGTGACCGAGGTCTGTTCGAGTACCACGCCGGCCTCGCGGAGCGGTCCGCTCACGGCTTCGCCCGTGAACGTGTCGAACACCGAGGACGACTGCAGGTCGTACATCACCTTGTTCGAGCGGCTCAACAATCCAGACGTTCGCAGTACGAATTGCTCGGCCCCACCCGACTCGTCGGTGTAGAAGGCCTGCGCCGACCCGCAGAGCGTGCAGTAGGGAATGCCGAACCGGCGTCCTCCGATCGTGATGTTCACCATCTCGTGGACCTGCATGACGTTCTTGGGGAAGGCGACCGACTCGTCACCCTCGGTCACGCCGAACACGATGGCGTCGTCGGGATACCAGTCGCCGGCCGACCCGGACACCAGTGCCGGATCGTCGAGCGCGGGGATGCAGCCCCGGCCATCGCACGGGTCGCGATCACCGACCGGCCGGTCGTCGATGAACACACCGCCCCAGCTCAGCCATCGCCAATCGATGGTGGCCTCCGTGTCGGCGAAGAACGGCGTCCAGCCGGGTTCGACGAGCGTGAAGAGCTCCCCCTTGAGGCGCTGGTAATCAGGGGGCGCAGGGGTGTCCCATGCGATGAGCAGGTTGGTCACCCGGTTCCAGGGTGAGCTGTCGCTCGACGAGGCGATCAGCGCAGCGTCCTCGCGTGCGTCCACACCGGTCAGTGTCTCGAACGAATCCAGCAAGGTCTCGGCTTCGGCGCCGCTCGAGATGAACCGCAGCAAGTCGCTGATGAGCCACGCGTGTCGGGCATCGGCGACTCCGGTGAATGTTGCGATGTCGTCGCTGGTGAACCCACCGGCCGGCAACATGGCGAGGATCTCATCGAATGCGGCAGTCGCAGCGTCGGCCGGGCCCGCAGGTGTCGAAGGAGCGGGCGGGACCGGCGCCCCGGCCGATGTCGCCTGCTCGCCGGCCGCACTCGCCTCGCGATTCGCGTCGGCCGTACTCGTGGTGTCAGCGTCGTTCGTACTGCCGGCAGCGGTTCCGCACGCCGCGGTGAACATTGCGCAGGCGACGAGCACGACACGGAACATCCGACGAGCGTATGAGCCGTCGGCGAAGCCCGAGCGTCGTTCCCGAAACGTTCCCCGTAACGTTATGGATGTGTTCTTCGGACGTCGAAGCCAGGCTCGCTGGCTCGAGCATTGGGAGGAGATCTGTGCGAAACGGGTCGCTCACTGGGCATGGCTCGACGGCGACGAGCGGGCACGCCTCGGCGACATCATCGAGTTCCTTGTCACACGGAAGACCTGGGAGGCGGCCAACGGCTTCGAGTTGACCGATGAGATCGTCGTGACGGTTGCTGCTGACGCGGCGCTGCTGGTGCTCGGCCTCGATGTCGACTACTACCGCCGCGTCACTGCCATCGTGATGCATCCTGGCACGGTGCGGATCCGTGAAGCTCGGCGTGGTCCCGGGGGAGTGATCACCGACGGCGAGCACTTGCTGTTGGGTCAGGCATCGCCGAATCAGGGCCCGGTGGTGATCTCGTGGCCGTCCGCAAAGCGTGGCGCGAGCCACCCGGAGTTTGGTCACAACGTGGTGTTCCACGAATTTGCGCACAAGCTCGACATGTTGACGGGCGTGGTCGATGGCGTGCCGGCGTTCGGCGATCCGGAGGAGCGTGCGCGCTGGACCCGCGTGATCCAGCGCGGTTTCCGTCGGCTTCGTCGCAGCAGCGGCGACCCGGTGCTGCGTTCGTACGGTGCGACCGGCATCGGCGAGTTCTTCGCCGTCGCAACCGAAGCGTTCTTCAACAGACCGCTCGACCTCGAGGAACATCACGGCGAGTTGTACGACGTCTTGCGGTCGTTCTACCGACAGGACACCGCTGCGAGAGTGCGTGCGGCCACCGCATCGGCCGACCGATAGCGTTTCAGACGTTCACGACCTGTTGTGATCACCCTGCCCGGGTGGCGGAATTGGCAGACGCGGGGGGCTTAAACCCCCCTTC
>JBBKWQ010000193.1:0-3103 GCA_037969115.1 Ilumatobacteraceae bacterium
GCGTTCGGACTCGGCTGCGCCCTGAACGCCCGCGGCGCGCTCGAGATCGTGGTCGCCACGGTAGGGCTGTCGCTGGGCGTCATCGACGTCACGGCGTACACGTTGATCGTCGTGATGGCGCTGGTCACCACGGCCATGGCCGGTCCCCTCCTGAAGTGGGCAAACATACCGATCGTCGCCCAATCGGCGAGTTGAAGCGCCCGACGAATCAGCGACTCGGCCGCTCGCCGATCTCGTTGGGCATCGGTTCTCCCGCCAGGAACGCACGGAAGTTCTCGACGAACAGCTCGTCGGTCAGGCGTGCGGTGCGGTGCGTCGCACCAGACGAGTGCGGAGTCACGATGACGTTCGGGTGATCCCACAGGCCACTCTCAGCGGGGAGGGGTTCGGTCTGGAACACGTCGAGACCAGCGCCGCCGAGATGACCCGACTCGAGCGCCTCTAGCAACGCCGGTTCGTCCACGATCTCGCCCCGGCCGACGTTCACGAACAGCGCACCGGCAGGCATTGCAGCGATCACGCTGGCATCGATGAGACCTCGCGTTTCGTCGGTGAGCGGTGCGGTGACCACGAGAGCATCGACCGAAGCCGCGAGTTCGTGGAGCCGACCCGTCTCCCAGGTCTCGCAGATCTCGTCACCGCGCACGGTCTGCCGCAGTCCGATCGGCATCGAGCCGAACGCGAGGAGCAGCCGGGCCACTTCGGTGCCGATCGAACCCAGGCCGACGATCCCCACCCGCACGTCGGCCAGGTCGCTGCGCCGCAGCACCAGCCATTCGCGACGACTCTGAGCACGCGTGAGTTCGGGAAGGTCGCGGGTGAGTGCGAGCAGGTACATCATCACGGTCTGCGCGATCGATGACGACGCCGTGCCGATCGATGTGCTCAGGCGAACGCCACGGTCGATCAACATGGCGAACACCGGGGCGTCGGTGCCGGCAGACATCGTGTGGAACCAGGTCAGGTTGGGCGATTTGAGCGATGCCTCCATGAACGACCGCGCGCGGTCTGGCCATGCATCGTCGGAGAAGAAGGCCACGGTGACGCGGTCGAGATCCGACTGAGTAGGCACACCCGTCGCCTCGATGAGCACGACATCGAGCGTGGCATCGACGGCTCGCAGCTGTTGTTCGTACTTCTCGAAGTAGGTATCGGTGAGCAGGAGGACGTGTTCCACAACGTCGCACCCTACGAAACGCGCCGGCCGCAGACCGACGCCACGGTGTCGGGAGGCAGACGCCGGGCCGATACGGTGAGCGACGGAGGTGTCTGGGTACCTGGTGGGCTCCACCGCCTTCAAAGCGGCTGGGACAGGCGATCCCTGTCCGGCGGGTTCGATTCCCGTCCACCTCCGATTGAAATCGAACCCTGGACCGCATGAACCGCCACCTGGGGTGATGCGGCTCCAGGGTTCGATGAATCAGCCCGGCGAGATCGACCGGGTTTGCCGGTCTGTCGGATGCACATCCTGGTAGATATCCCTTCCGGCCGGGCGGAGCGAGGAGTGCTCGGGGCTGAGGTCGTGCATGTGACTCTCAGCCCAACTCTCGGCATTGGCGTGCCAACGGCACCGAGGTGTCCATCACAGCGTTGCGTGCATGCCACATCTGTGGCATGATCATGGCATGGCGAGAACTCGGATCAGTACGACGGTGGACGCCGAGCTCTTGGCCGACGCTCGACGGGTCCACGATGGCATCGCTGACTCTGCGTTGATCGATGACGCACTCGCCGCGTTGCTCGTTCAACGCCGATCTGTCGAGATCGACCAGGCGTATGCCGCCGCCTACACCGCGCATCCGATCGAGGAGCGCGACGAGTGGGGCGACCTCGACTCGTTCCGCAGCGCCGCGGCCGCGACGTGACGGACATGCCGAGACGTGGCGAGGTGTGGTGGTGCGAACCACCCGAGATCGGCCGACGTCCGGTCGTCGTGCTGTCCCGCGACGCGGCGATCCCACGTCTGCGACGCGCGTTGGTGGCGCCCTGCACCACGACGATCCGTGGTCTGCCGAGCGAAGTCGTCCTGGAACCCGGTGATGATCCGATCGGGCGTCGAAGCGCAGTCAACGTCGACTCGGTCGAGTCCGTGTCGGTCGCGGTGCTAGTCGAACGCCTCGGCACGTTGAGCGGTCAACGGATGAGCGAGATCTGCGCAGCACTCGGTGTCGCCACCGACTGCCGCTGATTGTTCTCCAAGGCAGGATTCTGCGCCGTCGAACCCGGAGTCGTACCTCCCTCAGTTCGGCGGTTTGGTGGCGCGGACCACAGTGTTTTGGCTCGCGATTATGAGTGGGTTCAACGCGAAGAGCAACCGCTCGTGCGTGCCGGGCCTCAGCGGGTCGTTAAGGGGCACACCGACTCGCCATCGCCGAGGTTGCGCAAGCGGTGCATGGCGGTCCGGAGATGGCTACGTAGTCGACTTTGTCGCTCACGTGCACATTGTCATCATGTCAGCGCAGCGAGACGGGATCTCACCCCGGTGTTCGAGCGACCTACCCGAACGCTCGGCAACTGCGAGTCACGGGCGGTCGAGCTGGTCCGCTTTCGGCGATCATCGCTCCATCGCGATTCTCACGCGACGACGCGGATCCGACGATCATGTGTGGCCTGCGAGGGGCGTGCGGCGTTTGGAATACACGATCGACGCGATCAGCACGACGAGCGCACATCCGGCGATGGAGAGTCGGGCTCCCTCGTTGTCGCGGACAGAGATGATCGCCGGCAAGATCAGGAGCGCGACGAGGTTCATGACTTTGATGAGCGGGTTGAGGGCAGGGCCGGCTGTGTCTTTGAAGGGATCGCCGACGGTGTCGCCGATGACTGCGGCCTTGTGGGCGTCGGAGCCCTTTCCGCCGTGGTGGCCGTCCTCGATGTATTTCTTTGCGTTGTCCCAGGCCCCACCAGCGTTGGAGAGGTAGTTGGCCATGAGTTGACCGGTGAGGATTACGCCGGCGAGGAAGGCGCCGAGCGCCGCGTACCCGATGCCGAAACCGACGACCACTGGAGCCAGCACGGCAAGCAGCGCCGGGGTGGTGAGCTCGCGCAAGGACGCGGCGGTGCAGATGTCGATGACAGGCCCGTAGTCGGGTTCTTTCTCGCC
>JBBKWQ010000194.1:0-7416 GCA_037969115.1 Ilumatobacteraceae bacterium
ACGCTCAGTCCGCTGCCCTCGGCTTCCCGGCCATCTCACGGGTCTTCACGCCGCATCCGATCCAGAACCGCACCGATGACGAGATGCTGACCTACGCCGACGTGGTCTTCGATCAGATCTTCGACGCGCTGACCAACTGACCGCCCCCGATGATACGGCGCCCATCAGATACTGCGCGAGATCGCGGCATGCGCCGGTTTATGCTGTCCCGACAGGCGAATTGAGAGGGCGGATCATCAATGCGATTGCAACTCCATATGGCACTTGCGGCGGCCTGCGTGCTGTGCTCCGGATACCTCTACGTCGCACACAGGCGATCCGTTCTCCACGCCCTGGCCGTCGAAGACAGCCTGGTCGAGAGCCTGGGGGCAATCTTCTTCTTCGTGGCGGGGGCCTTCTTCGTCCTGGCTGCCGCCAAGCGTCGCGGCGACGTGGCCTGGTTGAGCATTCTCGCAGCCGCCATGCTCACCATCGCCGGAGAGGAAATCAGCTGGGGCCAACGGATCTTTGGGTGGACCACGCCCGGAGCCATCGCCGACGTCAACGTTCAGGGCGAGACGACTCTTCACAACCTTCCGGGGATCCATGGCAATATTCGACTCGTCGCCGTTCTGTTTCTCACTGCATTTTGTGCAATCGTGCCTGCGACGAGGCGCTACGTGCCGGCGCTCAAGAACTTCTACGACCAGCTACGGCTTCCGGCCTTCCCCGTCTTCGCTTTGCCCTGGGTCGGTGCTGCGTTCAGCCTGATGATCGTTCCTCGCCTGCTCGGCGAACCAATCGACGATGTCGGCTACCTCGACGAGATCGGAGAGATGGCGCTTGCTGTTGCGTTCTTACTCTTCGCCATGACTTTCTCGCCCTCTCGTGACGATGTCACGGAGTCGAGCCCAGCACCACCCCAGCCCATGCTCGAAGGCGCGGCGCGCTCGGCCGAACCCGTGGTCGCCAGCCCCGAGGATCCGAAGAGCGTCGATCTCGCTTCTTCGTCGGACGCGGGCACTCAACCTCGCGGCAGCTGAGGTGGTCACGGATGGAAGTGACGCTACGGCACAAGGCAATCTTGTCAGATCTGTTGGGTGACGGTGTCCACGCTGCGCTCGTCGATATCGCCGACCACTCCAACTCGCTGAAGGACGTCGAGCGGCTCGCCATCTCAAATGCCGGCCCGACTCGTGTACAAGAGTTCTCCACTGGACGCTGGCTGGCCCGTCGACTGCTCCACGACCTGGACGTCCACTCCGGGTCCATCTCCGTAGGGCTTGATCGAGCCCCGGTCTGGCCGACGGGAACCGTTGGCAGCATCTCGCACGGCGGCGGATTCTGTGCCGTGGCTGTCGCTCGGCGAAGCGCGCATCGTTCTCTCGGAATCGACATCGAGCCGCATCGTTCCGTGGAGCCGGAACTCTGGGACGAGATCTGCACCGACGACGAGCTCGCGTGGCTCCGCGAGCACAGTGCCGCTGCCGTGCTCGGCACCGTCATGTTCAGCGCCAAGGAGAGTGTCTACAAGGCGGTGCACCCCCTCATCGACGAGATGCTCGAGTTCCGTGATGTCGAGCTCCGAATCGATCCGGAGCGCCAGATCTTCTCGTGTCAGATCCTTCACCCCGCCGGCGCTGCGGTTCCGGAACTGATCGGTCAGTACCGCGAGGTACCGGAGTGTGTCGTGACTCTCGTGAGCAGCACAAGAGTGGACCGAGCGGTGACAGGAGTCTCGTCGGCTGCCCCGCCACGGCGATTGAAGGGCCCGCCACGGCGATTGAAGGGGAGGTGAAGCTGACCCGTTCCTGTCGACAGTTGGTGGCGACGCGGCGTGTGCGTGCCGGGCGGCGCCACTGCACGGCCATGTCGAGCGCGTCGACGATCTTCGGAGTGGACATGAGTGTGGCAGCGGCGACGGGTCCTCGAGCCCGACGGGCTCTCGGCACGGAACGGTTGCCCAAGATGTGCGCACTGACGAGACACGCCCATCAAGCGGGCGAGACGGGTTACTCGCCGGCCGTTCACCGCGTCAACTCGTGCACCGAACGATCTCAGCAGATGAGTGGTCAACGAAAACGGGTCAGCGTTATGGCGTTGTTTTGCACCATCGTGCTGCGATGTAGCATCATCTGGACTCGTCGGCGGATGGAGTCGTCCAAATAGGCCTCAGTCTTCATATTGCGCCGCCGGCTGAAGGTAGCTCACGTTTACGTAGATCAAAGCTGGAAGTTTGGGCAAACCATTGAGATCCGACGAATCTCCCTCGACGACACAAGCGGTGTTCACCTGCTTTCTGGTGGGTGGCGAGAGTCTGCTGTACGAATGCGCCGACATGATCCGGGAGGCCGGCCATGACATCCTCGGCGTCGCCACCGACAACGCGGCGCTGCGTGAGCGATTCACCGGGCTCGGGCTTCGCGTCCTCGACCCAGGCGAGGAATTCGCGGCGGCCCTCGCCGAGCAGCCCTTCGACTACCTGTTCAGCATCACCCATCTGAAGATCCTCCCCGCCGCCGCGATCAGCGCGCCGCGCCGCGCCGCGATCAACTTCCACGACGGCGTGCTGCCCGACTACGCCGGTTTGAACACCCCCGTGTGGGCCATCATCGATGGCGCGAGCGAGTATGGAATCACTTGGCACCTGATGACCGAAGAGGTCGACCGCGGCGGCATCTTGCGGGAAGCTCGCTTCGAGCTCAGTGAGGGCGAGACCGCACTCAGCCTGAATGCGCGCTGCTTCGAGGCGGGCATCGAGAGCTTCGCCGAACTGATCGACGACATCGAGCAGGACAGGCTCGCGCCTCATGGCCAGTCCGACCGCGAGGGTCGGATGTTCACTCGCAGCGATCGACCCGACAACGCGTGCGTGCTCGATTTCACGCGGTCGAGCGACGAGCTCGTCGCCCTGGTCCGCGCGCTCGACTTCGGTCCGTATGCGAATCCGGTGGGCGCACCGAAGATCCTTTGCAGCGACCGCGCATGGGTCGTATCCGGCGCCACGTCGAGCACCGAAACGCCCTCCGGGACACCCGGAGACGTGCTGCGTATCGACGCAGAGGGTCTGCACGTCGCGACGGCTGATCAGCCGGTGCTTCTCGAACAGTTCATGCTCCCCGACGGCAGTCAATTGTCCGCGACGGAGCTCGCCACGCGGACGGGTCTGCAGGTTGGTGATTCCCTCCAACCAACCGCCGACCTGCTCTCACGCCTCCACGATCTGTCGACTCGATCAGCGGGTGCCGAGCCATTCTGGCTTGGGCGGCTGGAAATGGCAGAGCGACTCGCAATTCCCTACCTCCGGTCCGGGAGCGAGGCGGACCACGCCACGATCGCGAACTCTGGCTCTGTCCGCACCACGCTCGAGGTTGCGGTCCCTGACGATTTCGCCGAACGATTCGGCCTGACTGATGCATCCGATCGGGCCGAGGCTGCCCTCTCGGCCGCGTGCTTCCATCTGTTGCGGCTCGCACAGATGGAGCAGTGCTACGTCGCGCTTGCTGTTGCGGACGCGCCGCCGGACGCGAAGTCCAACCAGGTGTTCTCCGCTCGGGTGCCCTTGGACGTGCGCCTCGACGCCGATTTCGACGTTCGGTCGAACATCGAACTATTTCGCACCGAGTTCGCACGCGCCCGAGCGAAGGGCACGTGGACACGGGATCTGGTCACCCGATCGCCGTCGCTTACGAGCAAGGCACAAACGCTGCTCGAGGACTGGCCGGACGTGACGGTCGCTGTCGGCATCGCGCCGGCCGATCTGGCCGCCTACGGATTCGAGGATTCGAGCCTCATCGTCAACATCGCGGGCGACGGCCGCGCCATCACGCTCAGCTACGACCCGGCTTCGCTTGCGGACCAAGATGCGCGCTCGATGGCCAGACAGCTGGAGTGCTTCCTTGCCGATCTGGTTGCGCATCCCGACCTGCCGGTCACCCAGACGCAGTTGCTGGACGACGAGACCCGGCGGCTGGTGCTCAGCGATTGGAACTCGAGTGAGCGGCCCTACGACACGAACGCCACGCTGGCGTCGTTGTTCGCAGCCCAGGCCGTTGCGACCCCTGACGCCATCGCCGTCACCGAGGGCTCGCGCTCGCTGACGTACCGCGAGCTCGCCGATCGGGCAGCGCGCTTTGCAGCTGTACTCGCGGAGCGCGGTGTCGGCGCGGACGTCGCGGTCGGTGTGCACACGACGCGCAGTCCCGAGATGCTCGTGGCGGTACTTGCGATCATCGCGGCAGGTGGCGCATATCTGCCGCTCGACCCCGAGTTCCCCTCGGATCGCATCGCGTACATGATCGAGGACTCCCGTCTGTCGCTTGTCTTGAGCGAGACGTCGATATCGCGCGAACTCCCGAGCGGCTCGGCTGAAGTGATTCACGTCGACCGTGAGCCCCCGGCACTCGAGCAGCGGCCAGTGGATCTCACCGCGCGACGCCCGAGCCCGCAGGACTTGGCGTACGTGATCTACACGTCCGGCTCCACCGGCCGCCCGAAGGGCGTGATGATCGAGCACCGGAACGTCGTCAACTTCTTCGCCGGCATGGACGAGCACGTCGGTCGAGAAACGCCGGGTCGATGGCTTGCGGTCACGAGCCTCTCGTTCGACATCTCGGTGCTCGAACTGTTGTGGCCCTTGTGCCGCGGGTTCGAGGTCGTCCTGTACGGAGGGGTGCGCGCTCAGGGGATCGAACCGTCGCCCCACGAGTCGGGTCGGGTCGAGTTGAGTCTCGCCTTCTTCGCCAGCAGTGAGCTTGAGCCGAGCGAGGATCCGTACGAGTTCCTGAAGGCGGCGGCGCGCTTCGGAGACGAGCGGGGCTTCCACTCGCTGTGGACTCCTGAGCGCCACTTCCATGCGTTCGGCGGGCTGTACCCGAACCCGGCCGTCACCACT
Organism: Ilumatobacteraceae bacterium; assembly: GCA_037969115.1. Taxonomy (GTDB): domain Bacteria; phylum Actinomycetota; class Acidimicrobiia; order Acidimicrobiales; family Ilumatobacteraceae; genus JBBKWQ01. The sequence continues at coordinate 4,874 of JBBKWQ010000194.1, forward strand.
GCGGCCCTCGCCACCGCAACCAAGCGCATCCGTCTGCGTGCGGGCAGCGTCGTCCTGCCGCTCCATCATCCAATTCGCGTCGCCGAGGAATGGTCGATGGTCGACAACCTGTCGGGCGGTCGGGTCGGCATCGCGATCGCGTCGGGCTGGCATCCGAACGACTTCGTGCTGCGACCGGACGGCTACGAGAACAGGCGCGCCGAGCTTCCCGATCAGATCGACCAGGTCCGCCGGCTGTGGCGGGGCGAGGCCGTCGAATTCCCTGGGCCGAACGGCGACGCGGTGCCGGTCACGATCGCGCCTCGGCCGATGCAGGCGGAACTGCCCGTGTGGCTCACCTCGGCCGGCAACGTCGAGACCTTCGAGCGTGCCGGAAAACTCGGCATGAACGTGCTCACGCATCTCCTCGGTCAGACACCTGACGAGCTCGAGGTCAAGCTGGCGGCGTTCCGTCAAGCGTGGCGCGACGCCGGTCACCCAGGCAGCGGACACGTGACGTTGATGCTCCACACATTCCTCGGCGACGACGTCGACGAGGTGAAAGAGACTGTACGGGCGCCGATGAAGCAGTACCTCGCCAGCGCGGCAGACCTCATCAAGGACAACGTCAGCGCATGGGCAGCGGTACGGACCGCGGTGGCCGCCGAGGGCGAGGAGACCGTCAGCCTCAACGATCTGTCTGCCGAGGACATGGACGCGCTACTGGACTTCTCGTTCGAGCGTTATTTCGATGGCAACGCGCTGTTCGGCACCCCACAAGGCTGCCTCGACATGGTGCGCAAGGTGCGCGAGATGCAGATCGACGAGATCTGTTGCCTCATCGACTTCGGTGTCGAGGTCAAGCAGGCAACCGCACATCTCGAGCATCTCGATCGCCTCCGTGATTTGGTCGAGCGGGATCAGGCGCCCGATGCGGCCGTGGAAGCCGTCGGCATCGACACGTTGATCCGCGAGCACGGTGTCACACACCTGCAGTGCACGCCCTCGATGGCGCGCATGCTGGTTGCCGACGAGGGCATCGCGCAAGAGCTCGGTCAGCTCGAGAAGATACTCGTTGGCGGCGAGGCGCTGCCGCAGGATCTCGCAGCCGACCTCTGCGCCCACGCCACCGGCCGCGTGATCAACATGTACGGTCCGACGGAGTCGACGATCTGGTCGACCTGCGCAACCGTCGAGCGCGGTGGTCGCGTCACCATTGGCCGTCCACTCGCCAACCAACAGGTCTACGTGCTGGACAGGTGGCGACAGCCGGTGCCGGTCGGCGTGCCGGGCGAACTCTACATCGGCGGTGACGGTGTCACCCGTGGCTACTGGGAGCGCCCTGAGCTCACCGACGAGCGTTTTGTTGCGGACCCTCACGCTGCTGCAGGCCTTCGTGGCGGAGCGCCCCTGATGTACCGAACCGGCGATCTCGTGCGGCATCTGCCCGACGGCGACCTCGAGTATCTGCAACGAATCGACGACCAGGTGAAGGTTCGCGGCTACCGCATCGAGCTGGGCGAGATCGAGTCCGTGCTGGCCGAGCATCCAGCGATCGAACAGTGTGCCGTGATCGCCGCCTCGCATGGCGTCGACGACGTGCGACTCGAAGCCTGGTACAGCCTGACGCCAGGTGAGACGGTCTCCGCAGACGAGCTGCGTTCCCGGGTCGGCGACAAACTACCGACGTACATGGTCCCGGCTGCATTCAACATGCTGGAACGGATGCCGCTCACGCCCAACCGCAAGCTCGATCGCAACACCTTGGCAGCGATGCAGCCAGCGGCGGCAACGAAAGTGCGGAGCGATTCCCCCCAGAAGCCGGTCGTGCAGAGTGGCCCGACGCCGGCGGTCGACGACGAGTTGGTCGCGCTGATCAGCAAGATATGGGGCGACGCGCTCGGCCGCGACGATGTCGGCCGCAACGAGAACTTCTTCGACCTCGGCGGGCACTCCTTGTTGATGGTCAAGGTTCAGCAGCAAATCAAGCAGCACACCGGCATGCGCGTCCCGCTCGTCGATCTGTTCCGGTTCACTACGCTGGCGACTCTCGGCGCTCATCTCACGAGTCGGCTCTCGCCCGCTGCGACCGGCGACACCGCCGCTGCGGGCCCTTCCGAGGCTGCGCTTCGCGGTCAGGAGCGGGCAGCGAAGCGACGCCGACGTGCACGAGGCTGAACAGCGGCAACTGATGGCAGAGGAGGAGACATGGCAGAGTCAGACATCGCAGTAATCGGGATGGCATGCCGTTACCCCGGTGCGGACAGTCCTGCCGCGTACTGGGAGATGTTGCGCGACGGACGCGACGGCTTCACGACGTACAGCGAAGAAGAGCTGCGGAGCGCGGGTGTCCCGAACTCTGTGCTGGAGAATCCGAACTACGTCCGGGCGGGCATGCCGGTCGCCAACCTCGCCGAGTTCGACGCTGGGTTGTTCGGCTTCTCGCCTCGCGAGGCGGCGATCATGGACCCGCAGCACCGGCACTTCCTCGAATGTGTCTGGGAGGCCTTCGAAGATGCGGGTCACGATCCGCTTCGCTTCGACGGATCCGTTGGAGTCTTTGC
>JBBKWQ010000195.1:0-12757 GCA_037969115.1 Ilumatobacteraceae bacterium
ATCGCATGCTGGCCTTCGACGGCAACACCGCGCCGATTCCGATCATCTGGGCAACTGCTCGACGGTGGTCGCCGTCGAGGTCGGGGTTCTTTTCTGCGACGGCCGCCTCGGCACGCTCCACCGCTTCGTCGAGGAGTTCGATGAGCTTCACCGGGTCACCGGACCGGCTCTTGAGCATCTTGCGGTCGCTGCCGAGCACGTTGCCGAATGCCACGTGCACCGCCTCAGCGGGCGGCCGCAGCCAGCCCGCCATCTCGGCGACCTTGAACACCATCTGGAGATGCTGCTGCTGCGGCGCGCCGATGACGTAGAGCATGAGGTCGGCGCCCCGCCGTTCGATGCGGTCCGCCACACACGCCAGATCGCTGGTGGCGTAGTTGAAGCCACCCGTGCTGGCCTGCACGATCAACGGGAGCGGCTCGTTGTCACGGTTGGTGAAGCCCGGGACGAACACGACCCTCGCACCGTCGCTCTCCTCGAGCAGCCCAGCCCCGTCGAGACGCTCGATCGTCTGGCTCATGAGCGGCTGATACTGGCTCTCGCCCGCCAGGTCGTCGTCGGTGAGGAGCACGCCGAGCTTGGCGTACACCTTGTTGAAGTACTCCGTCGACATGCCGACGAGGCGCTTCCACGTCTCGATCGACTCTGGGTCACCGCTCTGGAGTTTCACCACGCGGTCGCGTGATCGGGTCCGGAACTCTTCCGACTCGGTGAACTTGGCGTTGGCCTCCTTGTAGAAGCCGTCGAGATCGTTCTGGCTGAGTCCCTCGGCCGCAGCGTCTTCACCGATGTCGAGGAGATGTTCGATGAGCATGCCGAACGGGCGGCCCCAGTCGCCGATGTGGTTCTCGCGGAGCACGACGTGGCCGAGAAACTCGAACATCCGAACGAGCGAGTCACCGATCACCGTGGTGCGGAGGTGCCCGACGTGCATCTCTTTGGCCACGTTGGGCGCCGAGTAGTCGACGATCACCGTCTTCTGGTCGGCCGCGGGCGAGATGCCGAGCCGGGCGTCGCGTGCTACCGCGGAGAGTTCGGCGGCGAGGAACGCATTGGAAAACGTCAGGTTGATGAACCCCGGCCCGGCGATCTCGACCTCACTACACACGTCGTCGAGCACGCCGGCATCGATCACCCGCTGGGCGATCTCGCGCGGGTTCGACCCGATCGCCTTCGCAAGGGGCAGCGCGCCGTTGACCTGGGCATCGGCGCGATCGGAGGGTCGAACCACTGGGTCGGCATCGGGGCGGCCGGCAATCTCGGCGAAGACAGGGCCCAGGAGTGCTGCGACGGAACTCAACGGATCAGACACCCCGCCATTGTGGCGCACCGGCCGAGCAGATCGGCCAGCAGTTGCCTCATCGGGACCGTGCCGGCGCCCACGGGCGCGCGTGCTCTGTGCGAGCCGAGACGCCGGGCGGTAGATTCGACCTGCTACCGCGGTAGTCCCCGCCCTCGTAGCTCAGGGGATAGAGCATCGGCCTCCGGAGCCGTGTGCGGAGGTTCGAATCCTCCCGAGGGCGCCATTGCTCGCTATTCGCCCGTCGGCGCAATCATCCCGACAACGAATCTTCACGAGACGGCACCGGTGGTTCGCCGGCTCCGCTCACGGACTGATCGACGTCGATGCAGTTCCCGGTCATCACACCGGAATCAGGTGAGAGACAGAATGCGATCGCGTTGGCGACCTCCCACGGCTTCACGAGGCGCCCCGCAGGTCGTTCGGCTTCCGCCAGCGCCAGCCAGTTCTCAGGAGCCCCGTCCTCTTCGACCTGGATGCGGTGTTCCGACTCGGTGTCCATCCAGCCGGGATTGATCTGGTTGACACGGATGTTGCTGCGCATCAGGCCGAAGGCGAGATTCTTGGTCATGATCGACAGCGCTCCCTTCGACATGGCGTACGCCGTGAGCTTCGTCTGCCCGCCGTGGCTCGCCGTGGAACCGACGTTCACGATCGAGCCGGCGACATGCTCCCGCAGCATCAGCCGAGCGGTCGTCTGGATGAGGAAGTACGGGCCTTTCACGTTCACGGCGAACTGATGGTCGAAATGCGCGGGCGTGTCGTCGAAGAGGGTGGCACGCGTCGTCACCGCTGCGACGTTGACCAGACCGTGCACCACGCCGAAACGCTCGTCGCACGCGTCGACGACGTGCTGGGGCGCGGATTCATCGCCGATGTCGGCGTGGACGAAGATCGCCGGCGTGCCCCGCTCGGTCAGCTCGGCTGCCAGCGCTTCACCCCGTTCGTGAGAACGGCCTGCGAGCACCAGGCCGGTCGAACCACGGTCGACGAGCGTACGTGCAACCGCCTCGCCGAGGCCCTGCGTGCCGCCGTTGATGATCGTGATGGTCATGTGGTGCTCCAGGAATCTGGTGCGAGTCGGATCGCACGCGTCGAGACCATCATGCACCGCAGACGCAGCCATCGCTGCGTTCGGGCGCGGTGGACCCGACCTCCGTGTGGAGGTCGGGTCCAGCGTCACACGTTGTCGGTCAGGGAGCGGCGACCAGTTCGTTGACCCGGTCAATGCTCGGAGGAGCGACCGGGCTGAACGTGCCCAGGTAGTTGACGAGAGCCGACAGGTCGTTCCCACCGTCGAGTCGCGGTGCCGTGATCGTGGCGAACGTGGCGAAATTGTCGCCTCCGTCAGCCAGGAAGTTGTTCACCGTGACGTCGTAGCTGGCGGCCGGGTCGAGCGCCATGCCATTCAGCATGACGTTGCTCACCGTCACCGACGTGCAGTCACCCGCGACGACCGTCTTGGCGAGGTCATACGTGAACCCTGTCGACACGCCGAGATGCAGGAACGGCCGGCTGCTTCCTGCCGGCTGGCATTGCTCCTGCAGCACCGAGATGATCTGAGCCCCCGTCATCGGGTACGTCACCAGCGTGTTGCCGAACGGCTGGAAGGTGAACGCCTCACCGAAGGTGACGACGCCGTCGCCCTCTGGAGGTGTCTGTGACTGCGGGTACGTCAGATCCGACCGCACCCCACCGGGGTTCATGAAGGCCACGTCGGCAAAGTTCGACGACGTCGCCCACAGCTGGGCATCGGCGACCAGGTTGCCGGCAGCCGATTCAACGCCACGATCAGTTCCGGGTGGCGTTCCGCCACGGTTGATCGTCGCGGTGATGTTGCCGATCGGTGTGGTGGCTGATGCGTCGACCAATGGCTGCCACTTCTGGATGATCGAAGTGATCACCGGATCGGGCGTGAGTGTTGCCTGGTCGACGATGTGGTTCGTCGCCGTGCTCGCGTTGCGGCGTACTTCGCCGGTTCGCTTGTCGAGGACCAGGTTCACCTCGGAGACCACACGACCGAACGAGTAGGCACTGGTGACGATGCGCGGCCGGCCGCGAGGGTCGTCCAACTTGCAGTTGTACGGCAGGTGCGTGTGGCCGGTGATGATCGCGTCGATCTCGGGATGCAGCGCATCGTTGAACGCCACGATCGGTCCGGAGATGCCTTCGCACGCGTTGACGTCACCCGGAGGCGGCGTCTGCGATCCGCCCTCGTGCAACAGCACGACGATGGCCTGGACTCCCCTACGTCGCAGTTTGGGCACGAGTGCGTTCGCCGTCTCGGCCTCGTCGAGGAAGTCGTAACCCTGGATACCGGCGGCGGCGACCAGGGTGTCGGTTGCCTCGAGCGTCATGCCGATGAAGGCGACCTTGACGCCCTCGATGTTCTTGATCTTGTACGGCGGCAGCGGTGTCTTGCCCTTGGCGTTCACGACGTTGGCCGCGAGCCACTGGAACTTTGCGCCGTCGTACGGATCGTCGGGGAAGTAGCACCCGTCGACCGGGTGACATCCGCCCTTCTGCATACGGAGCAGCTCAGCGACACCTTCGTCGAACTCGTGGTTACCGACACTGGAGATGTCGAGATCCATCGCGTTGAGCGTCTCGACGGATGGCTCGTCGTGGAAGAGTCCGGAGAACGCCGGCGAACCGCCGATGAGGTCACCCGCTGCGACCGTGAGGCTGAATCGGTTGTCGTCGCGCAGCTCATTGAGCTTCGCGGACAGGTACTCGCCGCCACCGGCCTGCACACCATAGATCGAGCCTGGGGGCCCGGACTCGACGTGGCCGTGATAGTCGTTGAAGGCGAGCAACTGGAGCCCGACCGTCCTCTTCTTGGGCTTACGCCATCCGCCCCACCCCCACGAGTTGCCGTGGTTGCCGTCGTCGTTCTGGACACCGGCGCTCCCGCCGTCGGCCGCAGCCGACTGGGATACGACAGCGACTGATGTGATCGCCATTGACAGCGCGCCGATACCGGCGATGACGCGGCGTCGACTCCTGCGTCTTGTGGTCGTCGAATACACGGACATGTGACCCTCCTCTTCGAGTACGTCGTCCCCCGCTGGGCGACGTGGTCACGAGAAGGTTTACCACTTCTTGAAGGATTGCCGTTAACGGGCCGACCAAACGGGGGTGAATCGAGACCGACTCACCACATCGCGCCTCAGGAGGAGTCGGCGAGTACTGCGCCGAGCAATCTCACGTACGCGCTCTGGTAGTAGATGGCCGGCTCGGAGATCTCCCAGCTGCTTTCCTCGACGCTCACGCCGTTCCAGTCGAGGTATGACTTCAGCGCCGGTTGGCCTGCCGGAGGCGTGGTGGAACCGGAGTACCACACATTCGGCCCGCCGACGAGATAACCCGGCGGTGGGCCGACCTTGCCGTCGCCCAGACCGTCGTACTCGGAGCCGTCACCGAACCAGTAGTGGAGCAATTCGGTCACGGAGTGTTCGGCGCCGAAGCTGCCCATGTTCGAGAGGTAGACCACTCCGAGTGGGTTCACACCATGCAGAGCGTTCAGATGGCCGAGCCCGCGAGCGCGCAAGGCATCCGGTTCGTCGGATCGATCGACTGCGATCAGGTTTGCTGCGCCGACGCTCGCCGTCACACGGCTGCTGCCCCAGTGCAGCCGGTCGTCCGACATCGGAGCTCGGTACAGGTCGGCATCGGGATCGAATCCGTAACTCGGCGAAGTCGCGACCAGCTCGTCCCAACGACCGTCGATCCTGGCGGCGAGTTGCGGGTTCGCCGAGGGAAGCGACGCGTAGAACGCGAGCGCGTCGCCCTGCTCCGGCCGATAGAGCGTGAACACGTCCTCGAACCACGGGCGAGTCTCGGTGAGTCGCTCCTCGATGACCTGCTCGTACGCATCGTCGCCGGTCAGTGCGAAGAGATAGACCGCGCTGACGACCGACTCCCGGCGCTGCTCGTCGGTGTCCCAGTCGGCGTCACCAGCGAGCACGACCCCTGGGTCGCAGTCGTCTCGCCATTCATGCATCGTGGTCCACCGCCACGCGAGCTCTGCGCGCTCGCGAAGATCGTCGACCTGATCGGCCAGGCCGGGGACCTCGCCGAACACGACGGCGGCGTGCGCGAACATGCCGGCCGCCGCAATGGTTGATGACGAGCACACCTCCTCGTAGAAGCGCGGCAGGGTGTTCTGGCTCGGAATCGGGGGGCCGCCGAACTCGACGAACCCGACCTTGGTGAGCACCCCGCCATCTGGATCCTGCATCTTTCGCATCCAGTCGATCTCGACCGCGACCTCGTCGAGGATGTCGGCAACACCGTTGCCTGATTCGGGGATACCGACCTCGTCGTCGAACACGTCTGGTGACTGTTGCCAGGCACTCAGGAGCTGATGAACGGGTTCGGCTGCGAACGTGACGTACTTGTTGGTGTCACCTGCGTCGAACCAGCCGCCGCTGAGGTCGCGTGCAATCGAGCTGTTGTCGGGCGCGTCGATCGAACGTGCCTCTGTGTCTTGTCCCGCCCCGACGTTCGCTGCGGCGTCCTGCCAGAGCGCTGCGTCCGGCCCCTCGTGAGCCACGTTGCCGCGGTTGAAGTAGAAGACCTTCAACGCAGCGTCGAGCACGTCGTCGTACACGTCGTCGGCGATCACGAACTCGTCGCTCGCGAGTTGCTGGTCGGTGTCGAGGACGTAATAGGTACCCGGTTCGGTCAGCGACGTGAAGTCGAACCACCAACCCCGGTCACCGGACTGTGCATGAACCTGCCCCCCGTTCCACGCCACCGGCTCGCCGGCGAAAACGACGGCGTCGTCGTCGAGTCGTCGGATCTCGTAGCTCGCTCCGGGCACGAACTCGACGTCGGAGTTGAACCCCTCGACGGGGTCGGCGATGACCGCGACCTTCGGCGCGTTCGGCAGATAACCGAACTGGTCGATCATGATCTGCCGCTCGATCGGCACCGGTGGATCGTCGTCATCGAGGTTGCCACTGTCGGGGGCCGGGACATCGCCGCTCGACTCAGTGGTCGGTTCCGGCCCCGATTCCGCGGCGGTCGTTCCTGCGGCCATGTCGGGATCATCCGTCGTCGTCGCTTCGGCGCTCGCCACGAATCCGGTCGTGTCAGACTCGACGGCCGTGCCGGAGTCGGGGCCCGAACACGCGGCGAGCAGAACCATTGCGACGACGTTGGCCGCTGCAATTCGATTCGACGTGGACCTGCGAGATCGCGGCACCGGGTCATCCTGCCATGTGCTGGTCAGCTCCGACGAGCGGCCAGCAGCGAGGCCGTCGACAACGCAGCGGCCAGCATCAAGGCGACGAGATTCAGCATGAGCGGCACGACGGGTTCTGCTTCGCCGACAAGGAGGACCATCGTCAGTACGCCGAAGACGACCGCCATGACGAGTCCGGTCCAGCGCGCCCACACGTGAGAGCGGACGATCGCGACCGACACGACGACCATGCCCAACTGGATTCCGACGACGAGCGAGTACAGGAAGAGCCCGCGTCGAGCGTCACCTTCCTGGTCCGTGAGCGCCGACAGATTGCCGCGTACGTCATCGGCGAGGCTCACCACGGTCGCGACGACCCAGACGATCGATATGACAGTCAGGATGAGACCGGCGGACCAGGCTGCGTAGGACTGCGCGCCACTGGACGCAGACCGCGAGCGAACAGGGTCAACCACGAGTGTCAGTCTGGTACGCCGGAACGAGGAGCTGCGGTCACCCGCACGACGAGACGCGCCACGTCATGTGAGGAGGAGATCCTCGCGGTCGGACGTCCGGGTCACGAGCCACACGACGGCGCCCAACACGATCACACCGCCCACGAGCGTGCCTGCTGCCGGCGTTTCTCCCGGCCAGATCCACACCCACAACGGCGCCAGCACCACCTCGGTCATCAGGAGCAGCGACACACGGGCCGCTTTGACGGACTTGTGCCCGAGGTTGAACAGTGGCAACCCGATGCCGAGTGCCAGTCCACCGGTGATGCACGCAAGTCCGGCGTCATGCCAACTCACGCTCAGCCCGCCGTCGGCCATCGCGACTATCGCAGCCCCCACACCCAGGAACGCCCCGGCAATCAGCGCGGGCACGACCGGATCGGCGTGCTTTTCGGTTCGCAACATCACGTTGTAGAGGCCGACGAGCACTGGGATCAGTGCCGCGAACAACACTCCGATCCGGGTACCACTGTCGAGACTCGCGCCCACCATGATCGTCACTCCCACGCCACTGACGCCGATCGCGACGATCGTGGGGCGCTCGACGCGCTCGCGCAGCAGTGCCCAACCGAAGATGGCTCCGAACACCGGCGCCGTAGCCAGGAGGAACAGTGTCGTGGCTGCCGACGTCCGGGCCAAGGCGAAGATGTACAGCATCGACGTGAGCGAGAGCACGAAACCGGCGAACACCGTCCTCCAGGTGGTACCGCGAAAGCGAACCGGGCGCTTCCCCCGCCGCGCGAACACCAGCGCCACCATCGCCAGCGCGGTCGAGCCACCGCGATACGCCAGAAACTGCCAGTCGGTTGCCGATTGCACCCCCCGGTACGCAACCGCGGTGAAGCTGAACACCACTCCGGCACCGGCAACGAGCACGGCACCCTGGCGTTCTGTCAGGTCTGCCTCGCCGACAAACGCCTTGCCAACCGTCCGCAGCACGCCGGAATCCTACGCATGGACCCTCCGAGGTCACGGGATCGTGCCGAGCGTTCGACGGTGCGACGTCTCACCGGTCGGTGATCACCTCGGCATCGACGATGTCGGACTCGTCATCGATCACGGGCCCGACGCCGTCGGTCTCGACGTAGATGCATTCACCCGGGCAGTGCTCCACGGCGTCGACGACCGAACGCTCGTATCGCAGTGCGACGTGGACGCTCGGAGCGTCGGGGTCGGTGACCGACACAACTCCGTCCCGGACGTACCCGATGCCATCATCGAGCACGATGAACATTTCGGGACAGCGGTCGACGCAGAGACCCGCACCCGTGCAGCAATCTTGGTCGATCCACACCCGCATCAGCGTTGCTCCTACGTAGAACCTGATTGTCGCGCCGGTCGACTCAGCGGTCCAGCCGTCGTTCGGGCCATCGTTCGGGCTGTCGACATGTCGCACTCGAATCGGCGTGACGGACCCGCGTGATGAAGAATCATCGGATGTCAGCTCTTCACCACGCGCGACGAACCCGATCGATCGCGATCGTGATCGTCGTCGGCCTCCTGGCTGCGGCTTGTAGTTCGAACGAACCGTCCGTTGCCGTCGATGCAGAGGGGCCGGGCCCGGACACGACCGAGGTGCCCGAACCGACTGCACCCGTCGAGACCGCCGCACCCACGACCGAGTCGACGCCCACGACCACCGTCCCACCCGCCACCACCACGACAGCGTTGGCCCAACCCGACGACCCGTTCATCGTCAACACCGACCTCGGACTGGTCCGCGGCACGACCACGGCCGCACCCAGGGTGAACGCCTTCCTCTCCATTCCGTTCGCTGCCCCTCCGCTCGGCGACAACCGATTTCGCGCTCCACAGCCGCACGCGGCGTGGGCTGACGAGTTCGACGCCACCCAACCGGGCGCATCGTGCCCACAGCCGACCGAGGGTGTCACCGCGGCGCTCACGGTGATTCCACCGTCGGACGAGGACTGTCTCACCTTGAACGTGTGGACACCCGATGATGCCGACAACTTCCCGGTGATGGTGTGGATTCACGGTGGCGGCCTCACCAGCGGTTCGGCGCATCAGCCGTACTACATCGGCGATCAGTTGGCCGCCCGCGGCGTCGTGCTCGTCAGCATGAACTATCGGCTCGGGCCACTCGGATTCCTCACCACCGATGAGCTCATCGCGGAAGCCGACGGTGAATCGTTCGGCAACTACGGTCTCGCCGATCAGGTCGCCGCGCTCGAATGGGTACAGAGCAACATCGCCGGCTTCGGCGGCAACCCGAATCAGGTCACGCTCTTCGGCGAATCGGCCGGAGGATTCTCGATCTGCGGACACCTGGCCTCGCCGCAGTCCGACGGACTCTTCCAGCAGGCCATCATCCAGAGTGGCGGCGGGTGTTCGCGATTGGCCGATCCCGACGTGGCGTCGGTCTCAGGGGAGACCCTGCTCGACTCACTCGGCTGCGTCGACATCGCGTGCGCACGTGCGTTGCCTGCCGACGTTCTCGGTGCGGCCGCGTTCAACGCACAACTCACCGCCGACAACGTGGCTCTGACCTCGCCCGCGATCGAGCTCGCCGAGGACGGTGCATTCCCCGATGTCACGGTCATGACGGGCTTCAACGCCGACGAGGCAACGCTGTTCACGCTCGGCAACGACGAACCCGATGATGCGGAACTTCGCGCCCTCGTCGGAGCCTTCACGAGCGATCCGGAGGCTTTGCTCGGCTTGTATCCACCCGCCGACTACGAGACGAATCTCGCCCGGTATCAGGCGATCTGGACCGACGTCACGTTCGGCTGCCCGGCCATCGACTTTGCAACGACCGTCCCGAACACGTACACGTACCACTTCACGTACGTATCGGCAGCGAACCCCTTCGGCCTCGGCGCCACGCACGGGGCGGAGCTTGCGTTCGTATTCGGGCATCCGGAGGGCATCATCGGGCTCGCAGATGCCTTCGATCCCGAGAGCATCGACGTGTCGGGAGCCATCCAGCAGGCATGGGTCGAGTTCGCGGCAACCGGTTCGCCAGGAGCCGACTGGCCATCCGACGACGAGGCGGGCAGGATCATGGTGCTCGACAATCCGTTCGAACTCGTCGACACGATTCGCAACAATCGTTGCACCACGGTCACGGCACTCGCAGGAGGCGACCTTGATGACTGATCCCAACGAACGCCGGACGATCACCCAGATGGTGGCGGAGGCGAAGTCTCGAATCGAAGAGCTCTCGGTCGCGCAGCTCCAGGCCGAGAGAGCGGCCGGCGCCACCCTCACGGTGGTCGACATCCGCGATTTCCGCGAGCGGCTCGAGAAGGGTGCCGTTCCGGGCGCCGTGTCTGCCCCGCGCGGCATGCTCGAATTCTGGTTCGACCCCGAGAGCCCCTACTTCCGCAAGCAATACGCGTTCGACGACCGGTACGTGCTGTACTGCGCCGGCGGCCAGCGTTCTGCACTCGCTACAGACGTGCTGCAACAGATCGGATACACGAACGTGGCACACCTCGAGGTCGGCTTCAACGGCTGGGCCGACGCGGGCGGCGAGGTCGAAGACGTGAACGCCGACTCGAAGTGGGTCAAACGCGCCTGATCACGGTCGGCCCCGACCGCGACGACGGGTCAGTACGACGATGACGTCGGCACAGCGCCGTCGTGTCCGTCGATGGTGGCGAGCAGTGCGTCGAGCAGGCCACTCGCACCGAATCGGAAGGTGTCGGGCGCGGCCCAACCCTCGCCCATGACCTGGTCGGCCAGACCGAGATACAGCGCGGCATCTTCGGTGGTCCGAATGCCGCCGGACGGCTTGATGCCCACCGGCCGATCACTCTCGGCGATCACGTTCAGCATGGTGTCGACCGCCGCCGGCGTCGCCGAAACCCGTGACTTACCCGTTGACGTCTTGATGAAATCGGCGCCGTGTTCGATGGCCAGTGCCGAAGCGCGACGCACCGATGCCAGATCGGTGAACTCTCCCGTCTCGAGGATGACCTTGAGCGTGATGTCTCGGCCTGTAACGTCTCGAATCCGGCGGACCATGTCGGACGCTTCGGCCGGCTCGTCCGCGAGGAACGCCCGATACGGCAACACAAGATCGACCTCGTCGGCACCGTCGCGAATCACGCGCTCCGTGATCACCTCGACGGCGAACGGACGCTCGTCACCGGTCGGAAAGTTCACGACCGTCGCGACCCTCACCGGTGAACCGGCGAGCGCCGAACTGGCCTGCTCGACGAAATCGGGCCAGACGCACACGGCAGCGGTGCCATGCGTTCGTGCCCGACCACACAGTTCGTCGATGCCGCCGGCGGACGCATCGTCGCTCAGGTCGGTGAGATCGACCAGACCAATCGCACGACGAGCGAACTCGGATTCGGCTGTCATGTGCATGTTCTCCGTTCAGACGACTACAGCGGCAGGATCTCGTCGCCTGGCGCGGCCCGGAACAAGACCGCAGGCTGACCGAGTTCAATGTACTCGCCCAGCATTTCCGCGACGCCGGGCGGCGGACCCGGTTCGTTGAACAACAGTTGCGCCTGCCCGTAGAACGCGTCGAGCAACGGGATGCGGTCGGCTTGTCCCGCCGCGGTCAGTCCCCGTTCGATGGCGGCACGAACCGTTTCGGATCTCTCACGTTCCGCCGCCGACCGAACATCGAATTCGGCAACCTCGAGCAACTCGGGGTGAGTTCGTGCCGCCGCGATCGAGGCATCGCCGAGCACGAGATACAGCACCGCCGTGGCCGAAGCCTCCGGCTGCACGCGGTGCGGAAGCGCTGCGGCCGCGAACTGCGGATCGACGCCGACCGTGTAGCCGTGACGTTCCAGCTCGAGCACCATGCCGAACCCCGTCGCACCGAGGGCCGCCGGATCCCACCAGCGGAGCAAGTACCGCTCGCCCGGATCGAGGCGTTCGAGCGCTTGAGGTGCCAGACCGCCAACGACGAGGCCGTCACGATATCCGGTCGGCTCGGCGGGGCCGACGAACTGCAGCGTTCCCACCACAGCCACGACGGCGATCCCGGCGACCCGCCACCTCTCGGCGCGAGAGCAGATTGCCGGATGCGTCGTCGCGACAAGTCGACCGAGCGATACCGCCGACACGACCGTGACGAGCATCGCCAGCAACCACAGCCAACGCACGGTGTACTCGAAGTACGTACCGAACAGGCGCGTCAACGAAGCAATCGCGAGGAGCCACGCGGCACCGAGCAACGCGTGCAACCGGAGCAGCGTGGCCGACCCTCGAGCGGCCCAGACGCCACCGGCCCACAGCGCGAGCATGCCGACGAATCCGCCGATGGCCCACCAGGTCAGATCTTGGCGACCAGGCCCGATGACCCAAGGACCTGCAAGGTTCAGCTGGACGACCACGATCTCGGCAACGTCACCGAAGGCGTAGTAGGGAGCGTCAGGATTACCGAAGCTCTCCCGCAGGATCGTGATGTTGCCGGGAGATCGACGAAACTGATCGATGACGGGCGGCATCCAGGCCACGACGCCTGCGGCTGCTGCCACACCGACCCAACGAGCCGAACGCACCCGGTCGGCGCGGTCCGCCGTCCACAGCCGACGAATCAACGCCACCAGCGTGAACACGACGAGGCCGCCCACGACCAGCACGTACCCGATGTGAGCTTGAATACTGTACGAACCGGCCAAGACGGCCAGCGGCGCTGCCCACACATCGGCGTCGAGCACCGACCAGCAGGCGAGAACGAACACGAGAAACGGCAGCAAGGCCATCCACGGGTTCCAGGGCTCCGTGAACACCTCGGGGCCACCGGCGCGCACCACCACCGCC
>JBBKWQ010000196.1:0-19158 GCA_037969115.1 Ilumatobacteraceae bacterium
GTGTGGATGGTTGGTCATGTCAGTCCCCCAGGAGGGTGGTGAGCGCGGCTCGCGCACGCGTCAGGTCCGATCTCACAGTCCCGGATGGGACCGTGAGGACTCCAGCCACCTCGTCGACGGTGAGGTCCGCGGCGTAGTACAGGGCCACGACCTGCTGATGACGAACCGGGAGACGGCGGACCGCTTCCCAGAACACCAACGCGTCGGGCGACGGCCCTGCAGTAACCGCTTCCTCGCGACGCAGCCGGGCGAGGTATCTCGCCTCGGTGCGCTGCCGACGCCACCAACCCACGCAACGGTTGACGAGGACACGATGGGCCCATCCTTGGGGGTGCTCGTAATCGCGAACCCGATCCCAGCGGACGAACGCTTTCATCATCGTGTCCTGCACCATGTCCTCTGCATCAGCGACACCACCGGTCAATGCGGTGGCAACGCCGACCAGACCCGGATACGTCGTTCGCACGAACGTGTCGAAGTCGCTGTGGACCTCTAGTTGTCGTTGGTGCGCCATGACACTCCGGGTTGCGGGCAGGTTGGTGGTGGCAATCATCAACCAGATACACGCGCCGCACGGGCATTTCGCTGCAAGAAATCTCGACGACGTCGAAGGTCGCTCTCCGAACCCCGATGCTCATCGCAACGCAGACCGCCGCCGAACTGATCGCGACACTCGCGGCCCGAGCTCAGTTCGTGCGGCGCGGGTCGAGAACCGTTCGGTAGACGTCGACGTACTTGTCGATCATCGTGGTGATGTCGAACCTGGCCACGGTCGCTGCCCGGATCGCGTCACGGTCGAGGTCTCGGACGCGACCAACCGCCTCGACGGCATCGTCGGGGCAGGTGACCACGTAGCCGGTGTTGCCGTGGTCGATCAGTTCGACCATGGAACCACGGGCGTTCGCGATGACGGGAGTGCCGCACGCCATGGCTTCGACGACGCTGAACCCGAATGGTTCATCGAAGTCGATCAGGTGGAGCAGAGCGTGCGCGCCTCCGAGTACGTCAGCTCGCTCGGCGGCGCTCACGGGACCGAGGTACCGGACGAGATCGCCGTCGACGTGTGGTTCGACCTGATCGCGGAAGTACTGCTCGTCTTGAATGATGCCGGCGATGTCGAGTCGTCGTCCGGTTCGCCGGGCGACCTCGATCGCGTGGGTGGTGCCCTTGTCGGGGTGGATCCGCCCGAAGAACAAGAGGTGTTCACCTGGTGTCGGATGTACGGCGAACGACGCTGTGTCGACACCGTGATGGATGGTGGCGGCGTAGTGCAGATCTGGGTGTCTGTCGGCGTCGCTGATCGCGACGTAGTGAGTGGTCGCGTCATAGCGCTCGTAGACGGGGAGAATGCGGGGCGAGGAGAACCCGTGGATGGTCGTGATCACCGGCGTGTCGACGAGGTCGCTGTAGGTGAGCGGGAGGAAGTCGAAGCCGTTGTGGATCAGATCGAATTCTTCGGCGCGCTCGAAGACGGCTGCGATGTGGAGGCATTCGGCGACCTTGGGGTCGATGGTGGGGTCGTCGGACCAGCCGCCCGTGGCGGTGCCGTGGAGGTGGGCGTTGGTGACCGAGTCGGCCGTGGCGAACAGGGTGACCTCGTGCCCGGCGGCGACGAGTCCCTCCGTCAGGAGCGACGCGAACTGCTCCCAGGGGCCGTAATGGCGCGGCGGGGTGCGCCAGGCGATCGGAGCGAGCACAGCGACCCGGAGCGGTGGACCGGGAGCGGCGCCGTGATGGCGGGCGGGAATGAACTCAGGGTACCGACGTCGGATCGGGAAGCTGGCCAGTACAGTGACATCACATCTCTTGGACGCTTGCGCCCGCTTGGGCTGGACGGCCGTTCCGGTGCTGTCCACCTCCGCAGGCCTGTCGCATCGACCGAGCTGAACGAGGAGTTCTGTCGTGCACACCGCCGTTTCGGCCCCGCCCACTACTACGGGCAAGCGCCATGTTCGATCCTTCGGGATCCTGTCCACCTTCCCACCGACCTCGTGCGGGATCGCAACATTCTCGGCTGCGCTCGCAGCCGGACTGATCGCCGACGGAGCGTCCGTTGATGTGGTGCGGTGCGGCCCGTCGCCCGATGTCGAGGACGTGTTGGTCGTGGCATCCCTCGCCGATGCCGCGCATTGGGGTCGCGCCTCGGCGGTCGATGCGTTGAACGCGAACGATGTCGTCATCGTCCAGCACGAGTACGGCCTGTACGGCGGACCCGACGGCAACTCGATCGTGGGGTTGATCGCCGCAGTCGACGTGCCGACCGTGGTGGTCGCGCACACCGTGTTGAGCGAACCGACGACCAACCAACGAGTGGTGCTCGAGCAGGTGTGCGCAGCGGCCGACGCGATCGTGGTCATGACCGAGACCGCACGTACTCGGCTGTTCGCGGGGTACGACGTCGATCATGCGAAGGTGTTGCTGATCCCGCACGGTGCTGCCACACCGTCTGCCGGGTCGTCCACATGGCAACGACCGATCGGCGGTCCCGCTCGGCTGTTGACGTGGGGTCTGCTGGGCCCCGGCAAAGGCATCGAGTGGGCGATCGATGCCGTCTCCGAGCTGAGCGATCTGCAACCTCAGCCGGAATACGTCATCGCCGGCGCGACCCATCCCAAGGTGCGGGAACGGCACGGTGAGGAGTACCGCGACATGCTCGTCGACCGGGCCGCCAGGTCGGGTTCGGCGACGCAAGTGAGCTTCGACGACACCTACCGGGACCTCGTGTCATTGACCGAACTGATCCATTCCGCTGATCTTGTGGTGCTTCCTTACGACTCGCGCGACCAGGTGACATCCGGGGTGTTGGTCGACGCGGTGGCTGCGGGGCGACCGGTGGTCTCCACCGCCTTCCCGCACGCCGTCGAGCTGTTGGCGAGCGGCGCGGGGATCGTTGTCCCGCAGCGTGATGCGGGCGCGCTCGCAGCGGCAATCAGGTCGGTTCTGACCGACCCCGAGCTGGCCGCGTCGATGGCAGCCGAAGCCCGACGACTCGCACCGGGACTGTCCTGGTCCGCTGTCGCCCGCCAATACGTGGGGCTCGGCGATCGCCTCGTCGCCGCGGCGCAATCGATGGCCTCGTGACCCTGCCTCCGTTCGGTCACGTCGTCTCGCTCAGCGACGAGATCGGGATCTTCGAGCACGCCGACCACGCTGAACCGCGTCGCGAACACGGGTACTGCACCGACGACGTGGCACGGTTGCTGATCGTTGCCGTCCGGGAACCGGCCCGCAGCCAGGTGGTGCGCGAGCTGAGCCGGACCGCGTTTCGATTCCTCGCCGAGTCGCAGAGCACGACGGGCCGAACGCGCAACCGCCGCGCAGCGAACGGGCGATGGCGCGGCCGTCACGGCGTCGAGGACTGCTGGGGTCGCAGCATGTGGGCATTCGGCACCGCGGCGCGACGCGCACCGGAGGACTGGATGCTTGCGAGCGCGATGTCACACTTCAACCACGGCGCAAAGCAACGTTCGCCACACCGCCGCGCAATGGCATTCGCTGCACTCGGCGCCGCCGAGGTCGTCGAGTACGACGACCGCCACCAGCGCGCTCGCGACCTATTGGCCGACGCGATCAGGTCGATCGGACCGGTGTCGACCGAGTCGAACTGGCCATGGCCCGAACCTCGACTCTCGTACGCCAACGCAGCGTTACCCGAAGCACTCATCGCAGCTGGGCAGGCCCTCGACCGCGCCGACGTGATCGACGACGGGCTGACACTCCTGCGCTGGCTCCTCGACCGTGAGACCGTCGGCGACCACCTGTCGCCGACACCAGTCGGCGGCGCCGGCCGCGTCGACGGCCCGAACCGGTTCGATCAGCAGCCGATCGAGGTCGCCGCGATGGCCGACGCTTGCGCCCGCGCCCACGCGGTGACCGGCGACGACGACTGGCGTCGCGGTGTCGACCTGGCAATCGACTGGTTCGCCGGCAACAACGACGTCGGCGCGGTGATGTGGGACACCGAGACGAACGGCGGCTACGACGGGTTGACCCCGACAGGCCCCAATCTCAACCAGGGGGCCGAGTCCACACTGGCGCTCATCTCGACGCTGCAACATGCTCCCCGACCGGCAGGCACCGGTGTGGGGCAGTTCGCGGTCACCGGGCCGAGCTGGTCAACTCGCTGAGCAACTCGTCGAGGCGAATCGTGGCGATGCTCGCCCCCACGTCGGCGAAGCCGTACGGCAACACGAGATGCTCGCCGTGGACCATGGCGCCGCACGAGTACACGACATTTGGCACGTAACCGTCTCGCTCGTCGTCCGCCGGGCTGAGCAACGGTTCCTTCAGGTGGCCGATCACGCAACTCGGGTCGTCGAGGTCGAGCAGGAGCGCGCCCAGCGTGTAGCGCCGGAACGGCCCGACGCCGTGCGTGATGACGAGCCAGCCGGCCTCGGTCTCGAGTGGTGATCCGCAGTTGCCGAGCTGCATCAGCTCCCACGAGCGCTCCGGCTCCTGGATCACGGTCGCATCGCGCCACACCCGGACGTCATTCGACGTCATGACAAAGTTGTTCACGTTGTCGTGGCGGCTCAGCGCCACGTAGTTGCCGCGGATCCGGCGCGGGAAGATCGCCATCCCCTTGTTGTGGGCGGCTCGACCGCTGAGCGTTGCGACGCGGAACTCGGTGAAGTCGGCCGTCTCGAGCAGTTGCGGCAGGATGTGATGACCATCGAATGCGGTGTACGTCGCGTAATACACGACGGCACCGTCATCTTCGACAAAACGGACGAATCGCGCGTCCTCCATACCGTGGCTCTCCGTCGGACCACTGGGGAACAGGACGCGTTCGGAGATGTCGATCGAAGCCGGAAACGACATGCGGTAGTTGGACGACGCCAACCAGTGGAACACCCTTGTGGTCTCGTCCGAAATCGATCGCTCGATGTCGTCATCGGCGATGGCTCCGATCGCCGCTTCGAGCTCGGCCATGGTGAACCGATCCTCCAGCCGGGCGAGGATGTGCGCCTCGACCTCGTTCAACATCGCCATGTCGTCGAGTTTCGTCGTGAAGAAGCGCTTGTCGTATGCGTGCGGCGTCCGTTCGCCCGTTGTCGCGAACGGGCTGGCCGCGTCGAGCCGCACCCCGGCGTCCGCCGTGACGACGCCGGAGCGAAACTCGATTGATGAGATGTGTCCCTCGCCGATCGCGCGGAGGCTCATGATGAATCGGACCTCACCGGTGTCGAGGCCTGATTGATCCGGTGCCGCGACGATCGAGGGATTGCCAAGTGCAGCGGCCTCGATCGAATACTCGTGCGTGAAGTAGGCGCCGATCAGACGCCGCCGATCCAACGAGAGCGGAGCTGCGAGCAGCTCGAGATGGTCGAGTCGTGTTGCGACGATCCCGAAGTTGCGGTCGATGACGGCGTCGAGGTCTCGATGGCGACCGGCGAAACGGTCGTGCGCTGCGGCGAGAGTCGAGGTGACCTCGTGTTCCGACATCGCCATGAGCCGCTCGAGGACGATCTGCATGCGCGACGACCCATTCGGATAGATCTCTTCGCGGGGCAGGAAGGGTTTGGTGATCACTCGCCGGGGATCTGGAGCGAGACGCACCGAATCACAACGTGTCGTCCGGAGCGCGTTCATGGAAACCCCCGGTCGATCGTGCTCGCGTCGGGCTGACGGCAGGCGCTGCCACAGTACCCGTCACGACGGTGCCCGCGGCGATACTCCGCAGTCGGCCCACGCCGGAACACCCTGAGACACCATGATTCTTGAACGCCGACGATCCTGCGCCGATCCGCTCCACGTCGACCTGACGCGCATCAGAGATCGAGTGTTGCAGCCTCCCCGCCGATGCTCGTCGTCAACTGATATCGGGGGTGTGTCAACGCATCGCGATCGATGCCGATCATCACCAGGTATTGATTCTCATCGGCGGCGCACATCGCAGGTTCGTTTCCCGCGTAGCTCGCTGCGATGACCGCGTCGGACTCGTCGATGACCAGACCGATGAACGGAAACTCGCACCCCGACGGATACGACATTGCGAAGGCGATCATGACCTCATCGTCGAAGTCGATGGACGGCTGGTCGTCGTCGCGACCCAACAGCGCCCACAACCTGTCAAACGTGTCGGCGTCGGTTGCGGTTCGAATGCCTGGATCGACCGGTCCGCCCACCTGATGATCGTCAACGAGCACACGCCACGGAGTGTTTCCGACCGCGGTCGTGTCGCCACCTTGGTCACCGGTGCCACACGCGACGAGCATCATCGAACCGACCGTGAGGGCGACCACGAACTTGTTCATGCCGCTCTCATCGGCATGAACAGCCCGGATGTGAAACCTGTTGCAGCCGGCAGAACTCTCGCCTTCAGCGTCGAACGCCGCACGTCGATGAGTGCGTGGGCAGCAGGGACGAGCCAACAGAGGAAGCGGAGTGGTCGAGTCGGCGTCGACTGTGCTTGCTAGCCGACTCGCACGACCGATCAGCACCCCAACCAGCTGAACATGCGGCGCTCTGTCTTCAGCGATCGGGTCCTCGCTCCGATGAAGACATGAACGAGTAGTCGGGAGAGTCAATGGGTCGACAGTTTGTGTTCTGGAAGCAGCAGCGTCGCCGGGACGAGGCGCCTCGGGCCCTCGACGTCTACCGAGCACTCATGGAAGGTTCCGCGGTCGAGGGTCTCCTCCCGATGCCGGTGGCGGAGATCTTGGCGAGCCTTTGCGCAGACTTCCCAAGCGCGCTGCTCGGCGTAGCTGCTGACTCGCCTCGACCAGTGTTCTGGTCCAGCGACGACGAGCAGCACTCAATCGAGTTCGACTGGTCCGCGGTTCACTTCATGGTCGAGTTTCGGCCGTTCGGCTCCAGCAATCACGATGATCTCAACCGCATCATCCACGCGCTGGCAGCATTGGAATGCCCGCTCTACGACCCGCAGACGGGTGAACGATTCGACAGGCCCTACAACACCTGACCCGCCCGACCTCGTCAGCGCAGAACACCCACAAAACTGGGCCGCTCGTCCCGACGTTCCGTGCCACGATGACTCTATGCACAGCGAGGTTTGGACCGCAGACGATGCCGCGACTTACGACGACGACGTTGCCGCGATGTTCGACCCGAAAGAGCTGAACCCGGCAGTCGACTTCCTCGCCAGCATTGCGTCCGGGGGACGGGCGTTGGAGTTCGCCACCGGGTCCGGCCGCATCGCACTTGCGCTCGCTGACCAGAGTGTCGAGGCCGTCGGTATCGAGCTATCGCAGCCGATGATCGACGTGATGCAGGCCAAGCCGGGCGGCGATCGGGTTCCGGTGATCCGCGGAGACATGGCGTCGACGCGGGTCGACGGAACGTTCCGGCTCGTCTACCTCGTGTTCAACACGATCACGAACCTGCTGACCCAAGACGCACAGGTTGCGTGCTTCGAGAACGCAGCAGCTCACCTCGAACCCGGTGGTTGCTTCGTCATCGAGACTTTCGTGCCGGCACTCCAGCGAATCCCGTTCGGCGAACGTCATGTCCCGTTCGACGTGTCCGACGACCACATCGGAATCGACGAGTACGACATAGCGAAACAGATGCTCGTGTCGCACCACGTGTCGATCCGTCCCAGCGGCGCGACTCGGTCGAGCGGCCGCTTCCGCTACGCCTGGCCCGCCGAGTACGACCTGATGGCGCAGATCGCCGGAATGCGCCTCCGCGAACGCTGGGCCGACTGGAATCGATCGCCGTACACGAGCACGAGCACCAGCCACGTCTCCGTCTGGGAAAGGACCAACTGAGCGGTCGTCAGTCGTCGTGGCGGCGGATGCGCACGTCGTGGCCCATCTTGCCGCCGCGTTGAACGTAGATCTCGTCGCGGTCGTAGGGCACCGCCGGTGCCTTACTGGTCACGTCTTGGGTCTGCCCAGTGACCGCCGCAATTCGTGCCTTCGTCATCACCTCGAGACTGTGGAACGCATGCTCCGGGCGGATCAGCAGCGGTGTGCCATCGAGCAAGCAGTCCACCATGTGGCGCAGCCCGGCCGTCCACGGCCACGCCGGATCGGCCTCGGCGTACTGCGTCCAGCCGGCCCGATCAGTCCTGGTGATCTCGTACCCCTGAGGCGCCCAGTCATCGCCCAACATCTGCGCAACGCCACGCAGGCCATACAGCTCGATAGCCGGCGAGCGATAGTCCTGCATCGTGAAACCGGTCGTGACCACAGCGAACCGGGCGTCACCGAAGTCCAGCAGGATCTGGTAGTTGTCGAACTCCTCGACAGTGATCAGTTCGCCGGCGACCTCGCGTCGGGGGATCGCCGTACCAGCGAACGCGGTCACCCGTTCGACGCTGCCCATCAGGCCGACCAACGACGTCACGTTGTAGACGCCAAGGTCGAACAGCGGGCCACCGCCGGTCCGGTAGTACCACTGACCCCACGTCGGGCCCGACCATCCGTAGCGCGCCCGCGCGGAGACGACCGAACCGATCTCGTCTTCGTCGACGAGACGCTTCCAGAGCGCCTGGTACGTGGGGCTCAACACGACGTGCGGTGCGCAGACCAACAGCTCCGGCGATTCCGCCGCCTGGACGACCAACTCGGCCGCCTCGCCGAGCTCGATCGACATCGGCTTTTCGACGAGAACGTGCTTGCCCGCTGCCAAGGCCGCTCGTGCGATCTCGCCGTGCGACGGCATCGAGGTCAGCACCAGCACGGCGTCGACGTCGTCGCGCGCCAGCACCTCGTGGTAGTCGGTGGTGAATGGCAGCTCGCAGCGCAGGAACATCATCCCCCGCGACGAACGTGATGCGACGGTGTCGCACAACACGACCGGTTCGAGGCGACCCTCGAACATCAGGTCCTTGATCAAGGCCGAGTACGGCTCGAAGACGCTGCCGAGGCCGATCACGCCGAGACGGACGGGCCCGGCCGACGCCGAACTTCCTGTCACGATGAACTCCTGTCCGCGCCCGCCGCGTCGGCGTCGTACCAGACGCTCGCGCTCGGGCACTCGTGGATGAACGTCGCCGGCCAATCCGGCTCGAAGTGCGACGCTGCCCTGATGCGGCGCAGCGACTCACACTTGTCGGCGCCGTGCAGCACCATCAGCACTGACCGCGACAGATTCCGAATCGTTCCAAGTCCGACCGAGACGCCGCGGGTCGGCACGGCATCGATCGAGGTGAGACTGGGGAAGGTCGTCGTGTTGTCGAGACGTGTCGTCGACGCCAACTCGACGATCGATGACCGGCCGTCGATGCTCGCTCCCGGCCCGCAGAACGCGACGTGTCCGTCGGACGCACCGCTGGCAACGATGAACACATCGACGCCGCCGGCCCCGACGAGGCGACGATCGAATGATTCCGGGTCGGCCGGCTCGGGGAACCACACCGACGTGGCAGGAATACGGCGTTCTGGTGGCAGCGAAGCGTTGACGACCGTTCGAATGTCCTCCTCGGCGAAACGTCGGCACGAATGCGCTACCGCGGAATCGACAAACCGTGGCGGGTCCGCATCGGTATCGAGGTAGTCGTCCATCATCACGATCACGACATGTGAGCAATCGACGCCGTCGGCGGCACACCGCGGTGCGAGCGCCGCATAGATCACTTTGGGTGTCCGCCCGCCCGGGCAGCCGAGCAGGAATCGCCGGCCGCTCGTTGCGGCATCAGCGATGCCGTCGACGATCAGCGCCGCGGCCGCATCACCGAGTTGCTCGGCTGTCTGGAAACGACGAAGGCCGAGCTCGCTCATCCCTTCTCGGCCCCGGAGGTCATTCCCTGGACGAAGCGGCGCTGCAGGATCACGTACATGATCAAGACCGGGAGAGCGACGATCAGCGCCGCAGCGGCGATGACCGACGGATCGGCGCCGCGGCGCTGACCGGCGAAGAACGACAGCGCCAACGGCGCTGTCTGCACCGACTCGTTCTGTGGGACCAGAACGAGCGCGAGCAGGAAGTCGTTCCACGCGAACAGGAACAACAGCGCAGCCAACGACAGCGTCGCCGGCCGAACGATGGGGACGAGTACCCGCCACAGGATCGACCAACTGTTGGCGCCGTCGATCTGGGCCGCTTCGACGATCGAGCCGAGCTGGCCCTCGAACGCGGCGCGCATCCAGAACGTCCCGAACGACACGCTGAAGCCGATCTGGGGAAGGATCAGAGCCCACCGCGTGTCAACCAGACCGAGGTCGCGAAAACCGAAGAACAGCGGGATGATCAGCGCCTCGTACGGCAGCATCAGACCGGCGATCAGAATGATGAACAGCGTGTTCTTGAAGGCAAACCGCATCGCCGCGAACGCGTACCCGGCGAGGAGCGAGAACGCCACCGACACGACGACGACCGTGCTTGCGACGATCGCACTCGAGATGAGCGCCTGGCCGAAGCCACCCCGCTCCCACGCCGTCCTGAAATTGGCGAACGAGATCGATTTCGGGATCGTGAACCCACTGACACGGGTCCCTGGCTCGTTCAGCGCCAGCATCACGATCGACAACAGTGGGTAGATCGCCACTGCGCTCGCCAGCAGCAGGATTCCGTGAATTCCTCGTCGCTCGATGCGGTTCTCGATCACGTCGTCAACTCGCCGCGCCTCCGGTACCACAGGATCAGCATGTTGACGACCAGCAGCTCGATCATCAGCACCACCCCGATCGCGGCGCCCAGCCCGACCTCCCTGGTCTGGAAGACCGACTTGTAGATGAACACCGACGGCACCTCTGTCGTGGTGCCCGGGCCGCCTCTGGTCGTGACGAAGACCACGTCGAAGTTGCGTAGTGCGGCGGTGACGGTGAGTACCAACGCGACTGTGATCTCGCCTCGCAGGGCCGGCAGCGTCACCGCGATGAACTCGCGGAAGATGTTCGCACCGTCGATCTTCGCCGCCTCGTACAACTCGATCGGGATCTTCTGCACGCCTGCGAGGAACAGCACGAACACCAGGCCGAAGGTCACCCACGTGCCGACCAATCCGAGTGCAGGCAGCGCAAACGTGAAGTCGCCGAGCCACGCTCGGCTGACCGATTCGAGTCCGACGAGATCGAGTGCCTTGTTGAGCGGTCCGGTCGGGGCGTAGATCCACCGCCACGAGACCGCCACCACCGTCAGCGGCAGGATGGTCGGCACGAACAGCACCGCTCTGAACCACGACTGGCCGCGCACCCGCACTCGCACCATGAGGCCGACGACGGTCAACGCGAGCGCGATCGGCAAGATCGCGTAGAACACGATCAGCACGATCGAGTGTTGCAGCGCCTCACGGATCTTCGTGTCCGTGAACACCGTGGTGTAGTTCTCGAGACCGATCCACGAGCGGTCGGTCACACCGTTCCACTCGTAGAACGACAGGTTCACCGTCTGTGCCAGAGGCACCACGGCGAAGGCGATGAAGAACGCGAACGCCGGGAGAAGATACAGATACGCGGTCGGCTGTGGGCCGCGCAGGCCGCGCCCTCCGGCCGAGCCGGAGCGACGCCACCTGCGAACCGAACGTCGACCGGTTGAAGCGTCGGCCGTGAGGTCGGTCACCGAATCACTCCGAGAAGAACGCTTCCCAGTCGGCCTGGACGTCCTCGAGGTACTCGGCACCGGTGATCTGGCCGCCGAGGAGTTCCTGGGTCTTGGCCGTCAAGGTGTCGAACATGGTGTCGGTCGTCCAGTCGGCGTACAACGTCACGCCCTCGTCGGCGATCACCGCAGCGGCGCCGGCGGTCACGTCGGCAAGCAGGCCGTCGATCTCGATGTCGGCGTCGCGGGCGGGGACACGTCCGACGGCGGCCAGCTCACCAGCGAAGTCTTCACTCATCATCACGTTGATGAATGCGGCGCCGAGATCCGGGTGCTCCGCCTTCGAGGTGATGTGCCAAGGCAGCGCCAGCGCCGCCGTTCCACCGACGATGCCGCTCGGCCCGACGGGCATCGCGAAGTAGCCGACGTTGTCACCCATCGTCTCCTCGAGCGTGGCAGTGTTCCAGTTGCCACCGATCAGGAAGACGCCCTCACCGTTGGAGAACGCTCCGACCGAGTCGTCCCAGCCGATGCCGTTGACACCGTCTGGGAAGTATCCAGCGTCTTTCCAGGCAACGAATGCGTCGGCCGCCTGCTGCTCGCTGTCGGTCAACACCGTCGAACCCGGCTCGCCGAACACCCAGTCGCGAATCTCTGCTGCGGGTCGATAGGCAGCCTGCACCATGCCATACACATGCAGCGCCGGCCAGCCTTCGGCGTTGCCCAACTGGATCGGCAACTCGCCGGCGTCCTTGGCCGCGGCCAGCAACGCCTCGAACTCCTCGAACGTGGTCGGGATCTCACCAATCGCGGCGAGCTTCTCCTTGTTGTAGTACACACCGACGAACTCCGCGACTGCGGAGACGCCCCACAGCGTGCCTTGACCGAAGTCGGTGCCCGAGTCGTCGAAGCGGTATTGGTCGAGCGTGCCGGATCCGAACGCCTCCTCCCAGCCGTACGTCGCCGCGTACTCGTCGAGTGGAAGGATCAGACCACCCTGAACGAGCAGACCGTCGATCGTGTAGCCCTGATTGCCATGGGCGACATCGGGCGGATCGTCGCTCTGAAGGATGCCGGGTGCGATCTGCATGTAGTCGTCGAAGGCGCGCAACGTGACGTTGACGGTTACGTTCGGGTACTGCTCCGTGAAGAGCTCGACCGCTCGATCGAGGGTCGCTTCATCGCCGGCCTCGGCGAGGACGTCCAGCGTCACGTCGCCGAGCGACTCGAACCCATCGGTCTGGATTCCTTCCGATGACGTGGCATCGCCACCACCATCATCGCCGCCATCATCGCCGTCATCGGATGATGCGTCGGCGGCGGTGGTGACTGGGTCGCTGTCGGCCGAATCATCGTCGCTGCCGCACGAAGCGGCGACCAGCGCCATCACCGCGGTTGCGGCAAACAGTCGGCCAAGTCGTGTCCGGTTGCTCGTCGTCACAATGCATCTCCCCTGTCGGTTGATTTGGCGGACTGGCCGGAAGGCTGGTGAGCGATCGAGCTCTGCCGATTGGTGTTGTCTACCAGACCAGATTGACCCAGGTCAACCACTAGCCGCCCAGATGGTCTCTGTGGTATGTTCCTCGGCGTGTCAATATCAGTCGTTGAAGCGGTCGACCCCGACGCACCCCAATCCGTTGCGCTCCAGGCGTACCGGATTCTCGAACGGGCAGTCGGCGACCGCGTTCTCAGCCCCGGCACCAGGCTCCCCTCCGAGCGCTCCCTCGCCCGAAGCCTCGGCGTCAGCCGCTCGACCCTCCGACCTGTCTTGGCGGCACTCGCCGACGCAGAATTGGTCGAAGCCAGCCCGCAACGCGGTTGGTTCGTCGCCGTCGATCCGATCAGCGACCCACCCAACACGTTGATCAGTTTCACCGAGAGCGCGCGACAGCGAAGCATCGTTGCCGGCGCAAAGGTCCTGTCACAGACGGTTCGGTCGATCACGCTCGCCGAACAGGAGGAGCTGCGCGCTGCTCCCGGCGCCGAGATTCTCGAAGTGCATCGCGTGCGGACGCTCGACGGCACCCCGGTCTGCTACGACGTCAGTCGTATCGTCGCCGCCAGGCTTCCCGGCATCGCCGCATGCGACCTCAACAACCGCTCGCTGTACGAGGCGATGGCCCAAACCGAGGGAGGCCGACCCATCCGATCCGACTACGCGTTGCACGCCGACGAAGCGGATGCCGAAGTTGCGCAGTTGCTCGAGATACCGGTCGGGTCGCCGGTTCTGATCGGGCGAGAACTGGCATACGGACGCAGCGGCGACCGCCTGCTGATCGCCAAACTCATCTACCGCGCAGACGCGTACACGTTCCGCGCCACTCTCTACAGCCGCTGACACGTGAAGGGACCGATGACCGAGATGCCGACCCCATCATCGCCGTCCGACGCGCAAACCGCAGGCAGTGTCGCGGCATCGCCTGTGCCGACACGGCGTGCGACACCGCGGCCGACCTACGACGCCCCGACGCGCATCGCCGCCACCGATCGCGCTCGACACGTCTGGGGCGACGCCGAGTCGGGCTTCGTGATCGACTTGGTATACCTCTCCTCGGAACGATTGCACGTACTCGACTTCGCGCTTCCGCCAGGTGGGCATTTCGGTCATTCCCCCCAGAATCCGACGATCTTCGCCGCCGACGAACTGCTCTACGTTCGCGAGGGTGAGCTGCTGCTCAGCGACCCCTCGACGGGCGAGACGCAGCGCGTCGTCGCGGGCGAGGCTGTGTTCTTCGAGCGCGACACCTGGCATCACGGGCGCGCCGGCGGCTCGACCGGCGTCCGCGTGCTCGAGTTCTTCTCCCCCACTCCGGCAACCGGAGCATCAAGTGCCTATGCCAAGCAACAGCCCTACCTGGATCGCGTCGAAACGGTCGACCGCCGCATCTTCCAACGTTGGCCGGCCAACGCTGCAGCCTTGCGCGCCGAGCAACGAATCCACCCCGTCCGCGAACACGACCTCGTCTGGGCCCAGCGCGACGACCTCGAGATGGCGTTCCTCGCCGCCACCGAGCACCTCACTGTCGCCCGTTGCCGGCTACGGCCCGGCGTCGCCTCGCCGGATGAGCTGCATCCCGGCGAAGAGTTCGTGCTCGTGCTGGCCGGTGACCTGATGATCCGGACACCGACGGCCGAAGCAGCCAATTGCCTCTACCTCGGTCCCGGCGACGCGGCCATCTTGCCACCCGACACCCCCCATTCGTATTTGGCGTGCGGCAACGACGAAGCTCGATGGATGACCGGTATCGGGCCGGGTTGGACCGGCCCACACGACATCTGGCCGGACCAGACTCCGACCCCGCAATGACCGCGATCGCCGTTGGCATCGATGTCGGCGGCACCAAGATCGCCGGTGCGCTGATCGCAGCCGACGGCGCGGTCATCCACGAGATCAAAACGGCCACGCCTCGCTCCGAGCGTGGTGCAGATCCGGCCGGCACCGCGACCATGGCGATGGTGAACGAGCTGCTCGCACACCGGGACATCGCTCGTCACGACCTCGTCGGCGTCGGCATCGGGGTGCCCGAGTACGTCGACCCACACGGACGGATCACCAGCTCGCTCGTGCTCGCGTGGGACACCGAGCCGGCTGCGTGGTTCGCCGCCCGGAACGTCGGAACCGTCGCGAGCACTGGACCGCCCGACGTGATGGTCGAATCCGACGTGCGGTGCGCAGCGCTGGCGGAGGCATGCCTGGGTCACGGACGCGGCGTTTCCAGTTGCCTGTACGTCACCGTCGGAACCGGCATCTCACACACGATGCTGATCGACGGCGAAGTGTGGAGCGGTCACCGCGGCGAGGCGATCGCGATCGGTGAGCTTCCTGCGAGCACGGATGCGCGTCTCGTTCGCCACGCGTCGCTCACGGTCGAGGCGCAGTCCTCCGGGCTGGCGCTCGAACGGTTTGCCGCCGACCTCGGCGTGTCGCCGAACGAATTCGACGACAGCCGGCTCGAGGCGGCCTACCGGCAAGCCGGGCGAACGATCGCGAGCGCACTCGCCAGCGCCGTGGCGCTACTCGATCCGGAGATCATCGTGCTGGGCGGCGGCCTCGGCACGAGCAGCGGGGCTTTCGCCGAAGCGATCGATGACCAGTACCGGATGCTGACGTCGATGCGCGCCCACGCGCCGCCACTCATCCGCTCCGCGCTCGGTACGCGGGCCGGCGTCATCGGTGCGGGACTTGTCGTCCATCAGCGAGCCGAACGGGCAACATGAGCGAGCCGCGGCCCTGGCTTCGCTGGCCGTTGATTCGGCAGCTGAGCTCGATCCGACTCCGTCGTCTCACACCGCTCGACAACGGGGCGTCCCGGGGCACTCCGATCGTGCGCTACTACCACGACAACTTCTTGACCGCTCATCGAAACGACATCAGCGGTCGCTGCCTCGAGATCGGCGAGACGGCCCACATCCACCGGTTCGGCTCCGACGGAGTCACCCACGCCGAGGCGCTCGACCTGTCTGCCCACCATCCCGACGTCACCGTCGTCGCCGACCTGAGCAGGGCAGATCACATCGAAGGCGGGCAGTACGACTGCTTCATCATCCCGTTCGTCATGACGGTCATCCACGACGTGGACGCGGCGATGCACCACGCGATCCGGCTATTGCGGCCGGGCGGCGTGCTGCTGGTCAACTTCAGCTGTGTCGACTACTACCTCCACGGTGGACTCGACATGGGCACCGGCGAGCCGCTCTACATGCATCACTGGTTCACACCGATCCAGGTCCACAACATCCTGCGGCGGCTGGGGCTCGGTGACGACGATTACGAGCTGGACATCTATGGCAACCTGCTGACGCGGACCGCGTTCCAGACGAATATGGCAGCCGAGGAGCTCACCGACTTCGAACTCGGTGTGCGAGACCCGGGACACCCGCTGCTGATCTGCGCTCGCGTGCGTCGACCGGAGCGGTGGGACCGCGACCCTCCGCCGTATCTCGACGATCCGTACATTCCACCGGGCCGACCGATGCGGCTGCGCGACGACACCGGCCACTACGGCGACACATACCGCTGAGTACGGGCGCTTCGCTCGTCCTGTACTACGGGATCAACCGCTCGGGCAGATGATCGCGATGGGCGTGCGCCATTTCGGCGTACATCCGCTCGGCCACGTCGATCGAGCGAACCAGCGGATGAGCGGCGAGTGCCTGGGTCGCCTCGCGGTGGCTGCCGCTCCACGCCGCGTCGGCCGCCGCCTGCTGGTAGCAGCCCAGCGACTCGACCAGCCCCAAGAGGTGCGCGGGCAGATCTGGCATCGGAAGCGGCTCGACACCACTCGCGTTGCAGCGTCCGAGCGTCTCTACCACCAGGGAATCGGACAGGCAGCCGATCGTGGCGTCATTGACCACGTTGACGGTCATCACCTCATCGCGGTCGTTGAATACCGCGTCCATGCAATCGAGCGCCAGTTCCAGTTCGTGGATGCCGCCGCGCGACCGGGAAGGATCGAGCTGCGGGTCATCGGACCGTGCCTCTTCGCCGTAGTGCTCCCAGTACGTCGGGACCTCGGCAAGGATGTCCTCGGCTCGCGTGGTCGGCTTGGCCTGGAACTCTGCGAGCATGTCGTGCTCGAAGTAGTAGTACTGAAAATAGCCACTCGGGATCGAGCCCATGGTTGCCGTCATGTGCAACATTCGCCGGAGCTCACCAGTGAGATTCGGAAACTCGTCGACTCGAGCCCAAGCGTCCTCGAGCAGCGGAATCAGGGGTTGCCCGTCGTAGGTGTGGCGAACCGACCAGGAACCGTGATTCAGACCGACACTGGCGACATCCAGCGTGTCGGGGTCGAGCCCGACCGCCTTTGCCAGCTCACGCGGGTATTCGATCGGGCCCTCGCACAGCGACACGATCGAGATGTCGCTGTTGTCCGAAACGGCCTGCGACACGAGGTTGACCGGGTTCGTGTAGTTGAACACCTTCGCATCGCTGCAGACCTGGGAGATGTCGTCGATGATCGGCTGCATCGCAGCGATCGAGCGCAACGCCATGAAGAACCCGCCCGGACCCTGCGTCTCCTGGCCGATGACGTCATACGAGAGCGGAATCCGTTCGTCGAGCACACGGGCCTCGAACCCACCAGGTCGATAACTCGTGAGAACGGCGTCGCTGTCCGCAAGGCCGGCCTTTCGGTCCGTGGTGGCGACGACGCTGATGTCGAGTCCGCGAGCTGCCATCAGCCGACGCGTGATCGTCTCGATCAACTCCAGGCGCTCCTCGTCGAGGTCGATGAGCACGATCTCGGAGCCGTCGAAATTCTCGCCCTGGTGCGCCAGGCTGGCCATGGTTCCGGCCGCGCGGGTCGAGCCTCCGCCCACGTACGCGAGCTTGATGCG
This sequence comes from Ilumatobacteraceae bacterium, assembly GCA_037969115.1. Taxonomy (GTDB): domain Bacteria; phylum Actinomycetota; class Acidimicrobiia; order Acidimicrobiales; family Ilumatobacteraceae; genus JBBKWQ01. The sequence goes on from JBBKWQ010000196.1 coordinate 17,788, forward strand.
TGCCAATGGATGCCTCCGGTCCTCGAATCTGGGGAGCACGCTGCTCGACCAGCTGGTATGTATTACCATACCAGAATGCCTATGAGCCACACCAGGCACTGCGACAATGGACCTGGTCGACGACGCCATGTCCGGCCCTGATCTGGTCGTCGCCGTCGACGGTGGCAACACCAAGACCATCGCGGTCGTCATCGACCGCAACACCGGCGTCATCGGCGTCGGCCACGGCGGATGCACCGACATCTACAACGCCACGACTTCCGCTGAGGCTTGTGCGGAGCTGTCGAGAAGCGTCCGCGCAGCCTTCGACGACGCAGGCTGCCTCCCGAACATGATCAGGGCCGGCGTGTTCTCGTTGGCCGGCGTCGACTGGCCCGAGGACCACGACTATCTCCGCGCCCACCTGGTCGCCGACTTCGACTTCGACTTCACACCGCTCGTGGTCAACGACTCGATCGGCGGATTGCGCGTCGGCGGCCCGGATTGGGAAGGGGTGTCGGTCATCTGCGGCACCGGCAACGCGGTCGGTGCACGTCACCGTGACGGCAAGTGCTTCCACGTCGGATTCTGGCCCGACGTGGTCGGGTCACTGCAGCTCAGCACCGATGCGTTGAATGCGGTGCACCGTCATCAGCTCGGTCTCGGACCTGCCACCTCGCTCACGGCGCGGGCGCTGGAAGCATACGACTGCAATGATCCGGTAGAGGTCCTGCATCGTTTCACGAGTCGCGGCGGCTATGGGCGTCACGAACTCGTGCGGATGAGCCCGATCGTGCTCGACGAGGCGGACCGGCGCGACCCCGTGGCCCTCGAAATCGTGACCGTCGCGGGCGATCACCTCGGAAAGCAAGCACGGGTCTGCGCCGATCGGGTCGGACTCGAGATCGAGGGCACCCCGGTCGTGATGGGCGGCGGAGTATTCCGGCATCCAACGACCCTGCTCGAACACGGTGTGATGGCCAAGCTTCCAGGCGCAGTCGCGTGTCGTATGCAGTGCCCGCCGGTGCTCGGCGCCATGATGGCAGCCCTCGACCTGATCCGCGCGGAACCGCATCGCGAGGAGCTCCACGCGTCGCTCGTCACACACATCACAAGGATTGCGAGCTGAGCGACGGCTCCTCGTCGGGCCGACTACCGAACTCGTCAACAGCGTGCCTCTGACCTGATGGCGCGAGCGGGGATCGCACCCAGCGGTGCCGGAAACTGACGGGGTGGTTCCGCTCCGGGACTCGGCTCCGTAGCACGACGAGGTCACCGTTACGTTGCGCTGCGGCAGTAGCACGACGATCGGACCGGCACCTCCGAACGTGCGAGCGCCTGGGCGAGCAGCGCCTGCACGTGGGGTCGCTCGACCGTCTCGCTTCGGGCACC
>JBBKWQ010000197.1:0-5351 GCA_037969115.1 Ilumatobacteraceae bacterium
CAGCGGCGCCTCTATCGGGATTCACCCCAGCCGGTCAGCGAGCATCGCGTCAGCCGTGAGGCCCACATCCTGCAAATTGCTCGGAAGGGCCGCACCGATGGCCAGACTCGCCGTGGCCATCGCCGCCGCGGGCGCGGTGTGAATGCCGTATCCGCCCTGGCCGCCGCACCACACGAAGGAGGCATCCGCCGGGTCGGGTCCGATGACCAGTTCGCCGTCGGGACTGAATGTCCGCAACCCTGCCCAGCTCTGACGCACCGACCGAAGCCCCAACGTGGTGGCCGCGTTGATGCGTTCGATGGCGAGCGCGACGTCGACCTCGTCGGGTCGCGCGTCCACGGGTTCGCTGGGGGTCTCGTCGGCGGGTGAAAACATGAGGTCGCCGTGCTCTGCGCGGAAGTAGAAGTGCATCGCGGCGTGGGCGACGAAGTGGTCGCCGGCATCGGTACCGGCAGCGACCGGTCCGATCGCGAGCGTCCGCCGTTTCGGGATGAAGCCCAAGGGCGTGATGCCCGCCATTCGGGCGACGTCATCGACCCACGCACCGGCCGCGTTGACGACGACTCCCGCCGAGATCTCGCCGGCCGAGGTCGTGACAGTCCATCCGTTCAGCGAGCGCTTGATGGCGGTGACGCGATGGTCGGTGAGAAGACGACCGCCGCGCTCGGCCAGCAGTGAGCGGAACGTCGCAACCGTTGCGGCGACGTCGATGTCGAGTGCGTCGTGGTCGAGTCCAGCGGCAACCACCCACTCCGGGCGCAGCCCCGGACAGCGAATGCGGCTGGCCGTGCGGTCGATGATCTCCAACGAACCACCGACCTCACCCTGGCTCGCGGCGAAGTCGAGCAGGTGCTGATGGTGATCGTCGTCCGCGACGAACATCACCATCCGCGGCGAGACCAGGGGTGAAGCGGCACGTCCGGCTGCGCCAGTGTTGTAGAACTCTGCGCTCGCGGCCGTGAGTCGCCGCACGTTCGGCGGTCCATACGTCGGGATGTACAACGCGGCGGAGCGACCCGTTGCGTGATGGGCGGGTGAGCGTTCCATGTCGACCACGACCACGCCGACATCGGTCGCGAGTGCTGCTGCGGAGGACAGCCCGGCGATTCCCGCCCCGACCACCACGACGTCGACGGTTTCCATGTCTATGCGAGCGACGCGATCAGCGCGGTGATCATGAGCGGTGCCAGCTCGGGCGAAGGCATGATGGCGTATCGATCGAGGTTGACGGGCAGCGCAAGGGCACCGTGAACGCCGGCCCACAACACCTGCGCCATCTCGTCAGGATCGCCCGCGCGGACCTTGCCGACCCGCTGTCCCTCTGTGACTGCGTCGCGAAGTGCTCGATGGAGGGGCAGCGTGGCGAGGTCTTGGCGCTCGGGACTGGTCGAGGTGGGAGGGCGGACCAAGAGCAGCACGCCGCGATACACGTCGGGATGCTCATGAGCCCATGCGACGTAGCCGACGAGCAACGCCTCGATGCGGCTGAGTGGCTCTGGTTGTGCCTCGACGATGGTGGTGACTCGGCGGCTGAACTCGGCGACGGGTCGCAACCACAGCGTCCGCATCAGGTCTGACACGTCGTTGAAGTAGCTGTAGAGGAGGCCCGTTGAGACCCCGGCTCTGGTGGCGATCGACCGCACGGACAGCGCGCCGATGCCCTCCTCCTCGTAGATCTCGGCAGCTGCCGCGCGAATTCGATTCCGCTGTTGCCGACGCTGTTCGGCGGTGGCTGCGGGACGACCCATGGCCACCAGGGTAGTGACTCCCATGAACGCGTTCAAGAAAGAACATGCCTGCTGAAGGGCCATGATGGGGTGACTCTGCCGATCACACCATATTGAATGAGCATGTTCAATCAATTCGCGACCAGACGTTCTGACGACGGCTCGCCCCGGAGGCGGTCCCAACCTTGCTCCCTCAACAGGCCTTAGGTCTCTGTTGGTGTGCGTCGATCGGCGAGATGATGTTCACATCAAGTGATCGAGAGTTTTGATTCGGTCACCGGAACAACGAGGACCTGATCCCGGGGCTGTCACAGACGGGCGGCGAGTTCCCCTCCGATCTCGGAGGGGAACACGTCGCGTCTCCGGTGCTTCCGAATCGCCACGCCGTCTGTCGATGTGCCATGACGTGGCGTGTGCGCCGATCGCCACTTCTTCACACGCACCGTCACACGGTGCACCACTAGGTTGACGGCGACTGACACGGCCCGACGGAGGTGAGGAGAAAGCGATGAGCGTTGTCCTGCATCTGCTCGGTGAACCGTGGATCGAGCGCGACGGCGACCCGGTGCCACCACCACGTGGTCGCAAGGCGTGGGCGCTCCTCGCGTATCTGATACTGGCCGAGCGACCGCCGTCGCGCCGCACGGTGGCTGAGCTGCTGTTCAACGATGCCGACGATCCACTCGCCGCCCTGCGCTGGACATTGTCCTCGATTCGGCGAGCAGCCGACTGGTCCACGGAGGAGATCGGCGGTGACCCACTCACCATCACATTGCAGGAGGGACACCACGTCGACCTTGTCGAACTCGCTGACTGGCCGCATGGTCGTTCCGACCGCGGTGGCGGCGGGAGGCTGCTCGGCTCCTTGACGTTCGATGCGCTCCCGGCGTTCGACTTCTGGCTGCGTTCTCAGCAGATGAAGATCGCGCATCGCGAGCAGACCCAACTTCGCGACGATGTGCTCGCGGATCTCGCGAGCGGTCGGCTCGAGGAAGCCCTCCGGCGAGCGCGACGCCTGGTCGAGCTCGATCCGCTCGAGTGCCGCAACCAAGAAGCACTCCTTCGATCTCTCGCCGCGGCAGGACGCAGCGACGAGGCGCAGCGACACCTTGCGCGATGCGAGGACCTGTTCCGACGCGAGCTCGATGCGCCGCTTCCTCAGACGCTGATGCAAGCCGCCGCTGAACCGTCAGCTGCGAACCGGCGCACTCGCACGGTCACGGCAACCGCTGAAGCTCGGGCGCGCCTCGATGCAGGTCGCGCGGCGATCGCGGCCGGGGCGACAGAGCGAGGACTTGACAGGCTGCGTGGCGCGGTGGCTCTCGCCTGCGAGTCCGACGACGCTGATCTCGAAGCCGAGACGTTGCTGCAGTACGGCGAAGCTCTCGCCCACGGTGCGCAGGATCGCACGACGCAAGTCACCGCAATTCTGCACCGAGCGATTGCAGCGGCTCACCGAGCGGAACGTCCCGACGTGTCGTCTCGGGCGTGCAGCGAGCTCGGCTTCGTCCACATCCAGACCGGTGATGCCACACAATCTCACTACTGGCTCGCGCAGGCTGACGAGCAGAGCAACGGCGACGATCAGCTCCTCGCCGTCACCAACGGTCTACGTGGGCTCGCCCTGTCGGACGACGCCGAGTACGACCCCTCGTTGATGGCGTTCGAACTCTCGATCGAGCAGGCGCGACGCGCCGGCAAGCCCAGGCAGGCGGCGTGGTCGCTGTCGATGGCGGCGCGAACCCACCTGCTGCGAGGCGACCTCGCCAGCGCTCTCTGCTACGTCGATGAGAGCCTCGAGATCGCACAATCCGAACGCTGGGCCGCACTGCTGCCGTGGCCGCAATCCCAACGGGGAGAGATCCTTCGGCGTCAGGGAGAACTCGAACCGGCACGTGATCAGCTCGAGAGCGCGTACGCCCTCGCGGTCGAAGTCGGAGATCTCTGCTGGGCATCGGTGGCGAGCCGATCACTTGCATCCGTCGCGGCGGACCAGCACGACCCCGAGGCGGCCGGCGCCTGGACTGAGCGAAGCCTCGACCACACGCTCCCGTACGTGTGGGTGCTCGCTCACGCGCTCGAAGGCAAGTGCGCCGTGACGCGATCCACGAACGAGGAGATGAGCCGAGACACGGCGCATCAGCTCGTGGCGTGCGCGGGGGAGAACGGGCTGCGCGAATACTCCGCGCGAGCCGCGCTCCGACTCGCCGACCTCGGAGACGAAGCTGCGGGCCAGGCCGCTCAGGCGTTGAGTCGTTCGATCGAGAACACGACGCTGCGACACGCGGTCGAGAGCGGCCTGCCGATCTAGGCGACCTGGTTCGGTCAGTCCGGTCTGGTGATGTCGAGCTGACGGACCAGGCTCTGCGGCCGAGCAAACACGTCGAGGTACGCGCTGTGACGATCCGCCTCGTCGAGGACCCGAACGATGTCGGCTTCGTCAGCACTGCTCTGGATCCTGACGAGGTATCGGACCTCGGTGTATCCCGCGACGGCATCAGAGGTGCCGAACAGCACACCGTTGTCGAAGTCCGCGTGCACCTCAACCTCGAGGCTCTGGATCTCGATGCCGTCCTTCGACGCCCACATCATGTAGGTCAGTGCGAGGCACGAGCCGAGTGCGGCACGACCGAAGGCGCCCGGCGTGGGTGCTGTCGCGGACCCGCCCGCAATCTCCGGCATGTCGACGGCGAGCGTCCACTCGCCCTCGCGCACTTCGCACCGTAAACCGTCGATCACCTTCGTCACCGACGTCTCGCTGCCGATGCCCAGCTCGGGGGTGTGCTGGAGCGCCGCGACGACCTCCACGAAGGCGTCTTTGATCTTCGCTTGTGTGCTCACGTGTGCATGTCTCCCTCTTGTGCTGTCGCTCATGTTCCAGGCCACCCGTGTGAGCCAGCGTGTGACGCGTGAGTGGGACGTAGATCGGGAGCGATTCGGCGACGGGGCTCGCTACGCCGTCGAGCCTGAGCGCTGCTCGTTCGCCTTGCGGCGCTCTGTTGCGGTCTCTCGGAGTTGATCCGCGATCTCGGGAAATTGCGTTGTCAGCGAGGAGAATTCGGCAACCGACATCACCGAGATCCAGAGATCAGAGTCAGCAGTGACGGTGGCGGACCTCGTCGAGTCGTCGGTTCCGACACACGCGAAAAGCGCCATGGCACCGAAGTGGTCGCCCGCGCTCAGCGTCGCCACCTGTTCGCCATCAATGGTCACGGTCGCGGTTCCATCGAGCAGCACTCCGAACTCGCGGCCAGTCTGTCCCTCCTGCGTGAGTTCTTGGCCGGCGCTCACCGAGATCGAGGTACCGAGCCCGTCGAGCAACCGCTTCTGTTTGGCCGAGCAATCTTGGAACACGGTTGCCGAGGTGATGCTGTGGCGAATCGCCTTGTCCGAGGCTGCCGCCCCGTCGCCGTCGGTCGTGTGAGCGATGAGCACATCGCACGGCGCATGGTGGGTCACGGCAGCAGCGACCGAGCCGAGCACCCGTTTGGCGCCCTGGGCCCGTCGATTCCCCACGACGATCACGCTGGCGTCGATACGTGTGGCTTCCTCGCAGAGCGACTTCGCTGGGTCATTGCCACCGACGGCGATCGTGGTGTCCGGGACGCCCAGTTCCAGCTTCAG
>JBBKWQ010000198.1:0-11505 GCA_037969115.1 Ilumatobacteraceae bacterium
GGCGCCGACGACACCGACGTCCGCATCCTCAACTGGCAGGCCTACATCGACCCCACCGAGGATGGCGCGACCGGCACCGTCGATCGCTTCGGCGCAGCCTCTGGAATCAACGTCGAGTACAGCGAAGACCTCAACGACAACAACGAGTTCTACGCCAGGGAGGTCGAGCCGTACCTGGGCACCGGGAACCTCACGAACTGGGACATCATGTGCCCGACCAACTGGATGGCAGCGCGCATGAAGCGTCTCGGCTGGATCGAGCCGCTCCCGCTCGATCTCATCCCGAACCGCGTCAACCTCGAGGACCGCTTCCTCGACCAGGAATGGGACTTCGGCGCCACGCACAGTCTCCCCTGGCAGGCCGGCATCACGGGCATCGCCTACAACCCCGAGCTCACCGGACGAGAACTGCGCAGCTTCAACGACTTGTTCGACCCCGAGTTCAAGGGTCGGGTCGCGATGCTCACCGAGATGCGCGATTCCGTCGGTCTGACCATGCTCGGCATGGGCGCCGACCCGGGCCAGCTCGACGAAGCCGCAGCGCTGGCGGCGATCGAGAAGATCGCACAGGCCAACGCCACCGGACAGTTCCGGGCCTTCACCGGCAACGAGTACCTCCGCAGCCTCGAGAACGGCGACTTCGTGGCCTGCGTCGCATGGTCGGGCGACATCGTCCAGCTGCAGTACACCCGACCCGACATCCAGTTCGTGATCCCCGAAGAGGGTGGCATGAGCTGGTACGACACCATGATCATTCCGAAGGGAGCACCGAACGGCATCGCGGCAGCAGAATGGATGAACTTCGTCTACGACCCGGTCCAGGCAGCGCAGCTCACCAACTGGGTGCAGTACGTCAGTCCGGTCAAGGGTGTGCGCGACGAGCTGATCAAGATGGGCGGTGACGCAGCCGCGCTCGCGGAGAGCCCGATCCTGTTCCCCTCCGAGGAGGATGCGGCCCGGCTCAGCGTCTTCGCCTCGTTGCCCGACGAGGTCGACGCCAAGCTGACCGCCGAGTTCCTGAAGCTCATCGGGGGCTGATGATGGCCACGACCGAAGCCGCCACCGACCGCAGCCTCCGGTCGGGCAGGCGCGTGCCGTACGTGCTGCTGATCCCTGGGATCGCGTTCCTCTTCGTGTTCTTCATCGTGCCGCTGATCACCCTGTTCAAGATCTCGTTGTCGGAGAAGCCCAATCGTCTGCGACCCGAGTACGACTTCACGTGGGCGTGGGGCAACTTCGAGCAGGCATTCACGCGCTTCGGCGGTCACCTCGTGAGGGCGTTTGCATTCGCCGGTGTCGCCACGGTGCTGTGTGCGCTCATCGCGTACCCGCTCGCCTACTTCATCGCGTTCAAGGCTGGGAAGTACAAGAACATTCTGCTCGGGCTCGTGATGATCCCGTTCTTCACGAGCTTCCTGCTGCGCACGATCGCATGGCAATCGCTGCTCGCCGACAGCGGCCCGATCGTGGGCTTCCTGCAAGCCATCAGTCTCGACGGCCTGCTCGACTCGCTCGGGATCATGCGGAACGGAGCCATTCTCAACACCCGCTTCGCCGTGATCGGCGGGCTCACCTACAACTTCCTCCCGTTCATGCTGCTGCCGATCTACGTGAGCCTCGAGAAGATCGACCCACGCCTGATGGACGCATCAGCCGACCTTTATTCGCCGTTCAGTCGCACGTTCCGAAAGATCATCCTGCCCCTCTCGCTCCCCGGCGTGTTCGCCGGGACGCTGCTCACGTTCATCCCGGCCACCGGTGACTTCATCAACGCCGAGTTCCTGGGAGATCCACAGTCGAAACGGGTGATCGGCAACGCAGTGCGCACCCAGTTCCTGAACCAGAACGACTACCCGGCGGCCGCCGCCATCAGCTTCGTGCTGATGGCGATCATCACCGCGGTCGTGTTCGTCTACGCCAAGTTCCTCGGCACGGAAGATCTCGCGTGAGGAGTCGATGATGAGCAAGCGGCCACTCGGCACCACCGTCCTCTACATCATCACGATCCTCGGGTTCGCCTATCTGTTCGTGCCGCTCGTGACGATCGCCGTGTTCACGTTCAACGATCCAGCGGGGCGATTCAACACCTCGTGGCAGGGCTTCACGTGGAACAACTGGGCTCACGCGTTCGACCGCAGCGACTACCTGACAGCCTTCGGCGAGAGCATCAAGGTCGCGCTCATCGCGTGCACGATCGCCACGGCGATCGGCGGGCTGATGTCGCTTGCCGTCAGCCGATACCGCATCCACGGCGGCGCGGCGATCAACATGTTGCTGATCCTGCCCCTCACCACACCCGAGATCGTCATGGGCGCCTCGCTGTTCACACTGTTCTTCAACCAGGACGTCGGACGAGGCTTCTGGACCATCGTGATTGCGCACACGCTGTTCTGCGTGTCGTTCGTGGCGCTCACGGTCAAGGCCCGCATCCGCGGCCTCGACTGGTCGCTCGAAGATGCTGCGGCCGATCTCGGATCACCTCCGTTGCGGACGTTCGCGAAGGTGACGTTCCCGATGATCGTGCCGGGCATCGTTGCCGCGTTCATGCTGTCGCTCGCGCTCTCGATCGACGACTACATTATCACCTCCTTCGTCGCCGGAAACGTGTCGACCTACCCACGCGAGGTTTTCGACTCGTCCCGCATCGAGATCCCGCCCCAGGTCCACGTGATCGCGACCATGACGATGCTCGTCGCGATCACGATCATCGTTGCCACGACGATCGCGGGATACCGGCGAGACGCCAGGATCAAATAGCTCCTCGCTCGGTGGACGAGCGAACGGCCGAAACCTCGTACCGTGACGACACGACCCACCACTCTCGAGGAGACGCCGAGATGACGAACGACAGCACACCGATCGACGTCCACGCCGTTGACGAGGCGCTCACCACGACTCGGGCGGTGCGGCTGCGGCTCGATCTCGACCGACCCGTCGACGATCAGATCCTCTTCGACTGCATCGACGTCGCCGAGCAGGCACCGAGCGGCGGCAACCAGGGCAGTCGCCGCTGGATCATCGTTCGCGATCCCGAGCTGAAGGAGCGCATCGCCGAGCTCTACATGGCGACCGGCGGGCAGTTCATGGTCGACGGACGCGACAAACTCGCCGGCACCGGCCACCCGCAGGAGCGCGTGATGAGGTCGGCCGCTCACCTGGCCGAACACCTCGCCGAGGTACCCGCGATCGTGATCCCGACGATCATCGGCCTGCACGACGGCAGCGGCCAGCCAGGCCTGTTCGACTCCGTCATCCAATCGGTGTGGAGCTTCTGTGTAGCGCTGCGCGCCCGCGGGCTCGGCACTTCGTGGACCACCGCGATCCTGGGTGAGCGTGACGAGTTGGCGACGCTGCTCGGTGTGCCGCCCGGCAACACCCAGATCGCGATGATCCCGGTCGCATGGACCATCGGCACCGACTTCAAGCGCGCCCTTCGCTATCCAGCTCGCGAGATCACCTTCATCGACCGCTACGCCCACACGTGGGAGTCGGGCCCCAGCGATCCACCGCGCCTCGCCGACGGCCCGGGCACGGTCGTCGAGGTCGACATCGATGCACCCGTCGACCGGGTGTGGCAGATGGTCACCGACATCAACCTCAGCGCGCAGTTCAGCGAGGAGTTCACGGGGGCGCGATGGGCCGAGGGCGTCGACGACGCGTCGATCGGCGCGCAGTTCATCGGCGCGAACAGGCACGCGGCGATCGGGGAGTGGGAGATGCCGTGTTTCGTGAACCGCTTTGTCGAGGGCCGCGAGTTCGGTTGGGCGACATCGGACCCCGACAACCCCGGAGCGCGTTGGTGCTTCGAGGTCGCATCGATCGCGGGAGCCACCCGGCTGCGCTACTCGGTCGTGCTCGGACCCGGGCCGTCCGGGATCTCCGCTGCCATTGAAGCCATGCCCGAGAAGGAGCCGAAAATCCTGTTCCGTCGGATGGAGGAACACCGCGGCAACATGCAGAACGTGGTCGACGGAGTCAAGTCTGCCCTTCAGCCCGCCGACCGTTCCCCGGCCTGAATTCGGCGAGCCGTGCCCGGCTGGCCGGCCGCAGTTGGGCTCAGACGACCGCCGGTTGGGCGTCGCTCAGCGCCGCGACCACGACCAGATCGCGCTCGTAGGTGAGTAGGTCGCCGACCCGTTCGATGGGCAGCCAACGGATTTCGTCGACCTCCCGGTTGCGAGCGAACTGGCCACTCTGTGCCGTCATCGTCCAATACCGAACGGTCTTCAGTCGTCCCTTCCGGTCGAGGTACTGGGTGCCCGGCAGTTCGCTCCCGAGCTCGCATTCGAGACCGGTTTCTTCGAGCACTTCGCGCAGCGCACATTGTTCGATCGACTCAGAACGCCGACGTTTGCCCTTCGGAAGGGTCCAGTCGTCCCGGTGAGGCCGGTGAACGAGGAGCACTTCGACCTGGTTCGGTTGCGCCGATCGAAGGACGACCCCGCCTGCAGCTTCGATCATGAACGCAACGGTAGGTCGCAGACCCATGCCGAAGCGCGGACCTCGCGGGCTCGCGACCGCTCGTCACAACCGCGCCCGTCGCTCCAGAACGTGTCTTGCATCGGCACGATGTCGGTGCCGCCGTCGCTCAGCCTGACAGCTCAGACTCCGGCGGACGCTCGTGAGCGTTCTCGGGTCTGGCGCCACAGCACGGTCGCCGCACCGACACACGCGAGGGCGACGACCCCACCGAACACGTGCACCCACGCCAAACCGTCTCGAATCGCGTCGAGCGTGGCCGCCGACGCAGTGACGTCCTCGCCTCCCAGGGCGTCACGCACGACCTCGACATCGCCGATCTGGTTGCCGACCACGAGCAGGAGGATTGCGCCGCCGATCGCGACTCCGTAGGTGATACAGATCGTGCGGACGAACTGGTGCGCACTGTTGACCCGGCCCATCTCGCTGTCGTCAGCACTGGACTGCATCAGCGTGAGCCCTGACGTCGACACGAGCCCGATCGACGCGCCCATCACGAAGAAGCCGCCGAAGATGACCGGTATCGGCCAGGTCAGGGCCACGCCGATGCCCGCAATCGCGACCGCAGGAACCATGAGGTACGAGCCCAGCAGGATGGCATCGGCCTCGTTCCAGCGCTCGAGCAGTCGACTCACGAGGAATGCTGCAGATGACCAGCCCACGGTGAGGAACAACACCGAGAACGCGGCGAACGATTCAGATCGCCCGCGTGTGGTCTGCATGTAGAGCGGCAGGTAGTTGTCGGCGGCGAGCCCGGCGGTCAGCACCAGGCCGGACGTGACGTGGATGCGCTTGAGCGGGAACCGTGTGATGTGGGACCGATCGACCAGCGGTTCGGCGGCACGACCGGTGTGCGTCCAGAAGGCGCTCCCGAACGCGATTGCGGCTGCGGCGCCGGTGCCGGCCAGCCACCATCGCACACCGATCTGCGACACGGCCAACAGCGAAGCAGCGACGAGGCCTGAGATGAGGGAGATGCCACGGCCGTCCATGACGATCCGCTGCGGCTTCTCCCTCGTGCTCGGAAGCGTGCGCCATCCTGCGGCCAGGGCGAGCGCCGTGATCGGCAGTTGTACGATGAAGATCATCCGCCACCCGGCGAATGCGAGCAGACCGGCGGTGATCACCGGTCCGCCGAAACCCAGGGTTCCCCAAACCATCGAATTGGCTGCGAACGCCCGCGGCCGAAGTCGGTTCGGGTACGCGAGGCCGACTGCGGCCAGCGCAACCGAGATCACCAGCCCGCCGCCGATGCCCTGCAACGCCCGCGCAGCCACCAGCATCGGCATGTTCGGCGCCGCCGCCGCGGCGGCGCTCGCGAACAGGAACCACAAGCCGGTGACGCGAAATGTTCGGCGCACACCGACGGCATCGATGATCGGACCGGCTGTGATGCCGGCGACCGCGGACGTCGCCAGGAACGCGGTGATGACCCATGGCAGCAACGCCACGTCACCGAGGTCGTCCGCAATAGACGGCAAAGCCGCGATCAGCGCGAGTCCGTCGTAGGCCGCGATGGCGACGATGGTCAGGTTGGCAAGCGTGACCGGCAGGTAGTCGGGCGACCAGATTCCTCCCGTCGCGTCTCGCTCTTCGGTCGATGCCACTCGGGCACGCTACTGGCGATGACGCTGTCGAGACGGGTGCACGACGTGGTATTCGATGTCACACTTCCGCTCTTGACGGAGTAGCGAGCGAAGCGTAATATCCAACCATATGGTTGTACGTTCGGCTCTGTCCGACGACGAGGTCGATCGCTTGTTCCGAGCACTTGCCGATGCGACGCGGCGCGACATCGTGCGTCGAACGCTGGTCGGCCAGGCGTCGGTCAGCGAGCTCGCCGCCGACTACGACATGAGCTTCGCCGCAGTGCAAAAGCACGTCGCCGTGCTGGAGGAGGCACGTCTCGTGTCGAAACAACAACGCGGTCGCGAGCGGATCGTCCGGGCCAACCCTGAGCAGATCGGACGAGCTCGGGCACTCCTCGTCCAGCTCGAAGACCTGTGGCGCTCGCGCTTCAGCCAACTCGACGATGTGCTCGCCGAGACCTCGTCCCACCCCGAATCCCGACTCACTCCCGAGGAGTAGCAATGCCCATCACCGATATCACGTCCGACCCGGAGGCACTCACGCTCACAGTCGTCGGCGACTACGCCGTGCCCGTGGAACGACTCTGGCAGGCCTGGACCGATCCACGCCAGATCGAGCGGTTCTGGGGACCACCCGAGTGGCCGGCCACCTTCACCCGCCACGACATGACCGAGGGCGGCCGATCGGAGTACTTCATGACCGGCCCCGACGGCGAGCATGCGGCCGGCTACTGGATGTTCCAGACAGTCGACGAGGGCCGGGCGTTCAGCGTTGTCGATGGTTTTGCGGCTGACGACGGCTCGCCGAACGACGAGATGCCGTCGATGACGATCGTGGTCCGGTTCGAGGCGACGGAGTCCGGTTCGAGATTCGTCAACACCACGACGTTCCCCGACGCCCAGTCGATGCAACAACTCGTCGAGATGGGGATGCTCGAAGGTCTGGAAGGCGCGCTCGGACAGATGGAGAGCGTGCTCGCCGATCTGACATCGTTCGCGCACGAACGTGGCACCGAGTCGAGGCTGCTGACCGACACGATGGTCCGGTTCAGCCGGGTCGTGAGGGGATCGATCGACCAGGTGTGGCGTGCCCATCACGACGCTGCGCTGGTGCAGCAGTGGATGCTCGGCCCGGACGGCTGGTCGATGCCCGTCTGTGAGATCGGCCACCAGGTCGGCGACTCGTATCGGTACGAGTGGGCGTCGGACGATGGTGAGCAACGATTCGGATTCGAAGGTGAGGTGCTCGAATCGGCTGCACCTCGCCGTTCCGTGACGACCGAGCGGATGATCGGTACCGACGGCCCCTCGACTCGCAACGAGATGACGCTGACCCCGGCGGAGGGAGGCACGCTGCTCGCGATCGTGGTGACCTACCCGAGCCGCGAGCTGCGCGACGAGATCATGGCGACGGGCATGATCGACGGGATGGAGGCGTCGTACGCCCGCATGGAGTCGACGCTGGCAGAGGCCTGGGTCTGAGGGGCGGGGAGCGCTGATCGCTTCTTGTCGGCCGGCGCAGCGCCGCGGGTTTCGCCTCGGCCCGGAGCGCGCCCGGCACGCGATCACGCTCGCATCATTCCGGTTCTGGCGCAGCCTCGAACACGCGTCAGGATGAACCATGATCGAGCGCGTGGTGTCTGCCAACGGCTTCGACTTCCGAGTCCACGAAGAGGGAAGTGGTGACCGATTGGCCCTGTGCCTGCACGGATTCCCCGAGCTCGGCTACAGCTGGCGCCACCAACTTCCGTTGCTCGCCGATCTCGGGTACCGGGCATGGGCCCCCGACCTGCGCGGGTACGGAGCGACTCGACCGCGCCCTCGCCGCCGCTGCGACTACCGAACCGAGTTGTTGCTCGACGACGTGGCCGCGCTGATCGATGCTGCCGCTCCGAGGGAGACGGTTCTCATCGGACACGATTGGGGTGCGGCGCTGGCCTGGTACTTCGCGATGCATCGGATTCGTCCGCTCGATCGGCTCGTGATCATGAACGTCCCGCACCCCGTGCCGTTCCAACGTGAGCTCCGAACGCTCAGCCAGCTGCGCAAATCGTGGTACTTCTTGTTCTTCCAGCTGCCGTGGCTGCCCGAGCGTGCGATCGGGCGCAACGACGCCGAGGCGATCGTCGGCATCTTTCGGGATTCGGCCGTACACGCCGACCGATTCGGTGACGACGTGGTCGACCGGTACCGGCGCGCCGCCGCCGAACCCGGTGCGTTGCGGGCGATGATCAACTGGTACCGGGGAGCGGTGTTCAGTGCGCGGCATCTGCGTGGCATGGGATACCCGATGATCGAAACGCCGACGCTGATGGTCTGGGGTGAGCAGGACGTCGCGCTCGGCAAGGCAACGACCTACGGCACCGGCGACAACGTGAGCGACCTCAGGCTGCGGTACCTGCCGAACGCGAGCCACTGGGTACGACAGGACCAGCCCGACGTCGTCAACTCGATGCTCGAAGCCTTCCTTCGCGGCGAGCAGGTCCCGGAAGCGGGCGATATCAGCGACTGACGGTCGCTCGACGCACGGCTGCTCCTCCCGGCGCTGTTGCGAGCGTCGGGTCAGTTGTCGATCCGGATGATCACCTTGCCGCGGGCGTGACCCTCGGCAAGGTAGCGGACGGCGTCGGCGGCATCGCTGAGTGGGTAGGTGCGATCGATCACCGATCGGAGTCGACCATCCCGCGCCATGTCGACCAGGGCGAGCAGCTCGGCGCGGGTTTCGTCCGCCGTGAACGATTTCACCCGCTGCGCGCTGCGCAGCATCCGCAGCTTTGCCTTGATCGGTTGGATGAACGGACCGATCCACTTGCCCGTCTTGTCGACCGTGACCATGACGAGTACCCCTTCCGGTGCGAGTACTCGGCGGAGATCGTCGAGCGATCGATTCGCGACAATGTCGAAGATCACGTCGTACCGGCGGTCGGTCGCGGTGAAGTCGTCGCTCGTGTAGTCGACCACGTGGTCGGCGCCGATCGAACGGACGAGCTCGACGTTGCGGGTGCTGGTCACGGCGGTCACGTCGGCGCCCATCGCCTTTGCGATCTGGACGGCATAGGTGCCCACTCCGCCGGCGGCGCCGTTGATCAACACCGATTGGCCGGCTTCGAGCAGGGCCTGATCGCGCAGGCCCTGGAGTGCGGTGATCGCGGCGACGGGAATGGCGGCGGCCTGGTCGAAATCGAGTTCGTCGGGTATGTGGGCAAGTCGCTGCTCGCTCGCCGCGGCGAGCTCGGCGAAGCTGCCTCTGGCGCCGCCGAAGACGCGGTCGCCCGGCTGGAACGTGGTGACCTTGGCGCCGACCGCCTCGACCGTGCCGGCGACATCGACGCCACGGATCGGGCGCTTCGGGCGCCGGAGACCGGCGACGAGACGGATCAGATACGGCGTTCCCGTCATGAAGTGCCAGTCCAGCGGGTTCACGGCGGCGGCGTGTACACGAATGAGCACCTCGTCGTCGCCGACCTCGGGTTCGGCGACGTCGGCGAACTCGAGCACGTCGGGCGACCCGTAGGTGTGGTGGAGGAGTGCTTTCATCGTCATCTCGGCTCCCTGTCAATTGTCGGTCGATCGCCGGCCAGTCGGTACGTACACAGTACGTCCAGTACTGCGCGAGACTCGGCCGATGAGCGATACATCATCCGATCCGGTGACGGGATCCGCCACGACGACCATCGAGGCACCGATCGGCGACGTGTTCGCTGCGGTGACCGATGTGACGAGGATGGGGGAGTGGAGCCCGGAGTGCGTCGGGTGTCGGTGGATCGACGGTGCCGGAGGTCCGGTGGTCGGCGCGCGATTCGAGGGTGACAACGTCGCCCGCGTCGGCCCGATCACCGTGAAGCGTTGGACGACGACGTCGAAGGTGGTCGGCTACGAACCGAACGCACTGTTCGAGTTCGTCGCCGAGGGATACACGGTCTGGCGATACGAGTTGGCCGAACGCGACGGGGCCACGGTGGTGACCGAGTCCTTCAGTCATCCGCCGTATGTCGGGTGGCAGAAGTGGGTCTATGGGCGGCTGGCGAATCGACGCAAGGCGATGACCGCCGGATTGCGGGCCACGCTCGGCCGCATCAAGCGGTCGCTCGAAGGCTGAACCTCCGGTCGACGGCATTCGGATGCCCGTCGACCTGACCCGACCGGATCGGCCCCGGCGAAGCTCGCCGAGTTGCGTTGGCGCTATCCACCACTTCCGGTCTTTGACACCTTCACTCGATTCGTCTCGTCGCCCGGTTCACGCTCCGGGCCGGTTGGAGTCCTGGCCGTCCGATCGCCACGTGCTCGACGTCGTCGCCGACTCTGAGCGCGCTGATTTTGTCGACGGACGTGCGCTCGTTCCACGCCGCGTCGGTGTCGATGCCGTACGCGGCGAATCGACGCTGCCACACGCGATGGAACGTGGTGTCGAGGATCTCGGCGTACTCCTGTCGTGGTGCCAGCCCCCACGAGCGATCGGCATCGGGGAAGGTGGGCGCAGTCGGGGTGCCCTGGTTTCCGTATGCGCGCTCGAGTCCCCGGAATCCCTCCCCGAGTGTGTGTTGCACGCGTTCCTCACGACCAGTGCACGGACCGTCGAGCAGCCAGTCGAGAAGATCCCACCCGAACGAGCTGTGCCTCGGCTCGTCCTTCACGATGCGATCGAGGACGGAGCGCGGAACGGCGATGTCGCAACCCGACCGCAACTTTCGGAACAGCGGTACGGCGACCGTCTCGCCGAGGCAGAACACGGTGACGGCGGCGTCGAGCACCAGCAGTTCGAGCGGTTCGTCGCTGCCTGCGTTTGTCAGTCTCGGTCGCTGGAGCGACACCGATCCGGTCCCGCCGGCCGCTCGATAGACCTCGTAGCTTTCGCGTGAGTGGTCCAATTCGTCGTGAGCGATGCGGAGGCCGGAATCGATCAGGTCGGGCGACGCGCCGATCTGAGTGAGCCACAACGTGAGCTGCTGCGCGAGCGCAGACGACCGGTACTCGGCCGAGACCTGACGCGCCCATTGCGACCGCACCGCATCAGATGCGAGGGTCGTCATCGTCGTGTCACCCGTCCAGTGGTGGCGCCGGGTTCGATATCACCATGGTCCCGGTCGGCGCCGGCTCCGGCTGGAGCGCTGGGTCGGGCTCGGCCGGATTGGAGATCGTCTCCACGTCAGTCGGCGCGGGTGTCGATTCAGGCTCGGCCGGGTTCGAGATGACGTCACTGGTCGCCTCGGTTTGACCACCAATCGGCACCGTCTCGGTGTCGGCGCCGCACGCAGCGCCGACGGCAACGATCGTGACCACGAATGGCACGGCGAGCGCCCGCCGACGTGTACGGGTGAACTGTGGATTGGTGGAATGCTTCATGGCAACTCCCTCCCGACGGCTGCCGGCGTCTCCAGCAGATCCGTATCTCGATTGGACGTTCCGGTCGAAGCTTCGGTTCCTTCGTGAGGTCCAT
>JBBKWQ010000199.1:0-33260 GCA_037969115.1 Ilumatobacteraceae bacterium
GACCCGCACCGCTCCAGCACCGCCGCCCGACGGTGCTGGAGCGGTGCGGGTCGACTGGAGCGCCGGGCCGCTCGAGTAGATGATGAGTGGTCCTCCGAGTGCGATTTCGGGATGTGGAATGTTGCTCGACTCGACCGCCCGACTCCAGGCGTCAGCAGCGTCCAGCGCCACCGCCCAGGCGCTGTACTCGCGCACGAGGCCGTGTTCCCACGCCCACTCGACGTGCTTGCCCTCGCTCGCTGCCAAGAATTTTCGGAACGATTCGGTTCGCAGGGTGAGCGCAGAACCGGTCGCGGTACGCGCGGGCAACATCGTTCGATACATCGCGAACGCGGCCACGAGCGGCACGATCACGCCGACGGCGATCGCCGTGAACGGCGAGCCGAGCAGCCCGCCGAACGCGGCGAGCAGCGTGCCGCCGCCCCACACCACCAGGAACACCACGGCGAACAGCATGAACTTCACGCTGGGCATCGCAAAACCCGAGCTGCCCGGCGCACCGCGTTGCCACCAGCCTGCGTGCTGCACCAGACGGGCCTGCTCGTGCTGAACCTTCTGCCACGTCGACGTGAAGGTCTTGCTGTACTTGCCCAGCTCGTACGACTGTGTGGTTCGAAAGAGATTGGCGAGGTGCTGTTGATCGACCGGGCTCAGCCGGACGGTCTCGGTTCCTGGCTCCAGGTAGATCTTCTTGCCTTCGTTCCGCACGAAGATGGCATCGCGGGCGATCATCTCGGAGAACCATGCCGACACGGTGTTGTCGTCGATCTTCTCGCGAAGCAGTACCGATCCCTGCCACGGCTCGAGCCCTCGCGGTGGCACGAATTCGATGGTCGCGAGTTCCGCGAGGCGTGAGTCGGGAACCCGGTAGGTCGGTACGTCGGCGCTCGGGTCGCCCTCTCGCGGCGTCGGCAACGTGCCGAACGCGGCCTCGGCGGCGCCACCGGCGAAGACCTCGTTCGACCCGTACCACCGACTCAGCCAGAACACTCCGCCGGCGCTGATCAGACCCAGCGGGATCATCAACCAGCCGAGAGGTCGGAATCCACCGGGAATCGGGTCGGGCAGCGGCGGATCTGCTACGGCGATGGGGCTCGTCAGGGCAGCGAAGTGGCCTCCGACCGTGATGCCGTGTCCGGCTTCGAGCGGCTCGACGACGGCGGTGTAGTTGCCCGATTCGTCACGCGTGAACTCGCATCCGCCGAACGCGTTGTCGCGACCGGTGTCGCAGAACGTGTCGGTGAAATCGAACCCCGTCAGGACGATGTCGAAACGTTTGGTCTCGAAGGTCTCGTCGGTGCCGATGATGTCGAGCGCGAGCTGGTCCGGCGTGGGTTCGGCGTCGGGCAGCGTGTACTCGAGGATGTAGCGGTGTTTGCCCGTGAAGGTGACGTTGGGGTTGCCGACCCTGATGCGCGTGTCGCCGAAGGACTGGATGGAGTTCACTTCGCTGTTCGCGTCGGGTGAGCTGGCGACGATGTCGCTGGGGATGCCGAAGTCGTTCGGGATGATGCGCTGGTATCCACGGCGCTCGTGGACGCCGAAGTCGATGTCGACGACCTCGCGCACGCGCACACCGCCATCGCCCGCGGGTGACACCGTGACCTGCTTGGCGTCGAACCGCTCTGCCCTGAGCACTCCGTCGTCGCCCGCGCCGATGACGCCCAGGCCTGCGAGCAACGCGCCGCCGGCGACGAAGGTGGCTACGACGGCATGACGCCAGGGCATTGCGGAACTCAACATCACGCCAGTCTTGCGGGTGAGATCTGGTTCAGCGCCTCACCGGCGTGAGAGCGCCGGATTCGACGATGGCCTTGCTGAGCGGACGGGTGAGCTCTCGAAGGCGGGCGCAGCCGGCCTCACCGAGCGACCGGTACGGGGCCAGCGACAGCTCGTCGGTGCGGTCTTCGACCCACAGGCGATGCGTCCGCCCCAGGTCGGTCAGCTCATGGCCGTCAGTGAGCCATCCAGCTTCGATCAGTCCGTCCGCTGCGGCCGCCCACGCCTCGTCGCTCCATTGCCGGGTCGACTTCAAGACCGACGGCGGGACTTCGCCGGTTGCGCCATGCATCACGAGCGCTTCGAGGCCTGACACGCCATCGGCGATGAGCGCAGCGATGTGGCCATCGCCGCGGTACTCGCGCAACAGCGTCTGTGCGTGCCACAGCACCAGGATCGGCTCGCTCGGCCATGACAAGTTGGCATGACCGGCGAACAGAGGTCTGCCCTCGATGCGCTCACTGGCAACCAACGCCGCACGTCGGGCGAGTTCGGCCGCCTCGGCCACGTCATCGCTGTCAGCTGCTGTGCCCAGCATGCGGTGCAACGCCAGTCCAGCGGCCGTGAGACGGGCATTCACCAGCTCCTGTGGCGGAGCGGTCAGCCACGTCATCGGTATGGCGGACCGGACGGCGTCAGGGCTGAAGTTGTAGAAGGTGGCGATCACGAGTTCTGCCGACGCCTCGCCGAGAGACGCCGCCCGCGATGCGAAGTAGCCCGCCCGCTCGTGCTCGACGCCAACCGACCGGTACTGCTCGGTCGCCTCGGGGACGAAGTAGATCATCGCGTGGATCGGCTCGGCCGTCCGCCACGTCTTGCGGGCGATCAGGGGGTCCATCGAGTCGACCGTATATCCGCACATGATCTCGACCGGTAGTCGGAGCGACCGCCAGTGGCTGATGTGAATGTGGATATTTTCCTTGAGCGGGCTCGCACCACCGACCGTGCGTCGTGCAGTTTCCCACAACACTTCGTCGTGACCACGCTCGATGTCGGGCTCGAACGTAGGGTTCTGGCTGTGCTGTATCAGGAACAGGAAACGAAAACTCGGCTGACCTACGGGCTCGTGGGCCTCGCGGTCGCTGTGGTGCTGATCGAGGTGGTCACGGGATTCGTGTTCAACGGATGGGGGATCATCGCGAGTGTGTTCCTGCTGATCGCCGCGGCGGTGGTGTTCAGCATGGGTCGCTACAACGAAATGCGGCTCACCGACACCACGTTCCGTGTCGGTCGCCATCAGTTCGTGACGTCCGACTTCGACCGCGACTTCGGCGTGCAACCGAAAGAAGCGCTGTCCGACCGCGAACTGAAATATGTGCTGTCGCCTTTGCCCGTTCCCAAGAGTGCGCCGATTCTGATCGCCGGGGGCTCGTGGGCGAAGCCGGAGCTGCCCGGCTACGACCTGCTGGTGCTGCGGATGCCCGCGACCGACAAGAAGGTGGTCGTGGTGACCCGAGACGAGGCGACCCTCGCCCCGCTCCTTCGACGCTGGCTGGAGGAGTCTGCCGGCTGACACTCACATGCGCGTGTGAAACGCGGCGATAGGTTTCGCGGCATGTCTCGCCCTCCGGCCACGCAATATTCCATCGTTCTGCGCGTCACGCTCGACAACGTGCCGGGCGTTCTGGGTCGACTCGCCACGGCGATCGGCGAGGCGGGGGGCAACATCTTCGCGGTCGACTCCTTCGTCGCGAAGGGCCATCAGGTCGATCGCGAGATCGTGGTGAACTGCAGGAGCGTCGAGCACCAGTCCGAGGTTGTCGAACGGGTCCGTGCGACGCCCGGTATTCACCTGCACGACTGGTGGGACCGCACGTTTCGCATGCACGAGGGCGGCAAGATCGAAGTGTTGCCACTCTGCTCGGTGGGCGACCAAGAAGATCTGTCGATGGCGTACACGCCGGGTGTCGCCCGCGTGTGCACGGCCATCGCCGACGACGAGTCGCTCGCCGACGAGTACACGATCCGCAAGAACACGGTCGCCATCGTGTCCGACGGCAGTGCGGTACTCGGTCTCGGCAACATCGGTCCGAGGGCAGCGATGCCGGTGATGGAGGGCAAGGCGCTGCTGTTCAAGGAGTTCGGTGGCGTCGATGCATTTCCGATCTGTCTCGATGTGTCGAGCCCCGAGGAGATCATCGAGACGGTGGTTCGGCTGGCTCCCACGTTCGGCGGTGTCAACCTCGAAGACATCGCTGCGCCGGGCGCGTTCCAGGTGGAGGAAGCGCTGAAGGAACTGCTCGACATCCCCGTGTTCCACGACGACCAGCACGGCACGGCGGTGGTGGCGCTGGCTGCGCTCGAGAACGCGCTCCGCATCGTCGACAAGTCGATGGCCGACCTGTCGATCGTGATTTCCGGCGTCGGGGCGGCGGGCGTGGCGATCGGCAAAATCCTGCTCGGGGCCGGTGCCACGAACATCGTGGGCGTCGACAGTCGTGGCGCGGTCTACGACGGACGAGACGGCTTGAACACGTGGAAGCAGTGGTTCGCCGAGAACACCAATCCCGAAGGCAAGCGCGATGCGCTGTCCGGTGTGATGGCGGGCGCCGACGTGTTCATCGGCGTCAGCGCGCCCGACGTGCTCACGGTCGACGACGTCAAGTCGATGAACTCCGACCCGATCGTGTTCGCCATGGCGAACCCCGATCCCGAGATCCGTCCCGAGGCGGTGGCCGGACTGGTGCGTGTGATGGGAACCGGTCGCAGCGACTATCCGAACCAGATCAACAACGTGCTCGCGTTCCCCGGCATCTTCCGCGGCGCACTCGACGCACGAGCGACGAGCATCACCGAGGGTATGACGCTGGCGGCGGCCGACGCGATCGCGGCATCCGTGTCCGACGACGAGCTCTCCGAGACGTTCATCATGCCGTCGGTGTTCGACAAGTCGGTGTCGGTGCGAGTGGCGCGCGCCGTCGCTGCGGCCGCGCATGCCGACGGCGTCAGCCGCCTCGACTGATCAGCGCTGGCGGCCGAGATTCGGCTGGAATACGGTGGCGGCGTGACCATTGCGCTCAATCACACGATCGTCTGGTGCACCGACAAGGAGCGCTCGTCGAGGTTCATGACCGAGCTGTTCGAGTTGCCTCCCGCCCGACCGTTCGGGATGTTCGCCGTGGTCGAGGTCGACAACGGTGTGTCGCTCGACTTTGCCGAGGGCGATCGCGACGTGAAGAAGCAGCACTACGCGTTCCTCGTGGGCGAGGACGACTTCACCGCGATCTACGGTCGCATCGTCGAGCGCGGCCTCGACCATTGGGCCGATCCAGGTCGCCAACAGGCGGGCGAGATCAATCGACACGACGGCGGACGGGGCGTGTACTTCCAAGACCCCGACGGCCACCTCTTGGAGATTTTGACGCGACCCTACGGGAGCGGCGACTGAGCGACTCGTGGGCCTGAGGGGCAGGAGTTGTACGGTCGCCGACATGCATCTCGGCCTCGCCATCTTCCCCACCGACCAGACCATCGGCGCCGTCGAACTGGCGCAAGAGGCCGAGGCGCGCGGCTTCGAATCGCTCTGGTTTCCCGAGCATTCGCACATCCCGACACGGCGCACCACGCCATGGGGTGGCCGTGAGGGCGCGCCGCCGCTGCCCGACCACTACTGGCGCACGCACGACCCATTCGTCACCATCGGGGCGTGTGCATCGGTCACCTCGACGATCAAGCTGGCGACCGGTATCTGTCTCGTCGCCCAGCGCGATCCGATCCACACGGCGAAGGAGGTGGCGAGCGTCGATTCGTTCTCGAACGGGCGATTCCTGTTCGGGGTGGGCTACGGCTGGAACAAGGAGGAGATGGCGCAGCACGGCACCGACTATCTCCAACGACGCGATTTGCTCCGCGAGAACGTCATGGCGATGAAACAACTCTGGACGCAGGACGAAGCGGCCTACGACGGTGACTTCGTGCAGATCGAGCCGAGCTGGGCCTGGCCCAAACCCGTGCAAGCTCCGCACCCGCCCGTCATTCTCGGTGGCGCAGCCGGACCCAAGACCGCCGCACACATCGCCGAGTTCTGCGACGGCTGGATGCCCATCGGAGGTCGACACGCCCTGGGTGGCTGGGCCGAGGTGCAGGCCGCGTGCGAACAGATCGGGCGAGATCCGGCCACCGTCGAACTGGGGGTGTTCGGAGCGCCGACCGACGAGGGCAAGCTCGATCAGCTCGCCTCCGAGGGAGTGCAGCGGGGAGTGTTCTTCCTCCCGCAGGGACCGCGCGACGAAGTGCTGGAAGCGCTCGATGCCTTGACCCCGCTGGTCGCTGCGAGGGCCGAGTCGTAGCGGTCCGTGCAACGTGCCGGGCACGGCGGGAGTGCCCGACACGTCGCGATATCAGTCAACTTTCGGCTGTCGTCATTTCAAACAGGTCGAACATGGCGCCCCGCGGATCGGCGCACACGGACGTCCGCCCGACCGGAATGTCGAACGGTTCGACGAAGACGGCACCGACCGAGGACGGTGTTCCAGGGGCGTGCCTGTCACGGATTGGCATGGCGTACTCTCCTGATTTCGAGATTGATTGGGTCCGATCGGAGGGTCGACGCGTTTCGATTGTACGTCGTATCACGCGCCGGTGATAGGGGTCCGATGTCACGTCCCGGGAATCAGCAGGACCTTGCCGGTGGTCATCCTGGCCTCGAGAGCCCGATGGGCGTCCGCGGCATCGCTCAGTGCGAATCGAGCGCCGACCCGGACGTCGAGGGCGCCCCCGCTGCTCCATGCGAAGAGATCGGCGGCTCGCCGCGCGAGGTCGGCGTGATCCACGATGTGGTCGAAGAGCGTGGGCCGAGTGAGGAAGAGCGAGCCATTGGCCGACAGCGTGAGTGGTGACACCGGGGGAACGGGACCTGATGCGTTGCCGAACGTTGCCATCATGCCTCTTCGGCGCAACACGGTGAGGCTCTGGTCGAAGACCGACTGACCGACGCCGTCGTACACCACGTCGAGCGGCCGCGGTCCGGCGATCTCGGTGATCGCCTCGGCGAAGTCGACGTCACGGTAGAGCACCACGTGGTCGGCTCCTGCGGCACGGGCGAGTTCGGCCTTGTCGCTGGTGCCCACTGTGGTGAAGACCTCGGCGCCCAGCCGCTTGGCGATCTGGATGAGCAGCAGGCCGACTCCACCTGCACCGGCGTGGATGAGGCATCGGCTGCCCTCGGTGAGCGGGTAGGTGTCGACGGCCAGATAATGGGCGGTCATGCCCTGCAGCATCACGGCCGCAGCCACGTCGAGTGGTACCTCGCTCGGCACAACGACCACCCGATCGGCGGGCAACGCGGCCTGGGTGGCGTACGAACCGGGGCTGCCGGGCCACGCAACGCGGTCGCCGATGACAAGACCTCCGACATCGGGCCCGACGGCAATCACGGTGCCCGCGCCTTCCAACCCGAGCGTGTGAGGCAGTGGCACCGGGTACAGGCCACTTCGCTGGTAGGTGTCGATGAAATTGAGGCCGGCTGCGGCGACGTCGACGACGATCTGACCGTCACCGGCGATCGGGTCGGGCAGTTCGGTCCAACGAAGCGCTTCCGGTCCGCCATGTTCGCCGATTTGGATTCCCCACATGGAGGCGAGCCTACGCGTCGTCGACGGTGCAATGAACGGTCACTGGAGGAGGTCGTCGAGGTAGTCGTTCCGGAAGAGTCGCGTCGGGTCGAGGCGATCCGCGAGACCGACGAAGTCGTCGAATCGCGTGTATGTGGTCCGGATTTCGTTGGCCGGCATGGCGGTCAGCTTGCCCCAGTGTGGGCGCGCGGCAAACGGCGCAAGCGCGAGCTCGAGATGGGGGAGCAGCGCCATCACGCGAGGTTGATCGAGGCGCCAGGTGAAGTGCAGCGCGAGGGTGTTGCGTCCGCTGGCGGGGCTCAACCAGAGGCCGTCGGCGGCGACGGTGCGAACTTCGGTCGCGAGGAGGAGGGGCGCAAGCCGGTCGGCCAGTCCGTACACCGCTCGGAGTGCGTCGGGACCATCGCTTCGGTCGACGAAGTACTCGCTCTGTAGCTCGGCGCCGACGCTCGGTGTGAACTCCGGCCGGAAGTGGGGAAGGCGTTCGTGCCAGGGCCCGCGTCGCCCGAGCTGTTCGGTACAGGCATCGGGTGAGACGCCCGGCACCATGTGCAATGCGGTCTCGGCGCGTCGCAGTCCGAACCGCTTCGCCAGCGCGTCGTCTGCGCTCGGCACACCCGGCAGGTCGGTGTCGGTGCGTCGTTTGACCCACACTTGGTGGAACTCGCCGCTCGTCCAGTTGGTGAAGAGGCTCACGCTGTAGGCCACAGACATGATCTCGTCGAGGTGGTCGGCGGCTTCGTCGATCGGCAGAGAACGCCACAGCGTCTGCTCGACTTCGAAGGCCGGCTCGACGGTGAGTGTGAGCGTCGCGACGACACCGAGGGCGCCGAGACCGACCACTGCGCCCGAGAGTGTGTTGTCGTCGTCGGCAGCCGACATTCGAACGAGCTCACCGTTGGCGGTCACCAGCTCGATGGCGACGACCGATGCGGACAAGGAGGGGTTGTCGATGCCCGAGCCGTGCGTGCCGGTCGACACCGCACCCGCCACCGTGATGTGCGGGAGCGAAGGCAGGTTCGCGAGTGCGAGCCCCTCGGCCTGAAGGGCGCTTGACAGCTCGGCGTAGCGGATGCCTCCCTGCACTCGGACCGTCGATGCCGAGTGGTCGATGTCGACGATCCGATTCAAATCGGCCGTCGAGATGAGGTCGCCGTCGGTGTCGGCAACGCGGTTGAAGCTGTGTCGTGACCCGAGTGCGTGGATGCGCCGCCCCCTCGCGCTGGATTCGGCGACGATGTGTTGCAGCTCGTCGATGGTCACCGGTGCGCGCACCCTTCGGGCGAGGTAGTCGACATTCCCCGCCCAGTTCTGCTCAGCCATCGAGCGCGATCAACTCCTCGGTCGGCGACATCTCGCTGACCGTAGTGGTCGTGGCGATGCCATCTACGGTGCAGCAGATGAACGCTCGTACCGCACGGATGAAGGTGGGGATCCAACTACCGGAGGTGGAGTGGGAGGTGCCGTTCCCCGAGCTCATCGCCATGGCGCAGACCGCCGAGACGGTGGGATTCGATTCGGTGTGGTTGGGCGACCATTTGCTCTACGACCTCCCGGTTGGCCCACGCGGACCGTGGGAGGTGTGGACCTCGCTGGCTGCCATCGCCGCGTCGACCACGACGATCGAGATGGGACCGTTGGTCGCTTCGACGAGTTTCCATGCGCCGCAGATGCTCGCGAAACAGGCTGCGACGGTCGATGCGATCTCGCAGGGCCGACTCACGGTGGCGCTGGGGGCCGGATGGAACCGCCGGGAGTACGACGCGTACGGGTTCGCGTACGACCGGCGCGTGAGCCGTTTCGCCGAGGCGTTCACGATCATCCGCACGCTGTTGCGCGACGGCGAGATCGACTTTCGCGGCGAGTTCTACGAAGCCGACCGATGTGTGTTGCACCCGCGGTCACCGCGGCCGGATGGTCCGCCTCTCATGATCGGGTCCATTGGCGATCGGATGCTCGACATCACCCTGCCGTACGTCGATTCGTGGAACATGTGGTGGAGCCAGTACGGCAACACCGTGGAGGGTTTCGAGCGAGAGAAGGCGCGGGTTGACGGACTCATCGGAGACGCTGGGCGATCTCCTTCCGATGTGGCCGCCACTGCAGCGGTTCACCTCCGGCTCGAGGGCGGATCGGGTCGCCAGATGGGTGACTACAACGAGGACGGTGCGGTCGATCCGCTCGTCGGCACGCCAGACGAGATCGCGGGCCAGCTCCGCGAATTCGAGTCAGCGGGCGCGGCACACATTCAACTCGTTGTCGACCCGATCGACCGGAGCGCGATCGAGTGGCTCGGTGACATGCTCGCCGTGTTGCGTTGACGCGTTCCTCTCGGCATCGGAGACGGTGATCGTGCGAGCTCATGCGTCAGGGAAGAACAGGGCTTCGATCGGTTCGTCGAGCACGGCCGAGAGCTTGAAGGCGAGCGGGAGGCTCGGGTCGTACCGTCCGTTCTCGATGGCATTGACGGTCTGGCGCGACACGCCCAGCGCATCGCCGAGCCGACTCTGACTCCACGACCGGGCAGCCCGGAGTTCGCGGATTCGGTTCTCCATCAGTGCGACCGGGCTGATCGCACTTGTCCGGCGATCCAGCCGAGCATCCCGATGCTGTAGATCGCCCAGGGTCCCCAGCGGTCTGCGTCGAGTCCCGCCATGGCCAGGAACCCGACGGTCATGGCGGCCACCATCGCCAGACCGAATCCGACCGCCATGCCGTCGACCAGGATCGAACGTTGCATCTCGTCGATGCGGCGGAGGTGGCGGGCGATCGCCAACACGCCCCACAGTGCCGGTATCACCGGCAGCAGCGCGACGACGTACTTCCAGCCGCCGGCGGTGTCGAAATCGACCAGCGCGATGATTGCCACGAGGGTGACGGCGTACCCGACGACGGCGATGAAGAACTCGCGGAGGTAGGCGGCAGCAGTTCGGCGTTCGTGTTCGGTGCGTTCGGTCATGGCGACGAATGTAAAGGAAGCTTTCCGAAATGTCAAGGTCGCTTTCCACGTGATGCCCACGCGATATCAGCGTCGCTCGTTTCCCTTTCTAGAATGGCGCTGCCCACCGAAGGGCGACCAGGTCGGCGAGTCGCTTCGAGCGGAACTGGCGGAACTCGGGCACGAAGGGACGTTCGGTAGATGCGGCAACGCACGAGGGAGGTGGCGCTGTCGCTGGCCGCAGCGTCGATCGTCGTCGCCGGATGTAGCGGAAGCACCGAGACCGCCGAAACCGCTCCGACGCCCGGAACCAACGTCGTCGAGTCGACGACGACCGGGTCCCTGTCGGAGTCGACCGACGCGACGGCGGTCACCACGTCAGTCGAAACAGATCCGCCCACGACCCCCGCGATCGAGACGACCGCACCCGAAGTGACCGGGGCACCAGACGAACCGTTCCTCACCGACGTCCCCGGACGCCTGGTCGATTCGGCGCCGAACGTGAACAGCCCGGGCGAGATCTACGAACTGATGCCGAAGCTGTGGCTGTTCATCCCGTCCGAACCCGACCCGAACGACCCCAACGTCATCCAGCCCAGCCCCGAAGACGCAGAGATCCTCGCCGCGTACGCGAGGTACCGGGCGGCGCTGTACCAGGACTCGACGCAGAATCCACTCCCGGCATCGCCCTCCGCAGAGGTGCGGCAGGCGACGAGCGAGAACACCTACGGCAACCTGGTTCCGCTCTATGCGCAACGAAGCTCAGCGAGGCAACATTTCGAGCTCGGAGATGGCGATCTGTACCGGCCTGTGGTGTTGCAAGAACCTCGAACGGACAGCCGTGTGACCGTGTACGACTGTGTCCTCAGCAGTTCTCGATGGGTGAATGACGCTGATGGCAGCATCGCAGCTGGGTCCTCGGACCAGCTCATCGTCGGCGGAATCGAGGAGGTCATGGTTCGAAACGATGCGGGCGAATGGGTCTATGGCGGTGGAATGAGCAATCCCGACGCGTGTGTCGAATGAGATTTCGAGTCGGGGTCGTCATTGCCGTCATCGTCGTCATGACCGCGTCGTCGGCACTCGCGGCACCACAGCCAGTTGAACCGACGCCGAGCCCGGCTCCGGGACCGTTCAGTCCGTCTCCGGATCCAGCACCGACGGTGCCGGGTGATCGGGTGGCGGAGTATCGCGACTCGAGCGGTGGGGTGGGGCGGATCACGGACTTCGCGGAAGGCTCGATGTTCGCCTCGTACGGCGGCGGCGCCGCTGCGCCGTGCAACTACCAGTACGTCGGACCGGACCCTGATGGAGACGGTCCCGAGCGCGGGCCTGTGCTCGTCGGGCAATCGCTTCGGTGGAAGTTCTCCGAGGTCGCTGTGTTGTGGAGCCCAGACCTCGGGTCGCAGATCGAACTCGTCTTCAACTCGCTGCCGTTCTTCGGTGACGTCGACCTGAGCGCGTACTACGTGCCGATCTCGGAGGGATATCGCCGGTTCAACGTCGCGTGTGTCGGCTTCCTGAACGGCACCGACGGCCCGATCGTCACCGATGGGTCGCAGTACACCTACATCGACGTGCCACTCGACGATCCGACACTCGATCCGCACTGGATCGCCGCTCGACTCCGTAACGACCTCCAGCTGATCCGACCGGTCGTGTTCCGCAACGAGGTCGTCAACCGGTGGAACGGTCTCGTCGTGCGCCACCCGGCATGGTTGGGGATCTCCGATGATGCCTGGGTCCGGCAACGGTCGAATGTCGAGCGCTGGCGGGGGTGGGAACTCGATCTCCTCGCGAATCCGGTCGAACTCGAGTTCATCGTGAACTTCGTGCCAAAAGATCCCGACGGTCAGGCCTTCTCGGTGGTCGTCGAATGTGTGGAGCCCGGAGGTGACCAACGCGGCGGCGCAGGGGTGTTTCCCGAGGTGCCGTGGGACCTTCCGGAGTGGGCTGACCCGGGCGTGGGTGAGAACTGCGAGTGGACTCCGCCTGCCAAGGGCGAGGTCACGATCACGGCCCAGATCACATTCGACATCACGTTCCGTATGTCGGGCTACCTCGAGACCCTCGCACCGTATGTCTGGCAGTCGGCTCCGGTCACCTACACGGTCGGCGAGCTGCGTGCCGTGAACGTCAACGAGTGACGTCGCACGATCCGCCTCGCCGACGCCCGCGATCGAGTCGGGCGATCACACGGTGGCCGGCTCGGTATCCGACCCGAAACCCGCTCCACTTCCATGGTTGGTCGCGCGGAGTTCGTCGGTGAGCCAGGCGATCCGCTCTCGCATCAGGTCGAGGCCGGCCTGCGGCGGGCACGCCTGCACACCCGACAGCGGCCGGTCGAACACCATGTGCTGCGGGTCGCCCGGGTCGTAGGTCGGCCAGCTTTCGCGGCCGGGCGAGTCGGGTACACCGGTGGCGGCGAACGCGAACCACCGGTCGCCCATCTCGCGGGTGAGGAGGTGGGCATCGTCCGCCACCGGAACGAGCGGCACGTGCGTGTCGAACACGTAGAAGATCTCGGCCGCATGGAACGCGCCCACCGTCTGCTTGGCCGACGGAGGAAGTGCCCGGAAGTGATATCGGTACACCGGGTGGCCGGCCTCGGCGTGTCGGCGAGATGCGTGATCGACGTGCACGCCGAACATGTGGTCGCCGGCGTGCGCCACCACAGCATCGGTCGCGAGCCGGTCGAGCCCCGGATACGTGTCCATCAGACGATCGACGTGCCCGGCCGACGGATAGCTCCGCTCGAACGTCGCGCGCACATCCGCGGCGGAGATGACGGAGTCGGTGGGCGCCTCGAACTCGGCGCCGGCAGGATGCATGATCCCCGCCAGGATCGAACCCTCGTCGGCGTTGTAGCCGATCATGAGCGGAACCGCCGCCTGGAGCTCGTCGGAGAAGGCCGACATCGGTGTCGACGGCAGGATCACGTCGTCGACGACCGGGAAGAAGTAGCGACCGAACTCCGAGTGCTCGCGATACAGCTCGGAGAGAACGTCGGGTTCGGCGGCGCGGAGCCGTCGCAACTGGCCATCGGCCGAGCCGACGGCGAGGGTTCCGAACTCGACGCCGACCACCTCGGCCGGTCGGAAGTCGAGGGCCGGTCGGCGGAGATGCAGCCAACGGCCGCTGTCGCTCGGGCTCTGTGCGATGGCGCGGTGGAACAGGCCGCGCGCCCGAGGAGCGGTGAGCAGGTTGAGCACGGCTTCGCCGCCCGCCGACTCGCCGAAGATCGTGACGCGGCTCGGGTCGCCGCCGAAGTTGGCGATGTTGTCGCGTACCCATTCGAGTGCGGCGACCTGATCGAGCAGCCCGTAGTTGCCCGACACACCGTCTGGGGACTCAGCGGACAGGTCGGGATGCGCGAAGAACCCGAACAGGCCGAGGCGGTAGTTGATGGTGACGAGCACACAGCCGCGCTCGGGGAGGGCATTTCCCTGATATTGGATTTCGCCAGCGCTGCCGTCGGTGTGGTCGCCACCATGGATCCAGACCATCACCGGCAGGTTCTGGGCATGTGACGGCGCCCGGACGTTGAGCGTCAGACAGTCCTCGCTCTGTTTCACGGGCATCAACTTCAGTGCTGTTTTCAGGCTGCGCGCGCGTGCTGTGCCGAGCCCGAGGCCGTTGACGAGCGTGTTGACGAGGTCGTCGATGATCGTGGCGCGCTGGTATGCGAACGCGCCGAGCTTCGTGCACGCCCTCGTGTCGGACCACGGCTCGACCGGTGCCGGTGGTCTCCATCGCAAATCGCCCACGGGCGGCGCCGCGTACGGGATGCCCGAGAACACGGCCATCGTGCCTTTTGCCTTGAGCTTGCCGCGAACCCTGCCGCTCATGGTCGTGGCGACCGGTGCGTTGCGTTTGGAGAATCTGGCCATGCGCGATCCTCTCGCGAAGCGCACCCTGCGTTCGAATCGGATGACCGACGTGTCAGTCGCCGGAGCGTTCTCGATCCTGCCATGTGCAGACGCACGCCTCGTTGCCTTCGGCGTCGGCGAGCACCCAGAACGAACGGGCGTGGAGGTCGGACACGAGTGTTCCCCCAGCGGCGATGGCGGCTGCGACCCGCGCTTCGGCCTGGTCGTGCGGCACGCTGACGTCGAGGTGCAGTCGGTTGCGTTGCGGCCTCGGCTCGTCCATCTGCTGGAACCACAACGCCGGACCGATGCGGAGCGGGTCGACGATGTCGTTCACCGTGCCGTCGGACTCGGGGCTGGCATCGACGTAGCCGAGCACAGCGAGCCAGAAGGGCCGAATGGCGGCGATGTCGATCGCATCGATTGCCACCTCGACCCGCTCCGCCGCGCCGGGATCGGCCTGGAAGCTGGACGACGCGGCCAGTTCGGTGATGTCGCGTGCCAGCGCGAGGTCGAGGTCGGTCAATCCGCCGGCTGAGTGTGTGGTCGACCAGATCCTGACGACGCCGGGGTAGCGCAGGTCGATATCGGGATGATGATTGGACGCGTCGGCGACAAGCGCAATGGCGTCGACGAAGCCGGCCGCGGCACCGAATGACGGGGCGTGAAACGTCGCCTCGATGCCCCCGAGCACGTATCGCCAGTCGGCCAGGTCGGCGGTTTCATCGAACTCAGCGGGGGACAGTCTGGTCGGCATCCGCCAAGGTTAGATCGGTGAGCCCCCACGCTGTGGCGAGCAGCTCGTACGAACGGATTCGATCGGTGTGGTCGTACACCATGGTGGTGATCATGAGCTCGTCGACGTGATAGCGATCGACGAGCTCCGACAGTTGGTCACGAACCGATGCGGGGTCGCCGATCACCACCGGGCGTCGCCAGAGTCGAAGCAGCTCCCGCTCGCCCTCGGTGAACTCGTAGTCGACGACAGCCTGCGGGGGCGGGAGCTGTGTGGGCCGCCCCTGGCGGAGCCGGACGAACGCGAACGCGTTCGGGCCGGCGATGAACTCCGCTTCCTCGGTGGTGGGTGCACAGATCACCGAGACGCCGATCTTCGAGTACGGCTGCTCGTGCCAAGCGGACGGCTGAAATGTGTTGCGGTAGGCAGCCAGCGCGACAGCGGTGTCGGAGGTGGCGAAGTGATGCGCGAACGAGAACGGCACGCCGAGCAGGCCGGCGACCTGTGCGCTGTAATCACTCGAGCCGAGCATCCAGAGCTGTGGACGGTAGCCCTGCGCCGGCACCGCCCGAATGCGCGGATGAGATCCTTCGAAGTAGGCGAGCAGGTCGCGAAGCTGCTCGGGGAACTCGTCTTGCACCTGCACCGTGACGCGCCGTAGCGCGGCGGCTGTCGCTGGATCAGTACCGGGCGCGCGGCCCAGTCCGAGGTCGATCCGGCCGGGGTGGAACGCTTCGAGCATGCCGAACTGCTCGGCTACCGCGAGTGCCGAGTGGTTGGGCAGCATGAGACCGCCGGCACCGATGCGCATGGTCGTGGTGGCGGCGGCGAGGTGTGCCATCAGCACGGGTGGCGACGAGCTGGCGATTCCGGGGAAGTTGTGGTGCTCGGCAACCCAATGGCGGTGATAACCAAGTTTCTCGACGCGTCGGGCGAGGTCGATCGAATGTCGGAGCGCATCGGCCGCGGTGGAGCCTTCTGGCACCGGACACAGGTCGAGCACGGAGAGTGGGGTCGTGGTTGCCGTCATCGCACCAACGCGGTGACGGCGGTGCCCATCAGGTCTTCGAAGTTGCCGGCATAGAACCGATCGCGCACTGCTTCGGATGCGTCGCCGAGGCTCTTCTCGAATCGTTCGAACGGGCGCCGACCACCTTCCACGTGCGGATAGTCGGTGTTGAAGAGCAGCACGTTGGGGCCGATCTGGTCGGTCACCCAACCGACGTCCTCGGTCGGGTAAGGCGTGACGCGAACCTGGCGCTCGACGTACTCGCTCGGCCGCATCGCCAGGCACCGGAGGCGGTCTTCGTGGCGCACGAACGCGTCGAACGCGGACTCCATCTGTTTCATCCAACTGGGCAGCCAGATGCAGCCCTGTTCGATCACACCGACGCGAAGCCTCGGGAATCGGTCGAAGACGCCGTCGAAGATCATCGTGGCGAGCGTCTGCATCGGCGGGCCGGGGATGCCCATGTAGTCGACCGAGCGGAAGTTCTCGTCACCGCCGTGGAAGTCAGTGGGTACGGGGAGTCCGTTGTGGAAGTAGTTCGGGTCGATGAGCTCTCCGGTTCCTCCCACGTGGAACACGACGGGGATGCCCGCCTCCTCGGCCTGTCGCCAGACGGGGTCGAGCGACCGGTGGGACGGCGAGTGGTTTGCCGGGCAGCCCGATGCGACGAGGAGCGCCGCTGCGCCCATGACGATGGCCTCGCCGGCCATGGCTCCGGCGCGATCGAAGTCGGCGAGCGGGACGTAGCAGGTGGCGAGCAGCCGCGGATCGACCGCGCAGAACTCGATCATCCCTCGGTTGTGCGCGCGGGCGGCGCCGTAGGCGAAGTCGAGGTCGGGCTGGCGTTCCCAGTGGTACAGGCGGCTGTTGTGAAACGTGTTGAACAACAGTTGTGAGCGGACTCCGATGTAGTCGAGCGCGCGGGGTCGGTCCTCGGCGATGAACGAACCGGTGGCTGCGAAGTTCTTGCGATTCATCACCTCGTCGGCTTCGTTCGCCAGGAACTCGTCGGATCGATGTCGCGCCGCCAGTCGGGCGAACGCAGCGTCCTGATCGGAGTCGTGGTCACCGGTCTGTTTCAACTCGTTGCCGTAGCCGGGTGGTTCGATGAGATCGCGAATGGATGGATCGGCATGGTCCCGCAGCCAGTTCGGTGTCTCCATGATGTGGGCATCGGCGTCGTGGGCGAACCGATTCGAGATGTACGCCATGTCGATCATTCTCACCGCAAGCGACCCCGTCGGGAAGAAGCGGACCGTTTCGTTCGTAGGGTGTTCTCTTCCGAGGAGCACCTGAAATGAATGACGAACACCACGACGAATCGCCGGCTTTCGCCGCGCCGGACACGGAGCCGCAGCCCGGACCGGAGCCCGTGCCGTCGCCAAACGGCTTCGCCGCTCTCGGGCTTCGTCCGGAACTTCTCGAAACCGTGCTCGCACTCGGGTACGAGGAGCCGACTCCGATCCAGCGCGAGACGATCCCGCACCTGCTCGAAGGCAGCGACCTGCTCGGCCAGGCAGCGACCGGAACGGGCAAGACCGCGGCGTTCGCACTGCCGGCGCTGAACATGATCGATTCGAAGGGTCCGGCGGTTCCGCAGGTGCTCGTGCTGGTGCCCACACGTGAGCTCGCCGTGCAGGTCAGCGAAGCGATGTTCAAGTACGGCCGGAAACAGCGCGTGCAGGTGCTTCCGATCTTCGGCGGGCAGCCGATCGGCCGTCAGCTCGGCGCACTCGACCGTGGCGTGCACGTCGTCGTGGCCACGCCCGGCCGAGCGATCGACCACATCGGTCGCGGGTCACTGAAGCTCGACTCGATCCGGACCGTCATCCTGGATGAGGCCGACGAGATGCTCGACATGGGGTTCACCGACGACATCGAGTCGATTCTCCAGAGCACGCCTGACGATCGCCAGACCGTGCTGTTCTCGGCGACGATGCCGCCGCGCATCAACCAGATCGCGAAGAAGTATCAGCGCGATCCGGTTCGCATCAAGATCGGCAATGCGCGCAACGACCCGGGCAAGACGCTCATTCGTCAGACCGTGTACATGGTGCAGCGCTCACACAAGGCGTCGGCACTGGGTCGCATCCTCGACATCGAGTCGCCGAGGGCGGCGCTCGTGTTCTGCCGCACTCGTCACGAGGTCGACGATCTCACCGTGACCATGACCGGCCGTGGCTACCGCGCCGAGGCGCTTCACGGTGGGATGGACCAGGCACAGCGCGACCGCGTCATGGGGCGCCTCCGTGAAGGCACGGCCGAGTTGCTCGTGGCCACCGACGTGGCGGCCCGCGGTCTCGACGTCGACACGTTGACCCACGTCGTGAACTACGACGTGCCGGCGGCAGCCGAGAGCTACGTCCACCGCATCGGTCGGGTCGGTCGTGCCGGCCGGGAAGGTGTTGCGATCACGCTGGCCGAGCCACGCGAGCGTCGCCTGCTCAACAACATCGAGCGGCTCACCAAGCAGACGTTCGCGTTCGAGAAGGTGCCGACCGTTGCCGACCTCCGTGCTCGCCAGCAGGAGCTCACGGTCGCGGCTGTGCGTGAGACGCTCGCCGACGATGACCTCGACGACTACAACGACATCCTCCATGCCCTGACCGGTGACGACAACGATCGCAACATCGCGCTTGCCGCCATCAAACTGGTTCACGAGGCACGCGGTGCGACCGTCGACGAGTCCGAGATCCCCGATGCGTCCGAGCGCCTGAACCGCAACAGCGGCAAGGGTGGCAAATCCGGCAAGGGCGGAAAGAACTACGAAGGGAAGGGTGCCAAGCGGCACTCGGGCGAGGGCGCCGACGGTCAAGCTCGTAGCCGTCAGTCCGGGGGCGCGACCGGCTTCGTTCACGTCGGGATGGGACGCAAGGGCGGCATCCGTCCGGGCGATCTCGTTGGTGCGATTGCCAACGAGACCGGTTTGTCGGGACGCGAGATCGGTCCGATCCGTATCTCCGATCACTCGTCGGTGGTGGGTGTTCCCGAAGGCTCGGTCGATCTGGTCATCTCGAAGATGAGTCGCACCACGTTGCGAGGCAAGAAGGCAAAGGTCCGCCGCTACACCGACTAGCAGCGTGGCCGGTTGGCTGCGACCGACGTCGTCTGACCGCTCAGGCGAGGCGGTCGATCGGGTAGGCGGCGTACGACTCCTTGAACACGCCGGAGTGCAGCAGCACCGATGCGACGTGGTCGCCGGATTCGGCATCGGTGAGAGTCGAACGAACCCAGTTCGACTCGGTGCGCCTGCTCTGGCCGAGGGCAACCACCTCTCGTTCCACCACGTAGTCGTGGCCGACGAAGAGCGGTCCGTCGATGAGCTTGATCTCGAGATCGAGGAAGAGGCCGACCGACGGCCCGCGGACGAGGAAGTCGGTTCCGGCCTTCGCCGACAGCACGCTGATCATCTCGAACGGGATGATGGGTCGACCCCAGGGGTTGTCGCCGGTTTCGTACCACGGGCTGGGTTCGGTGATGGCGTCGAGCTTGCTGCGCAGCGAGAACGGGTAGAGGTTCCCGTTCGGCGTGCTCATGTCGACGGACACGGTGGCTGGTGCGTGACTGCGTTGGCCCACCTCCATCTGGTCGGCGACGAACAGCTCGCCCGGGCCGCGCTCGATGGTCTTGGCGAGCCGTACGTCGAGCTCGGTTTCGGCATTCGGATCGATCGAGGCGGTTCCCGTCAAAACCTGCGCGCCATCGGGTTTGATTGCGTTGATCCGGGCGGACTCTGGGGCGTTGGGGTCTGGCGACAGGCTGCCCGTGACCTCCTCGCCTTCGACCACCATCGTCATGAAGTGGGCACTGATGCAGCCCGTCTCGAACCAGCGAGACCCCCACACTTCGAACGCCAACGGGTCGAACTGCGAGAAATGCGTCGGTCCTTCGATCGGCGCCCCTGCCAGACCGAGTCCGTCGGCCACGTCACCATCGTGCAAGCTGGCATGTCCGCCGTAGCTCTGCTCGGCGAGCATCTGACGCGGCCGGCGCGCCGGGCCGACGAGCGTTGCCGGGTCGGTCGACGTGAGCGGTGTGGTGAAGGCCATGGCATTCCCCGATCGGGTCGTGTGGTGTGTCAGGACTCTCGTGAGGTCTGACCGAGGGTCTAGCTTGCCAGTCGGAGGAGAATTCCATTGGCCGACAGCAACTCGTCAACGAAGCAGCCATCGTCGAGCGACCGCACCCAGGCGCCGAACCGGATGCTCGCCGCCATGGAGTCGCGTGCACTGTTCGAACTCGGGGCAACGCTGGCGGCGTCGCCCCTGCTGCGAATGCTCGGACGAGGCGACGACCACCCTGTGTTCGTGTTGCCCGGTTTCATGGCCGACGACCCGTCGACGATGCCGTTGCGTTGGGTGCTGCGGAGCCAGGGCTATTGGACCCACGGCTGGGGCCTCGGGAGGAACCTGGGGCCGACACCCAAGGTGATCGACGGCATGCTCGAGCGGCTCTCGATGTTGCACGAGCGTCACGGTCGGCCCGTCAGCCTCATCGGTTGGAGTCTCGGAGGCATTTACGCGCGCCGCCTCGCCCGGGCGGTGCCCGAATCGGTGCGGCAGGTCATCACGCTCGGAAGCCCGTTCCGGATGAGTGAAGACAGCCGCAGCAACGCCTCGGCGTTGTTCCAACGGCTCAAGCCGCTGCATTCACCCGACATACCCGAGTTCATCCCCGAGCAGGACCGGCCGGCGCTCACGATGCCCGCGACGTCGATCTACACGCGCACCGACGGGGTGGTTCGCTGGTGGCAATGTCTCGAGTCGCCAGGCCCGAAGCGCGAGAACATCGAGGTCAAGGGCAGCCACAGCGGGCTCGGATTCAACGCTGCCGCGATCTACGCGATCAGCGATCGACTGGCCCAACCCGTCGACGATTGGCGGCCGTTCAGCCCACCGCCGTTGTCGCGACGGAGTTTTCCGCGACCCGAATATTGGCGCGTCGAGTACGAGTCCGCGGTGGGCTGATGGCGTGGCACAAGGTGCTCGAGCCCGAGCAACTGCCCGAAGGCCGGGTCACCACCGTGACGGTGGGCCGTCGGAGTCTGGCGGTCAGTCATCACGACGGCCGGTTCGGCGCACTCGACAACCGCTGTCCGCATCAAGGCGGTCCGCTCGGCGAGGGACATCACGCACGTCTTGATGAACAACGGCGAGCTCGGCAATATCTCGAAGGAGCAACGCACGGCACAACTCGATGTGTGGCAGACGTCGCTGCACAATCCGAACTTCGCCGAGCTCGCCACACTATGCGGAGCGAAGGGCGTCCGGGTCACCGACTCCACCGAGCTCGCCGGAGCACTGGCGGCCGCGCTCGCGCACGATGGTCCGTCGCTCGTCGAAGTGATGACCGACGTGCTGCTCATCTAGTCGCTTCGTCAGCAAATCGTTGGACATCGCCGAGGCGACAGGGGAGCATTGAGCGCTGAGCGATCAGGAGGGCTGCGCGATGTCGTACGAAGATCTTCGGTACAACGAGGTTCGTCAGAAGTCGGTGCACAATGCGTTCCAGCGTTCCGAGGGCATCTACGACCAGATTCTGTACTGGCGGGTGCGGTCACTCGAGATCGATCTGCATCGGACGCATCCGTTCGGCGGATTCGTCGACGACGACTGGTTCGTCTACCACGGACTCCTCGACCCGTTCTCCACCGTGTACAAGTTCAGCGAGTTGTTGCAGATCTGTGCCGGTGTGCATCGGGCCGTCCCCGGTCACGAGGTGATCACGCTCTTCCTCGACATCAAGGACGGGTTCCCGCCGAGGACGCCCGACAATCGGTCTTGGGAACTGTTCGACGCGATGCTCGACGCACACCTGGGCGAGTGGCTGTATCGGCCGGCGGACCTCGTCGCTCGCCTCGACGGTGCGAAGAGTCTGCGTCAAGCCGTAGAGGGAGCGGGCTGGCCGTTGTTGAGCGAGCTGCGCGGCAAGGTCCTCGTCGTGCTCACCGGCAGTGACGAGCAACTGCGCAACTACGCACGGCCGAAGGGCGTGGCGACCGAGCGATCGGCGTTTCTCTCGCTCGGCATCCGATCAGCCACCGACATCGGCGTCGATGACCGGATGGTCTTCTACAACATGGACGACGAGCACGTCTTGCTTGCCCGACAGGTCCGCGCTCAGGGCTTCGTGTCGCGCGGTTACTACATCGACGACAGGGTGCGGTGGAATCGGGCCGTGCGGTCGGGTTGCCACCACATCGCAACCGACATGGTGAACGCCCGGGAAGACACGTGGTCGACCACGTCGGGACCGACGGGTTTTCCGTTCACGACGCTGAGCGGGCCGACGCCAAGGGAGCTCGAGCCCGGCACCGTCGGAGGTATCTGGGCGCGGTCGGGCGACATTTGGAACTGTGAAGACAGCTTCCTCTTTCACCACAAGCGGTTCGGTGCCGGCGAGATCGACAACGAATACGTGTTCGCGGTCAGCGGTCCGAACTCGCACACCGACGACTGGGTCAAGGGCTGCGTGATGGCTCGCCAGACCCTTGCCGCTGGTTCGCCATATCTCGGTGTGTTCAGGGTGGGCGAGCAGCATGGCCTCCGGGTCCAGATCCGGCCGTCTGCCAACGCGCCGACCGCTGTGCTCGAGCGGCACATCGGCCCGACCTGGCGGTTCGGTTCCGACTTCGAGCAAGACACGCTCGTCTACGTCAAGCTCCAGGTCAGCGACAGCGGGAGGAACGT
The DNA here is from genome assembly GCA_037969115.1 of Ilumatobacteraceae bacterium. Lineage (GTDB taxonomy): Bacteria > Actinomycetota > Acidimicrobiia > Acidimicrobiales > Ilumatobacteraceae > JBBKWQ01. The sequence continues at coordinate 22,594 of JBBKWQ010000199.1, forward strand.
GTCGGGGTCGGGTTCGGTGGATGGGTCGGATTGGGTCGAGCTCGGTGCGCATCGTTTCGATCAGCCGCTCGCGCTCCAGGGTCTGGGTGTCAGCTCGCACGGACAGGGACGTGGCGCCAAGTTCCTCTTCGTCGTCCCCGACGGTGGCGACCAGCCAGGATTCGACACGACTACCAGGATCGGGACCCGTGGTGATCCGGCGACCGGTTGGGTCGACTGGGCCGGCAGTCGACGTTGGAGAACCACCCGCTTCAGCCGGTAGCGACTCGTCGCTCGGAAAGGGGGCGACGATGATCGACGCGCTCGGCGACGTCCTCGCAACCATCAACCCAGAAAGGACCGACAATGGCCACGACGACCGATGACGGTGACACCGCCGTTCGAGACAAGATCGCCCAGCTCCCCGCATTTCAGGACGTCGCCACGCGACTCCACGAACTGATCCTCAACGCCTCACCGGACCTCGAGCCCCGGCTGTGGTACGGCATGCCCGGCTACGCGCCCGCCAAAGGCAAGTCAGTCGTCTGCTTCTTCCGCGTCGACAACGACCAGTACGTCACCTTCGGGCTGACCGAGAAAGCCCACCTCGAACCCGACCCCGACTCCGGCCACCAGCTCATGGGATGCGCCTGGTTCCTCACCAGCCTCGACACCCCGACCGAACAGCGCATTGCTGAGATCGTCTGCAGCGCCGCGTTCATCCCGTGAGACCACGTCCGAAATCGCACGGAGAAACTCTCGATGGAGGTTGCAAAACGAACAGACGTTCGATACGATGGGTTCATGTTCATCGACCGCATCTCGGCACTGGTGGACGCCACCGATGCCGACCTCGATGCTCGGATTCGCGAACTCGAGACCCAGCGCCGGCATGTCGAGGCAGAGCTCGCCGCCGCAATCGCAGTGGCGGATGGCCGGAGCGTCCATCTCGCCGATGGTCACCGGTCGATGAAGGGATATCTGCGCGCAACGTGCAACTGGTCGAGCGGAGAGGTTTCACGGTTCCGTGGCGCGGCTCGCCTGATCAATGCGCACTCGACGATCGGTGACGCATGGTTCGACGGACAGATCGGTGCTTCCCAGGTCACCGAGTTGTCGAAGGTGCACGGCAACCAGCGCGTTGCCGGCCGCTTCGGTGAGTTCGTTCCGGTGCTGATCGAGCACGCCGAGACTCTGCCCTACGACGACTTCCGCGTGGTCGTCCAGCGATTCGTCCTGCTCGCCGACGCCGACGGCGCTCACAACGACCGTGACGCCATCGACGCTCGTACCGCGTCGGTCGCCGAAGTCGGCGGTGCGCTCGACGTGCGCGCATCAGGTGGCGACCGGCTGGGCGCCGCAGAGTTCATGGCGATCTTCGAGCGGTTCGTCGACGCCGAATTCCACAAAGATCTGGCGGCTCACCGGGAGTCGCGCTGCGCTGCGGACGGCGCCAGAGCGCTGTCTGCGCTCCGCACCGGTCGGCAGCGCCGCTTCGACGCGCTGCTCGCAATGGCTCGCGCCGCCGCTGCACTCAAGGGTCTCGGCTCGAAGACCGAGCCGCTGGTATCGATTCTGTGCGATCAGCGCACGTGGTCGTGGGTGATCGCCCATTCCGGCCTCGGCGCGGCGAAGTCGCTCGATGGTCACTCGGTCGATCCCTTCACCGGTCTGTTCAGCCCTGCAGAACTGCTCGATGACCTGCTCGCAGACCCCGACACGTTGAACGAGCGGCGATGTGTCACCACCAATGGTGTCGCTCTGCGCCCCGACGACGTGCTTCGGGCAGCGCTGTCCGGCCACATCCGGCGTGTCGTGTTGGGTGCGAAGCGTCGACCGATCGACATGGGCCGGGCAGAGCGAGTCTTCACCGGCGCTGCCCGAGACGCTGCGAAGCTGCTGGTCGACTGGTGTGAGCACCCCGGATGTGATGTACCGGTCGAACTCTGCCAAGTCGATCACTCCGTCGAGTGGAATGCCCTGGGACGGACCGACCAGAACAATGCGGGTATCTGCTGCGGGTCGCACAACCGCGAGAAGCACCGAACACGGCGCACCGTGCGACGCGCGATCAACGGCCGCAACTACACCTTCAGACCCGACGGCTCCATCATCCTCCCCGTGGGTTGTCGCCAACCCCGAATCGAATCCGACGACCCTGGCGAGCCAGATGACTGCGATGGGCTCTGCGACCTCGACGATCTCACCGTCGAGGAACAACAGACGATCACCGAAGCCATCCGCAACCGCATTGCACTCCTCCCGCCGCCGCGTGCTGCCCACGGCGTCGACCACGCCGCAGTGCTGCGGCGCCACTGAGCTCCGAGGTCGTAGCTCAGTGCTGATGACCCGTTACGGTCGCATCCGTGAGGTGGCGGGGAGTCGTCGAGACCAACGTGGTCGATATCGACACATTGCGTGCGATGCTTCCGCTGGTCCTCGATCGGCTGCGCAACCTCGAGGTCCGCGACGGCATGCTGGTGCATCCGGGATCCGGGCGTGCCATGGCCAGATTGAAGGTCGTGAAGGGCGAGCACCCCACCGTCGGCACGGTGTATGAGGCCATCGCGCGTCATGCTGGGCTCCACCCTGATGAGCACGGAGAGGCGACAGTCAGGGGTGCCGGGCGCGAGCTGGCTGCCGACGATCCGAAGGTGGCGAGGTTCACGGAAGGTCTGGCCGGCGCACCCGACACCACGGTCTGGACGGTCGGGCTCATGGCGGACGACGAGCAGCGGTGCGAGCTCGTCGTCGCGGCGCCGGACGGCCTTGGTTGGGCGTTGTCGTTATCGGAGCCGCGGCGGCCGACCGCGCTGACAGCGTCGGGGCGGTTACCGGGCGGCTCCTCCTCTTGGACGAAGGGCGACTCGACGTCACACATCGAGTTCCGGCTCGCCGACTTCGCTACACCTGCCGCGCAGAGTGGCGCGCCGATCGTCGGGAGCCTCCGCCATCGCCGCTTCGTCGTGCAGGGAGAGGTGAACGTGCAAGCGCAGAACTCTTCGTGGCGCCTGCAACTCGACATCGTCGGTCGAGGGCGCGGTGTCGCTCGGCCGTTCATCGCCGTGCTCGGTGGCCTTTTCGGCTGGTTGATCAGACGCCAACTCGACGAGGAACTTGCCGAGTGGTCGACGGCGATCGCCGATGAACCAATGATTGCTCGGATCATCCGAGGTGCCGACCCTGCGCATCTCCCCGACGACGTGCTCGCCGATCTCCTTGCACCGTTCGTCGACGGGAGCTGATCGCGAGCTGCGAAACGCGTTCACACCGCCCTGTCATACTTCGCGGATGGAGCACCTCGACGCCAAAGGAATTCTGCACCGCTACTACAGGATGGCGAGCGATGCGCTGTTGTGGAAGCTCGAGGGCCTGTCGGAGTACGACGTCCGTCGGCCATGCACGCCAACCGGCACGAACCTGCTCGGCCTGGTCAAGCACCTCGCCATCGTCGAACTCGGCTACTTCGGCGACTCGTTCGGTCGGCCGCACGGTGAGCGGTTCCCGTGGGACGATCGCGAGGAGGAGCCCAACGAAGACATGTTCGCCACCGTCGATGAGTCTCGCGACGAGATCCTCGCGCTGTACCGGCGGGCGAACTCGCACGCCGATGCCACCATCGAAGCGCTGTCGCTCGACGATACCGGCACGGTCCCGTGGTGGCCCGACGACGTCAACCCGGTCACGCTGCACTGGATCCTCGTGCACATGATCGCGGAGACCAACCGCCATCTCGGGCATGCCGACATCATCCGTGAGCTCATCGACGGAGCGATCGGGCATCGACCCGCCGTCGACAATCTGCCGGACGTCGACGCCGACTACTGGCCCGTCTATTTCGAGCAGGTCGAGGACGCCGCGCGAGCGGCGTCGGGGCGGGCGAACGACGTTCCTGCTGATTGACCTGTGACCGCTGACCCTTGCTCGTCATTGCGTGCGGTGATTCACTCGACCATGGCATCAAACAAGGAAGAACCATCGGACGATCCAATGGCGGCTGGTGGCGCCGACAGTTACGGCGACTTCTCCGAAGACGACGCCTACGACGCGACCATCGATGCCGATGCCGATTCCGCACCGGCGACACGTGGTTCGGACGGACAGAAGATCTTCCTGACGGAACTTGCTTCCGTGCTCCGCGGAGCCGGGCTGGCGGTCAAGGAGCAAGCGGGTTGGGAAGATCGGTGCTGGCCCAGGCTCGGTGGCTTCCGAGGCGGACCGAAGGGCATCGTCATCCATCACACCGGAGGCAACCCGAAGTCCGACGGACAACGCGAAGTCGACTACATCACGCAGAACGCCCAGTATGCGCCGCTGGCAAACCTCTACCTCGACCGACAGGGCCAGTGGTGGGTCATTGCTGCCGGCGGTACGAACACCAACGGGCGGGGCGGTCCGTGGGGGAACAACCTGCCGTCCGGAACTGCGAACTCGAGGTGTATCGGTATCGAGGCAGGAAACAGCGGCGAGGAAACGTGGTCGACGGCCGTGCAGGATTCGTATGTCAAGGGTGTCGCTGCCCTCGCTGATCAGTACGGCATCGAAACCGGCGACGTTCTCTCGCACTACGAGTGGTGCAAGGGTCACGAGGGCCGCGGCAAGATCGATCCGGCCGGGCCGAGCCGATTCGGATCGATCAACCAGGAAGGCACCTGGGACATGGACAAGTTCCGCGCCGAGGTGCACCAGCTGAGGACGCACGCGCAGCCGAAGACGCCGGCGAAACCGAGCCGGCCGTCGCTCGCTGGTGCAACGATTCACACCGTCGAAGGCGGTGAGACGATGTCCGCCATTTCGAGGCGGTTCGGTGTGCCGATCGCGGCGTTGATCTCTGCAAATCCTGAGATCCCGAATCCCGACTCGATCCGCAAGGGGCAGCAACTGAGAATACCGACAGAACCGAACGAGTCTGTCGCCCGTTCCCCCATCGCGGTCGAGCAGGTGCGCTACACGAGCTTCGACGGCGGCAAAAGCGACACGTGGAACGACAAGATCGACACGTGGATCGAGCAGGCGTGCGCGGCAATCGGGGCACCCTTCAACGACCATTGGAGGCTCGGCTACAACACGTTGTGCAACCGCGAATCACGGCTTGATCCCAATGCCATCAACACGAAGGACAGCAACGCTCACGGCGAGGTCGTAGCGGATGGGCATCCACGGAACTGCTCCCGCGGCGTTGCGCAATGCATTCCGACGACCTTCGCGGAGAATCACGCCGCTGGAACCTCGGATTCGATCTACGACCCTGTCGCCAACATCGCAGCTTCGATGAACTATGTCCGCCGCAGGCGCAAGTACCTCGTGAAGCTCGACGGTTCGAATCTGAAGCAACAGGTTCAGCAGGCAGATCCCGATCGCGAACCGAAGGGCTACTGAGCGTCGGCGACCTCCGGTTCAGGGCTGTCAGCCCAACATGGCTGACCGCGGCTCCTCGGGGCTGGCTCTGACGGGCTGAAGGTGAAAGAGTCCGGTCATGCGATCGATCGGAATGTCAGAGGAGCTCTACGAGTACGCGTTGGCACATGCCAACCCGCAGGGCGACGAGGTCTCCGAACGGCTGGCCGCGAAGACCGTCGAGCGGTTCCAGAACCTGGCCGGCATGAACATCGGAGCCGACCAGGGTCGATTCATGTCGATGATCGTCGCCGCGACCGGTGCTCGTGTCGTCGTCGAAGTCGGCACGTTCACCGGCATGTCGGCGCTCTGGTTGGCGCGTGGCTTGGCTGCTGACGGCACGCTGATCTGCTTCGACATCACCGACGAATACCTCGACACGGCCCGTGAAGCGTGGACCGAAGCAGGCGTGAACGACCGGATCGACTTCCGGCTCGGCCCGGCAGCAGACGGGTTGGCGGCGCTTCCGAACAACGAGCACATCGACCTCGCGTTCATCGACGCCGACAAGGATGGGTATCGCACGTATCTCGACCTGTTGTTGCCACGAATGTCGACCTGTGGTGTGATTCTGGTCGACAACGTGTTGTGGTCGGGCAGGGTGCTCGACGCCTCCGATGTCGATCCGAACACGCTCGCGATTCGCGACTTCAACGACCACGTGTCAGGACGCTCTGACTGCGAAGCCGTGATGTTGTCGATCGGCGATGGCATCACGTTCATCCGACCGATGCGCTGAGAAACCTTCGCGCGCCCCTTCGTCAAGATCTGTGCATCGGAGTGATGACGGTGCTGCACGGCACTTGACGAAGGAGACGGATGGCGATGTTGGTACTGGTGGCGACCATGGAGACGCAGGGCGAGACCGACGGTGACTACAGCTTCACCGTCGAAGGCGAATTGGTGACCGCATTGACCGACGAATGCGACTCGCCGGAAACTTGCGGGTGTGGCGTCGGCTTTCCCGGCGTCGCCAGCGGGTTGCCCACCACCACGGCCATGGTGGTCGATCGCGATCATCTCGACCCTGTCGCCTTTCGCACGGCGTTGCGCGATTCACTCGAGCGGGAGGGTTGGCACATGGTCCTTCGGACCGCGCAGTTCGAGCGGTACGTCGATGAACACGCTGCGCTCATCGACCAGATCTGTCAGGCGTTCGGCGAGGGCTCGATCGTTCGCCGCCACGGCGACCAGTTCCGTTCGTTTCCCGTCGGCGAGGCGGCGTGATGGGTGCTCAGCTGTCGGCGAGCCGGCCGGTGATCACACGTGCGTTTCGGCGGCCCACCACGTCTTGCCAGCTGCAACTCGTCGTCACGATCAGGGCTTCGCTGCATCTGCGAGCACGACCAGAGCGCGTGATCGCTCGTCGGGATTGGCTCCCATCACCACCGCGGTGAAGTCGGTCGCACCGGCCGCAGCGATTCGTTCGAGACCCTCAGCTACCTGACTTTCGTTCCCGATCAGCGAGATGTGCTCGACACCTTGCACGCCCTCGACGTCGAGCATGGCGCGATACGACGGCAGAGCCGCATAGTCCTTGAGCATCTTGCCGACGAATTCCTTGGCGGGGATCGGATCGTCGGTCACCCAGACGGGCAGGCTGCACACCACGCTGGGTGCGGGCCGCCCGGCCTTGCTCGCGGCCAACGAGATCAACGGCACGATCTGTTGCTCGAGTGTTCTCGGGCCGACACACCACAGGATCGTGCCGTCGCATCGCCGACCCGCAATGTTGAGCATCTGCTCGCCCAGCGCCGCCAGCATCACCTTCGGCGGGTCATCCGTGGGGCGTCCACCACTGCCCATGTAGCTCCACACCTCGCCGTGGTAGCTCGCCTTGCCTTCCGAGAGCAGGGGTTGGAGCACCTCGAGGTAGTCGAGCATGTGACGGATGGGGCGTTCCCACTTCATCTTCAGGTTGCCTTCGACCGAGGGCTTGTGAGCGAGCCCGATGCCGAGCGTGAATCGGCCGCCGGAGGCCGCTTGCGCGGTGAGCGCCTGGGCGGCGAGGGCCTGCGGATGGCGTTGCCACGTGGGAACGACTGCCGTGCCGAGTTCGATTGACGACGTGCGCTGGCCGGCCAGCCCGAGTGTTGCCGTGGCATCGATGAGGGCGGTCTGTGCAAGCCAATAGCTGGAGAACCCGGCCTGCTCCGCTCCGACGACGTCGTCGAGAATGGCGTTCAGGTCTGGGCTCGCCAGCTTGTCCGATCCGTTGATGCCGATTCGCATGCTCCGAGATTACGCCGTAGCGCCTGGGCCATCACAGCCCTGCTCGAGGTGCAGCAGCACCGCTCTCCCGCGAGGCGACAGTTCGTAACCCGGGCTGAAGCTGATGGTGAGGCCGAGTTCCTTGAGTTTGCGCACGTCATTTTTGAACGGCGCCGTCTCCAGGCCGAGCGAGTCGGCCAACTCGGGTGCGCGCACGTGTGGGTGTTCGTCGAGCAGCCGCATCACCGTGAGCGTCCAGGCGCCGCGCGCGCTGGCGCGGTCGATTCGCCCGAGACGTGTGGTGATGTCGTCGAGTTCTGCATCGGTGAGCCGATCCGACTCGCGGAGCGCGATGCGCGGATCGGGACCTCCGAGACCGACGCGGACCCGATAGATCGTTCCTTCGGCCTTGGCGGCGAGCGACGCCGTGACCTCGTCGATCGACGCGAAACCGGCGCGTTCGGCGTCGCGCTCGGTGATGTCGGCGATGTCGATGGCATCGACCGCCAGGATGTCGAGCATGCCGATCTGGGTGCGCAGCGTGCCACCGGCCTTCACCGTGGGTCGCTTCTGTTTGCGATACAACGTGTCGACCTCGCCGGACGCGATCCGTTGCAGCACGGCGTGCTTGATCAGCATGAAAAGCCACCGTACGTGCAGGTGGTCCCGATCTGCCAGACTTGATGTCGCATGGCCGACCCAAATGTGATCATGACTGGTCGAACCTGGAAACGTGTGGCGCTCATCGTGCTGGCGGTTCCGAACCTCATGGCCGGAGTGTGGGGACTCGTCGCGCCGCGCGACTGGTTCGACAACTTCCCGGGCTGGGCGCCCCGGCTCGTGGCAGCACTCCCGCCGTACAACGCGCACCTCGCCACCGACGCCGCGGCCGGTCTGTTCGCCTCGGGGGTTCTCGCTGCGGTCGCCGCCTGGTGGCTGCGACGTGATGTGGTCGTTCTGGCGATGGTTGGCTACCTGGCGTTCGCCGCGCCGCACGCGCTCTTCCATCTCGTGAATCCGTCCGACGCCATGAGCGCGTCGGAGGACGCTATGAACGCGATCTCGTTGATCTTCGCCGTCGTGCTCGCAGTGATCTTGTTGGTCACCAACATGCCGACGGCCAACCGCCCCGAACGCGAAACGTTGCAGGTATGAACCCGATCGCGGCAACCGTGCGCGTCCTGCGCCGCGGGCCGGTCGTGCCGGGTCCGTATCGCATCGCCTGGAAGCATCGTCCGACTTTCTTCGGCAAGCTCGCGATGGAACGTTGGGTCGGGCTCAGCCGATCGATGCCTGCCGACCTGAAGTCGCTCGCCCAACTCCGAGCCGGTTCACTCGTCGGATGTGTCTGGTGAATAGATCTCGGCGAAGCGCTCGGCCGTGAGCTGGGCATACCCGAGCAAACCATCGATGCAGTCGCCGATTGGCGCAGCTCGACCGAGCTGAACGACGAGCAACGACTCGTCGTCGAGTACGCCGAACAACTCTCGATGACACCGGCAAACGTCACCGACGACGTGTACGAACGGCTTCGCTCCAACTACTCCGACCGCCAGATCGTGGAACTCACCAACCTGATCGCCTGGGAGAACGCCCGAGCACGGTTCAACCGAGGCTTTCGAGTGGAACCCGACGGCTACGTCACCGATTGATTCACGCCTGCCGCCTGACGCACACCGGCCGATTCGCACCAGCAATCGTCACGAAAGCGGTTCGCCCCGGTCGATCTTGTCGAGCAGTTCCAACATCACGTCGGCCAGACGCGGGGCGTTCTGCGGGTAGAACATCGAATGGTGATCGCCGGGCACTTGCCGAAGCGCGATGTTGCCCGTGATGTGGTTGGTCCAGTAGTAGTCGTCGGGCTGGTACGGCCACACGAGGTCGGCCTTCAACACGGCTGCGTCGACGTCGTACACCCCGGTGACGTGTCGCTCGGCGGTCGCCGAGAAGTAGAAGAACAGGTTCACGAAACCCTGCGTGTCGAGATCGGTGTATCCGAGATCGCGGTCGTCGGCCTCGTGCACCGCAGCGAGCTCGGCCCTCTCCGGCACGAACTTGCGCACCGTGGCAAGTGCCCGCTCGCGCAGATACGGATGCACTCTGTCGTAGCCGTGACGACGGATGTTGCCGACGAGGTTGCGTCGACGATCGCGCTTGCTCGGCCACGCTCGGCCCGACGGGACGCTGTCGAACAGGAAGACGAACCGCACGGTTTCGCCCTGTGCCTGGAGGATCTTGGCCATTTCGAGCGTGACGACTCCGCCGCCCGAGTAGCCGCCGAGCAGATACGGCCCCTCGTGGTGTTCGCGCAACTCGGCCGCGTAGCGTTCAGCCATCACCTGGACGGACGCGTCGGGCAGGTCGGCGCCGTCGATGCCGTGCGCCTGGAATCCGTAGATCGGACGGTCGCCTGCCATTGCCCTGGCGAGGCTCCACAGGAACAGCACATTGCCGCCGGCGCCGTGCACGATGAACAACGGTGCCTTGTCACCCTTCGTACTGATCGGGATGAGATGTTTCATCGGAGCGCGTGGGGCATCGCTCACGACGGTGGACGGAGCCGGTGCGGTCGCCGCACCCCCGGTCGCCGAGCCGGCAGCAGCGGCCAACGTGTTGTCGATGTCGGGCCGCTCGACCCGCACGAGTGCCGCCAGGTCGTCGACCGTGGAGGCCTCGAAGATCGTGGCCAACTGGAACCGCACACCGAGCTCCCGATGGATTCGCGTCATGAGGCGGATAGCGATCAGCGAGTGACCGCCGAGATCGAAGAAGTCGTCGTCGCCGGCGATGTCGGCGACGCCGAGCAGGTCGCTCCACAACGCCGAGATCGCAGCCTCGGCCGTCGCAGCGCTCGAGCCGGCAACCGCCGCGACTGGTGCGACGGCGGCTTCGGGCTCGGCAGGTTCCAGCAGTGATTCGAGATCGACGGTCGACACGATCAGCCTGGGATGTTCAGCCCCTACCAGGCGTTCGAGCACCTCCATGCCGTCGTCGGTGTGGAACCCGAGCCCGTCCGCGAGTGCGAGGAGCGGAGCAACGTGCGCACCACCGTTCGAGGTGTCGGGTTCGAGAGTGATGCC
>JBBKWQ010000200.1:0-3120 GCA_037969115.1 Ilumatobacteraceae bacterium
GCTGCGTGCGCTTGCACTCGGCAGCGGAGACGCTGACGGCACCGTGGCGTTCGGTCGCTCGGTTTCGGCCGGCGACAGCGACTCCGCTGCCGAGTGCAAGCGCACGCAGCGCCGCTCGCCGTCCACGGATGGGGGATTGTTGAGTATCGTCGAGATCGGCAGTCGATTCGACGTGTTGGTCGTGCTGAACGCTTGACATGGTGGCTGTCCTCACTTGGGGGTACGAGCCGCCCGCTCACCGCATTGGCTAGCACGCCCATATGCCCATGTCAGCGCGCCCCAGAATTTCTTCGCGGTGAAGGCCGGTCAGCTGTCGTCGCGGAGTGATTGCAGGCGCCTGAGCTCCGATTCGACCTGGATGATCAGCGGATGTTGCTCGTCGATCTCGTAGTCGCAGAGATCGAGCTCCACACCTGGTAGTGACATCACCGGTGCGTTGCCATCACGTTCGCGGCCGCAATCGTCGCGACCGATGATGAGATCGTCGCGGTCGAAGTCAGCGACGAACGACGTCAACATGGCCGGCTCGAAGCGCGCGGCAATATTTCCCAGAGGTGACTCCAGGGTCGCAGTTCCATCGCGGTTCAACGTCATCTCGAAGCCGCATTCCGGGCATTCGCCGCTGCTCATGGCGTATCGCACCAGCACGCCATCGTTGTCGACAGCTGGCTCGGCTTCTTCGACGATGGTCTCGCCTGCTGGGGTAGAAGACGGAGCGCCGCCCACGTTCGGCGCTTCGTCCGAGCCGCAGGCCGCCGCGAGGAGCAGGCTGATGCCGACGACGACGGTCAGGCTGACACGGAAGTTGATCGGTTTGATGGTCGAGCGCACGAGAGTTGGACGGCCGCACTGCGTCAGCGGTTCCCGCGCTTCGACTCGGCCCGTCGGTATGCGGCGGGAGACACACCCACGACGCGGCGGAAATGGCGGGTGAATGCGCTCTGGTCGTAGTAGCCACAACCATGCGCGATCTCACTGATCGGGGCATCCGACCGCACGAGTTGTGACAGTGCCTGCTCGAGTCGGAGGCGCAGCATGAGTTGCTTCGGTGTGAGCCCGAGCACTTTGCGCATCGAACGCTCCAACTGAGCGGTGGTCATGCCCGCCTCGTCCGCCATTGCCGAAACGGTCGTCGTCTCACTCAGATGTCGACGGGCGAAATCCACCGCCCTCGCGAGCGACCGGTGTGGGGCCGCGGCGTCTGCCGGCGTGCGCAGGTCGATCGACACGCTCACGATGCCCGACGGTGTTCCCGACTGGTCGACCAGCCGCGACTTCGACGTGAGATACCACCCGATCGTGCCGTCCGGTTGCGTGATGAATTCGAGTTCGTTGGTGAGCGCCTGCCCCGATTCCATGATGGCGGCGTCCTGCTGCTCGTAGCTGGCAGCGAGCGCTTCGGGGAACAGGTCGTGAGCCGTTCGTCCGATCACGTCGCCCGGCGCGGCGGCGCCCGATCTTTCGGCAAACGCACGGTTCGCCGCCACGTACCGGCCGACGTCATCCTTCACGCAGAACATCACGTGCGGCGTGGTGGCGAGCACCTCTGCGACCGCTCGAAGCGACTGATCCATCGGGCCAATCATGCACGACACGTGGTCGAGCCTGGCCATTGCGAGTGGGCCATCGCGAGTGGGCCATGGCGAGTTGTGGGTGGAAAACCCCGTGTTCGCCGTCGAATCCGTGCAAGACGGCAGTGTTGAGATGGAAACATGGGAATCACGATGGATCGCGCCGAATCACGAGGTGGACCGAACGGGATCGAAGCCGGCGAGAGCGCCGTCGACGAACAACAACTCGTCGACGAGGCCGCTGCGCTCGCGAGGGCTCTGCTGGTACGCAGCGATGCAGCGATGTCTCGGCGCGAGCGTCGGCGGCGCGACCGCCTCGGGCGACTGCTCGATGATCCGTCGGGTCGCGAACTCGTGCTCGCGCTGACCGATGAGGTCCTCCGCGTCGAACAACCTCAACGTGCCGCGCAGCGTTTCGCCGGGATCGTGCGGGCCCACCCGACGTCGGCGGTCGGGATGGTCGACCGGCTCATGCTGCGGGCCGGCGCACTGATCGCACCGCTGCTGCCGAAAGTCGTGATGCCGCTCGTGACCCGACGAATCACCGCCGAGACTCACGGCATCGTGTTGTCGGCGGCCGACCCGGCGTTCGCCAAGCATGTCGAACGACGGCGCCGCGAAGGAGTCCGACTCAACGTCAACCCGCTCGGCGAGGCGATCTTGTCAGACGCCGAAGCGGCCGACCGGCTCGCTCTGGTGCGGGCGCGGATCGGACGCAGCGACGTCGACTATGTCTCTGTCAAGATCTCCGCAGTCGTCGCGAACCTCGATGTGCTGGCGTTCGATCAATCGATCGAGCGGATCACCGAGCCCTTGCGCATTTTGTTTCGCGACGCGATGAGCGCGACGCCCCGCACCTTCTTGAATCTCGACATGGAGGAGTATCGCGATCTCGAGCTCTCGCTGGTCGCGTTCATGCAGGTGCTCGACGAGCCGGAGTTCGAAGCGATCGATGCCGGCATCGTGCTCCAGGCGTATCTGCCCGATTCGCACGCCGCGCTCGAGCGACTCGGCGACTGGGCGACGAGCCGACACCGGCGCTGCGGCGGGCGGATCAAGGTGCGCATCGTGAAAGGTGCGAACCTCGCCATGGAGGCCGTCGAGGCCGAGGTGCACAACTGGGTCGCGGCGCCGTATCCGACGAAGGCCGATGTCGACGCCAGCTTCAAGGCGATGCTGGACAGCGCGCTTCGCCCGGAATGGTCCGAATCCGTTCGGGTCGGCCTGGCGAGTCACAACCTCTTCGACATCGCGTGGGCGCTCGTGGTGTCCCGCGAGTCCGATGCGGTTGACCGGGTCGAGTTCGAGATGCTCGAGGGCATGGCTCCCGCTCAGGCCAGGGCGCTGCTCGAGCAGGCCGGCTCGCTGCTCGTGTATGCGCCGGTCGTCGCACGCGAAGATTTCGACGCCAGTATTGCGTACCTCTCGCGCCGTCTCGACGAAAACACGCAGCCGGAGAACTTCCTTCGGGCACTGTTCACGCTGCGGCCCGACACTCCCGAGTGGCACGAACAGGAGCGTCGCTTTCGCGTCGCCGTAGCGGCTCGCC
>JBBKWQ010000201.1:0-7433 GCA_037969115.1 Ilumatobacteraceae bacterium
CCCGTCACGACCGCACATCGCCGCAGCGGCGCCGGTACCGTCGGCATCGATGTACGGGTTCTTGCTACGTCCGAAATGGATCGGGTTTCATCTCCTGGTACTCGCCGGAATCATCGTGATGATCAATCTTGGTTTCTGGCAGCTCCGCCGACTCGATGCCCGCCAGGACTTCAACGCACTCGTCGAGGGCCGTATCGACCAGCCGGTCCGACCACTCGACGACGTGCTCGCCATCGGTGCGCCGAGCGACATCGACTGGTTCGCCGTTGCGGTCGAGGCCACGTACCTGCCCGATGAACAGTTCCTGGTCGTCAACCGGTCGCAGAACGGGCAAGCCGGCGTGAACGTCGTGACGCCCGCGAAGCTCGACGACGGTCGCATCCTCGTCGTGAACCGCGGTTTCGTACCACAGGCGCTCGACGTGCCGGCGGTTCCGGCCACCGCCGTAACCCTGACCGGCCGGGTGCACCCGTCGCAACAACGTCGCCTCGGTCAACTCTCCGACGCCGCCGCAGGCGACCTCGCAGAGGCCCAGCGCATCGATCTCGAGCGGCTGGCCCCGCAACTTCCCGGCGAAGTCATTCCGGTGTACCTCGACCTGATCGAGTCCGTACCCGACGAGCAGCCGGGGCTGCCCGAACCGGTCGTCCGGCCCGATCTTTCCGAGGGCAACCACCTGTCGTACGCAGTGCAGTGGTTCCTGTTCTCGGTGGCTGTTGCGATCGGCTGGTGGCTCGCCATTCGACGCTCGATCGGCAAACGCAACGTCTCGACCGTCGACCACCCGGGCAACGGCACGCCCGCCCCCGTATCGGACTACTGACCGCCACCGCGGTCCGCCAGCCACACCCGTCGCCCTCGAGGCCCGACCGATCGGGTCCATTCGGTTCGTGGCGGCCAGGCGGGTCAGGTGAGCAGGCGGAGAAGGGGAACGGGGTTGCCGGCGACCAACTTGGTTCGGGTCGACCAGTCCACTCCGCCAAACACGCCGCGCATCACCTGTGCGACATCTCGTGGAGCGGTGTCGGTGCGCAGGTAGGCCGGCCAGCGATCCATCGGCTGGTCGAAGAACGTGTCGAAGAACCGTCGTGTCTGAGCCGGTGTCAGCCGGACGAGCGCGTCGAGCCCATAGTCGTGGAGCGCACGTGACCTTCGAGCAGCCTCCGGCCAGATCGCTGCGCCGACATCTCCACCCGACACGATCGCCGTCGCGACCCGGTCGGCCGCTCCGAACGAGGTCGTGATGGAGTAGCCGGTGACGGGATGGACGTAGCCGGCAGCCGCTCCGTACGGCACGACGTCACGATCGAAACGCGGCAGCGCGCCGCCCATCGCGATGCTGACCGATTCGGTTCGGCCCGCAGCCTCCGCCCGTTCAACCACATCGATGCCCAACCTGGACACCAGGCGGCGCCGTAGCAATGCGGGCGGCGCCGGGGAGCGGGCTGCGAGTTCGGTTTCCTCCACGAGCCATCCACGCGCCGTCGGCACGACATACAGGAAGGTCGTCGGACCGCCTGACTCGGTCGGACGGAAGTCCATCATCGTGACGGCGCCGGGTTCGATGTGGGCACCGTCCGGGATCGCGTCGATCATCACGCCGTACGCCGATTGGTACGCCTTCGCCACCGTCGGCCGACTGGGATCGCTGAACACGCCAGCCCCGGTCGCGTCGATGATCAGGTCGGCCGCCACGCTGCCGCCGGCGAAGCGCACGACCCCGCCCGCCACCGAGGTGACCTCGACCCGTTCGACCTCGACGCCGTCGAGGAGGTGCGAGCGCAATCTCGCATTGTCGAGCACTCCGTACGCACGATCAAACTCGTGCCGACGCTCACCCCAGACGACGACCCGTCCGGTCGTGGACGCGAACACCGAGGCAGGTAGCCGCGGCACTTCGTCGAGCCACACGGAATACGTGGCCATCCAAGGCGCTCCACGACCCAGGAGCAACGTTGCCGCGCCGGCAGCCGAACACGACGACGCCAGCGCTGCACCAGCGGGACCATCGCCGACGATCGCAACATCGACGCGGCGGTCCACGTGGGAGCCCTTATCGCTCACGCGTGCGGACGCTCGATCTCGGCCATCCGCCGGAACTGCTCGACGATGTCCGGGCTGGCGTGCATCGGGTCGAGCGATCGGTACACGGCATCGACGTTCACGGCAACTCGGCCGAACTCACCAAGCGACCCGAACTGTTCAGAGGCGCCCATCACGGCCGCGAGATCGCGGGCGGCATCCCATGCATCCATCCCGGTGTGGTGGCGCTGCGTTGCCTCGAGTTCGACGAAGGCCAGGTAATCACGTACGTCGATCACACCGGACTTGTCGGTGACCGGTCCGTGGCCCGGAACCACCACGTCGATGTCCAGTCCGAGCATGAGGTCGCACGCTGCTATCCAGTTCGACAACGGCCCCGCCCAGACGATCGGCGTACCGCCGATGAACAAGATGTCGCCCGTGTACACCGTGGCCGCGTCGGGCACGAACGCGATGGTGTCGCCGGCCGTGTGCGCCGGACCCACCTCGATCAGCTCGACTGGGCGACCTCCGACGTCGAGTTCGAGACGCCCGACGAAAGTGCGGTCGGGCATGCGAAGATCGATGCCGTCGAAGTCGAACTCGCCGAAGAACGATCGGAACAGGTCGCCGATCTCGCCGGGCGCTTCGTTCAGGGCCGCCAACATCGATGGCGGGACTTCTGACATCTCACGCGCCGTCGCGGCCGACGCCACGATCTCGGCATCGCCGACCAGCTGGTTCCCGTAGCAATGGTCGCCGTTGGCGTGTGTATTGAGCACCATCGTCACCGGCGCCGACCGTGTGTGGTCGGCCATCGAGGCCAGCATCGTCGACGTCAGGTTCAGATCGAACAGTGTGTCGACGAGCAACGAGACGCCGTCGCCCACCACGAGTCCGGCGTTGCTCCATCCCCACCCGCCGTCGCCCTGCAGGTACGCCAGGCACCCATCGGCGACCTCGCGCAGTTCGTGTCTCATGTGGACGGGTCTACCACGACAACCATTTCTCCACCATCGTCTCTGCCAGCATGACCACGGCCAGATACGGGTTCGCCGCCGGGATGTCGGAGAAGGCCGACGCATCGCACACCAGCAACGATTCGTAACCGCGCACCGCACACCGGGTGTCGAGCACGAGCCCCATCCGGCACGAGCTCGAAGCGTGGAAGTAGTCGGCGACGTTCGAGACCAGCCACGACTCGATCGCGGCATCGTCGGACAACGCGCCGACGTCGGTGCCATGCTCGTCGATGTACGCAGATCGGACGATCGCGCGGAACGCGTCGTGCTCGAGCAAACTGATCACTCGACGAACGGCACCGCCGAGCGCACGCAGGTCGTCTCGGTCGGCGAAGGTGCCGAGCTGCACGACCGGTGGCACGTCGGGGTCGTCTGCGAGCACGATTCGACCTTCGCTGCGCACACGCATGAGTGCGGGCATCAAGAGCCCGAGACCCGGCGCATCGGCGCCGAGGTGGTTCATCGGCAACACCTGCACGTCGCCGGCGCGCAGGTGCGTGGTGACGGCAAACGACCCGGCCTCTGCCACCGCCCCGTCGTTGAGCTCGAGTGTGACCGAGGCAGACGGGTGATCCTTCAGGCCCACGCCGATGCCGGGTGTGTCGATGCCGCTCCGCAGCAGGAGCGCCGGGGTGTGCATGGCACCCGCCGACACGACCGTGCGGTCGGCCAGGAACTCGGTGCCTGAAGCAGTGACCACCCCGATGACGCGACGATCCTGGACGAGCAGCCGACTCACCGTGGTGTCGGCCACGATGTGAAGGTTGTCGCGGTCACGAGCCGCCTCCAGATAAGCGTCGGCGACCGATACGCGCTGCCCATCGCGCACCGTCAACGGCACTTCGTTCGCAACCGAGGATGCGTCGACCAACGCGGTACACACACTTCCCCACGCCGAACGGTCGATGATCTCGGTCGGAATCAGATGAGCGTGGCGGAACGGGCCGCTTTCGATCCCGATCAGGCCGTTCACCAGCGATGAGCCACCGACGCCTCTGCCGGCGAGATAACGCTTCGGAGCAGTACCGGCGACGCGGACGGCCTCGAGATCGTCGAACGTGCGCCCTGCCATGTGGAGTGCTGCGAGGAAGTCGACGGTCGCGGGCGACTCGGCACGATCGGGCCCGGCCTCGACCAGGGTCACGTCGTGTTGTGCGTGCTCGCTGAGCCGGGAGGCGATGACCGCTCCGGCCGCTCCGGCCCCGACGACGACGTACGACGTCACGCCGTGATCCTGGTGACCGCGATCGTGGCGTTCTCGCTCATGTGCGCGCTGTCTCGCGCGGCAGACCGACGAGATGACCGGCATCGTTGTACCGGACGAGCCGCCATCGGCCCGGCTGGACGAGGGCGAGCTCGGTCAACGATGTGTTGGTCGTCTGGATCTCGAACACGCCGGTCGAGGCTGTCCGCAGTGCCATCCTCAGATACGCGTCGATCACCCCGCCGTGGCACACGATCAGCACGGTGTCGCCGGGATGCCGAGCGAGCACGGCCGTGAGCGTCGAGCCGACCCGAAGGTGGAACTCGCCCACGGTCTCGCCACCCGGGAAGGTGATCGCGTACGGATTCGACGACCAGTCCGGCGCGCCATGTCGGTCGACGAAGTCGCCGAAGGAAAGCCCGTCGCACTCCGGCCCGGGGTCGTGCTCGCCGAATCCCTCCTCGACCTGCATCGTGCGATCGAGCGCCGGAGCAATGATCTCGGCGGTTTCGAGCGCGCGCGGATAGGCACTCGAGTAGAGGTGATCGACACGCACCTCGCCCCCGTTCGCCAATCGGTCGCGAAGTCGCTCTGCCTGGTCTCGCCCGAGTTCGGACAAGCCGCTACAGGTGAGCGGTCCACCGATTACCCTCTGCACAGTGACTTGTGATTCGCCGTGGCGCACCAACACCAGTCGGGTCACGGGTGTCGTCTCACTCATGCGTTCAGCGTGTCATATTCCGTTCGTTCGGCGAGAAATGTCGACAATCGTGAATATTTCGTTCAATCGGGCGAGCGTTCGCCCCCGACGTTCGTAGGGTCGCCGGAGTGGCCGCGGGACATCGTCTGACAATCCGTTCGATCGACCCAGACCCGCGACGCGGGGCGATCGCAGGAGCGGCCCGTCAACTGGGGCTGCCACTGCACGACGAGGACGACGTTCAGATCGCCGACGTGCTGTTCATCGGCGGCGACATCACGTCCGACCAGCTCACGGCCATGCATGCGTTCCTCGTCGATCCACTCCTCCAGCAGGGATCGTGGTCGCCACCCACCGGCCCGGGAATCGAGATCACGTTTCACGCCGGCGTCACCGACGGAGCGGCCGAGACCCTGGCATCGGCGGCACAACGTCTGGGCATCCCGCTCACGGCCACTGCCACGGGTCGGCGCGTCGAATTCACGTCAACGGTCACACCTGAACAGGCCGACGAAATCGTCAGGCGCGTCGTCGCCAACCCGATCATCGAACGATGGTCGTCCGGTCGCATCGAGCCGACGATGACACCCGCCGAGGCCAGCATCTCACCAGCCGAGGTCATCACTCTGCGGAACGCGACCGAGCACCAGCTCGCCGCAATCGGCCAGGAGCGTTCGTTGGCGCTCGACCCGGAAGAGCTCGTCGAGATCCAACGACACTTCGCGGACGAGGGGCGAGACCCGACCGATGTCGAACTGGAAACCATCGCCCAGACCTGGAGTGAACACTGCTCCCACAAGACCTTCAGGGCGGCCCTGACGACCGACGACGGCGAGGATCGACCGCCGCTCATCAACATGCTCCAGCAGAGCACCGACGCGATCGACGCCGCGTTCGTGCGTTCGGCGTTCGTCGGCAACGCAGGCATCGTCACCTTCGACGGCGAGATCACCTTCGCGCTCAAGGCCGAAACCCACAATCACCCCTCGGCGGTGGAACCCTTCGGTGGGGCCAACACAGGAGTCGGTGGTGTCATCCGCGACGTGCTCGGTGCGGCACACCGTCCGATCGCCATCACCGACATCTTGTGCTTCGGTCATCCCGACATTCCGCTCACCGACGTACCCGACGGCGCGCTTCATCCGCTGCGCATCCGTCAGGGTGTGGTCGACGGCGTCGCCGACTACGGCAACAAGATCGGGTTGCCCACCGTCGCAGGCGCGATTCTCTACGACAGCGGGTACACCACCAACCCGCTCGTCTATGCCGGGTGCATCGGGTCGGCCCCCATCCGCGAGATCCACGACGGACCACACGCCGGCGACCGTTGCATCGTCCTGGGCGGGCGAACCGGTCGTGACGGCATCCGTGGCGCGACCTTCTCGTCGCTCACCATGGACGCGACCACGGGCGAAGTCGCAGGTGCCAGCGTGCAGATCGGCGACCCGATCACCGAGAAACTGCTCATCGACGTGCTCGTCGGCGCAGAAGACCTCTACACCGCCATCACCGACTGCGGCGCCGGGGGTCTGTCGTCGGCGATCGGCGAGATGGCCGAGGTCACCGGCGCCGACGTCGATCTCGACCTCGTTCCGCTCAAGTACGCCGGTCTCGCACCGTGGGAGATCTGGTTGAGTGAGGCCCAGGAGCGCATGGTCATCTCGGTTCACCCTGACCAAATCGCCGAGATCGCCGAGCGATGTGAGTACTTCGGCGTCGAGATGGCCGACGTGGGGACGTTCACGGGCGACGGACGTCTCACGGTTCGCAGCAACGGCAACGTCGTGCTCGACCTCGATACCGCGTTCCTGCACGACGGACGTCCACAACGCCAGATGACCGCTGTGATGCCCACACCGAACCGGGCAGACGCGACCAGCCGGATGGTCGACAATCCGGCAGCAACGTTGCTCGCCCTGCTGGCACATCCCAACATCGCATCGAAGGCCGCCATCCTCCACCGCTACGACCACGAAATCCTCGGATCCACCGTCGTGCGACCCCTCGTCGGGAAGATGGCCGACGCGCCCGCCGACGGCGTGGTGATTGCCGAGCCCACCGACACGGGCGGCATCGCGATCGGCATCGGCGTCAACCCTTGGTATGGCATGCATGATCCCGAAGCGATGGCGTACGCGGCCGTCGACGAGGCGATGCGGAACGTCGTCGCGGTGGGTGGCGACCCCGACCAGACGGCGCTCCTCGACAACTTCTCGTGGGGAGATCCGCGCCGACCGAGCACGCTCGGCGAACTCGTGGCCGCCGTCGATGGCTGTTGTGCCGCGGCGATGGCATACCGGGCGCCGTTCGTGTCGGGCAAGGACTCCCTCAACAACGAGTACACCGGCTCCGACGGCGAGCGCCATGCCGTGCCGCCCACGCTGGTGATCACGGCCGTCGCGGCGGTGCCCGACGCCGATTGCGTCGTCACCAGCGCCCTCATGGCGCCCGGCAACGCGATCGTGCTCGTCGGACACACCTGGCC
>JBBKWQ010000202.1:0-3787 GCA_037969115.1 Ilumatobacteraceae bacterium
TCCGGGCGAACGGCACTGTGCTGGTCGCCAGCTGTGCGCCGTCCACGTGGCATCAGGCGGCAATGATTGCGGCGCTGAGCCCCGGATGCACCGCCATCTCACACGGAGCTGCGGCACGGCTCCACGGCCTCGACGGCTTCGCCCGCCACGAACCGGTGAACGTGCTCGCGCGGAAGGGCGCATGGCCGAAGGTACGGCCACCCGCGATCGCTCACTTCACACGCGGCCTGACCCCAGCAGACGTCACGATCGTCGACTCGATTCCCGTGCTCACGGTCGCCTCGACGCTCTCTCTGCTCAGCGCAGCTGCCGGTGAGGCAGCCACACGACTGGCACTGGAGTCGGCGCTCAGGCGCGGGCTCGAACCCGCCCGTGCACGAGCAACGGCGGAACGATGGCGGTCACGCGGCCGGCCCGGTCCGGCGACGCTCATCGAGATGCTCGACGAGTGTGCTCTCAGGCTTGAACGGGTGCGAGCATCTCGTCGGCCGCAGTCCACGGATCGACCGTCCGACCGGTGACACCGTCGATCAACTCATCCCATCGGGCACCGGTGCAGATCTCGCGAGCGCGTTCCTGCAAGCGGTTCGCCACGATTTCACGCAGTTCCTCTCGCATGCGGTACGTGCGTCGGGCTTCGAGCTGGCCCGACGACTCGGCAAATGCTCGGTGCGCCGCAACCGCGTCCCAGAGCGCCGTGACGCCGTCGCCGGCATTTGCCACGGTCGGCACGATCGGAGGCCGCCACGAGTCGTGCGGCAGATCCGAAAGGTCGAGCATCTGCTCGAGGTCGCGACGGGTCTGATCGACGCCGTT
Organism: Ilumatobacteraceae bacterium; assembly: GCA_037969115.1. GTDB lineage: Bacteria > Actinomycetota > Acidimicrobiia > Acidimicrobiales > Ilumatobacteraceae > JBBKWQ01. The sequence continues at coordinate 817 of JBBKWQ010000202.1, forward strand.
CCGGTCGGCCTTGTTGATCACGAACACATCGGCGATCTCCATCAGACCCGCCTTGTTCGCCTGCACGCTGTCGCCCCAGCCCGGGTTCACGACCACGACCGTGGTGTCGGCCTTTCCGGCGATCTCGACCTCGACCTGTCCCACGCCGACCGTCTCGACCAGGATCCATCGGCGCCCGACGGCATCGAGGAGCCGAACTGCTTCAGGCGTGGCGAGCGACAACCCACCGAGGTGACCCCGAGTTGCCATCGAGCGGATGAAGACGCCCGGGTCGGTCGCGTGATCCTGCATTCGCACCCGATCGCCCAGAATCGCTCCCCCGGTGAACGGCGACGACGGGTCGATGGCGAGCACAGCGACGTCGAGCCCGCGGCCACGGAGATGTCCGATCAGGGCCGAGGTCAGCGTGCTCTTGCCGGAACCGGGAGCACCGGTGAGCCCCACCGTGTATCCCTCGCCGCTGAGCGGGTGTGTGATCCGCCCGACCGCCCGACCGGGCTCGCCGCCGCGTTCGATGAGCGACAGCAACCGCGCCAGTGCGGCCCGATCGCCTGCACGAGCGTGCTCGAACAGCTCCTCGGGCGATTGATTTCGCCGCTGCTTCCTGGTCATGGTGCGCCCACTCCGTGAGCGCGACCAACACTCAAACGACGGCCTCGTCGACGTTGACCACCTCGGTCACCCCGTCGACGCGGTCACGCATGATCCGCTCGATGCCGCCCTTGAGGGTCTGCGTGGACACGGGGCAGGTGCCACACGCCCCGGTCAACTGCACCGACACCACGCCGGTCGCCTCGTCGACTCCAAGGAGCACGATGTCGCCGCCATCGGCCTGGAGGGCCGGGCGGATCACTTCGATGGTCGCTTCGACTTGCTCAAGCATCTCACCGACCATTCAATCAGCGAACGGCCTACGATTTCGAGATATGGAGCTGTTCAGTGCGTTCTTCGCCCACGAGGGCGGCTGGGACGAGATCCTGCTGGTCTCGGCACCGATCGTGGTGATCATCGCGCTCCTGGCGGTTGCGAAGAAGCGCGTGGAGAACGCCGCAGAGTCGGAATCCGGCGACTCGGTGGGACATTCAGTCGGATCGGACGATGTCGGCGCCGACGGCGCGTAGTCGGCCGACCAGGTCGTCGTAGCCACGGTCGATGTGATGCACCCCGGTGATCGTGGTCACGCCCTCGGCGGCGAGCCCGGCCACCACCATGGCCGCGCCGGCGCGTATGTCGTGTGACCGCACCGGTGCCCCAGACAGGCGCGGAACGCCCCGAATCACCGCGTGGTGGCCGTCGGTGCGGATATCGGCGCCCAACCGCTGGAGCTCCTCGACGTATCGGAACCGACCCGGATAGAGATTCTCGGTCACGATGCCGACCCCCTCGGCGACCGACAGCATCGTGATGATCAAGGGTTTGTAGTCGGTGGCGATACCCGGATACGGCAACGTGGCGACATCGATCGAGCGAAGCCGCCCCGGCGAGGTCACGTGGAGGCCACCGTCGTTCGACACCATCTCGAGCCCCATGTCGCCGAATCGGGCCAGGAGCATGTCCATGTGTTCCGGACGCGCTCCGGTGACCTGGAGTTCACCTCCGGCCACGGCGACAGCGGCGAGGTACGTGGCGGCCTGAATGCGGTCGGGCACGGTGCGATGAGCACATGCGTGCAGATCGCCGCGATCGACCCCGGTGATCGTGAGCGTGGACGTGCCGATGCCATCGATCTGGGCGCCCATCGAGACGAGGAAGTCGCACAGATCGACGATCTCCGGCTCGCGGGCGGCGCCGGTGATGGTGGTGACACCCTCGGCGAACACCGCGGCGGTCATGAGGTTCTCGGTGGCGCCGACGCTCGGGAAGTCGAACGCGATATCGGCCCCGTGTAGGCGGTCGGCGAACGCTTCGAGGTAACCGTGGCTGAATTTGAACGCCGCGCCCATCGCCTCGAGGCCGGCCACGTGCATGTCGATCGGTCGTGCACCGAAGTCGTCGCCACCGGGCATCGACAGCCGAACCCGACCACACCGCGTGAGCAATGGACCGAGCACGTTGATGGAAGCGCGGATGCGTTCGACCAGTTCATACGGGGCGATCGGTGTGAGGTCACCGTGATTCGTGAGGAGCAATCGTCCGGCCTCGGGCCGTTCGATCGTGAGTCCGATCGCTGTCAACAGGTCGCCCATGATCCCGACGTCGGCGATCTCGGGCACGTTGGTGAGATCGAACGTGCCGTCGGCGAGCAGGGCTGCGGCCATCAACTTGAGCACCGAGTTCTTGGCGCCCGGAACGACCACCTCACCGCGCAGCTCGCCGGCATGCCGAATCGAGATGGACGGCTCGTCGTCGGTGGGCAGGAAGGGCTGATTCACATCCACAGTATGCTCCGCCCGTGCTCTCTGGCGGTCGAACGGTCACTCGAAGGTGGCCGAACGAACCCGACACGCTGGCCGTTCTCCAGCAACCACGTGACGATCTCGTGCTCGAGTATCGGGTCGACGACGTGTTCATGCAAGCGGATGGGCCGTTCAGCAGTTACGAGCGCTCGGTGAGCGTCGACGGCGACGAACTGGTGGAGGTCACGACCTTCCGGCTCTCGATCCCGTGGTTCAACTGGCTGTTCGCGCTCCCGATCCGGATGCTCGTGGGCCGTCGTTGGCATCGCCCGGGCTCACCTGCCGGCACGTCGATGCCATGGTGGACACCTCCCGACCGTCTCAACGAACGCCAGGTGTTGGTGCTCGGGCTGCTCGCAGCCGCGTCGATGGCCTCGGCGTTCATCAACACCATCTTCAGCCAGACGGCCGAGTTCGCCGCCGACGAGTTCGGCATCGGCGACGGCGGGGTCGGCGATGCCGGCAGCGTCGTGCGAGCCGGCATCGTGATCGCGATTCCTGCGGCGTTCATCGCCGACCGGCTGGGCCGTCGCCGCGTCATCGTCGGCGCGGCCTGGCTCGCACCCGCCGTGGTC
>JBBKWQ010000203.1:0-2711 GCA_037969115.1 Ilumatobacteraceae bacterium
CGGTCACCGACAGACCAGAGTCGAGCTCCCGCACGAGGCAGGTCCGTTGACCGGAGACCGTGCTGCGATAGCTCGCCGTCAGCCGGAGGGGTGCTGTTTCGGGTCGTGCGGGGACGGCGATTTCGGCGACCCCGGGGTTCGGGTCCGCAGCGGGCCCGTCCAGGAATGTCGGTTCGGCATCGGCTGCGACGAGAGGTGGTCGGCTCGGGCCGTTGTCGCTGGCGACCATCGTGTCGTCGTCAGCCGGAATGACTTCGCCCGTGGACGGATCGACTCCCGCCTCCTCGACGGCGTCGTCGCCTCGTATCACGAAGAAGATCACGGGCAGAGCGATGATCGTGAGGATCAGCAGCACGCTCGTGCGTCGTCGGTCGGAGTCCTCGAAAGCCATGGTTGTTGCCCGCTTCGCAGGCTATCCGTCAGCCGCTTCGCCCGATCCTCAGGGCCTGGTCACGCCGGTGCCAGGACCGGGCGTGGTGGGGCCTGGACACGCGGGTGCCGGGACGGGCGTGGTCAGGCGGGTGTCGGAGTGAGGCGGTGGCCGAACGCGGCGTGGGTGGCAGCGACCGTGGCGGCGGCGACGTCCGCAACGGGCTCGTCGCGCAGGTCGGCGAGGAACTGGCCGACGTGAGGTACCCACGCGGGTCGGTTCTGCTTGCCGCGGTGCGGGACCGGAGCAAGGTACGGGCTGTCGGTCTCCACAAGCATCCTGTCGCTCGGGCAGAGCAGTGCTGCCTCCTGCGTCTGCTTGGCCGAGTTGAACGTGACGATGCCCGAGAATGACAGATAGATGCCGCGCTCCAAGCCGCGTTCAGCGTCGTGCGGTCCGCCGGTGAAGCAGTGGAAGATCGTGCGTTCCGGGGTGCCTTCGGCGTCGAGAATCTCGAATGTTTCGTCCCACGCGTCTCGCGTGTGGATCACCAGCGTCTGGTCGTGCTCGTGCGCGAGGCGGATGTGCTCGGCGAATACCTGTCGCTGCTGATCGCGTGGAGAGTGCTCGTAGTAGTAGTCGAGTCCGGCCTCGCCGATGCCGACGATCCCCGGCGTGTCGAGGAGATCGACAATCGACTCCGTGCCGTTCTTCGCATCATGCGGATGCAACCCGACGGTGGCGAACACGTTGTCATGACGCGCGGCGAGCTCGATCGCAGCGAGCGACGTCGCGCGGTCGCAACCGACGGTGACGAGGATGTCGACGCCCATCTCGGCCGCCGCAGCAACCGCTCCGTCCGGTCCGTCGGGGATCCGTTCGTCATGGATGTGGCAATGGCTGTCGATGTAGCGAGGGATGCTCACAACTTGATTCTCGGGAAGAGCGGGTCGCCCTTGACGACCTCGTTGCCGGCTGCGTACTGGCCCCAGGCGGCGGCGTCGGGAACGCGTTGGTCCTCGACCAGGCCAGGCATGCCGATCCGTTCCCAGACGGTCTGCGCGGTGTCGGGCATCGCCGGCGAGCAGAGGATCGCGACGATTCGCAGCGCTTCCAAGGCGTCACCCATCACCGTGTCCACAGCCGCGCCGGGCTCGGACTTCCACGGCTCGTTCTGTTCGAGATAGCCGTTCGTGGCGCGGATCAGTCCCCATGTGGCGTCGAGCGCTCGGCTGGGTTGGAGGTCCTCCCAGAACTTCGCCGTGTCGGTGAAGGCGGTACGTGCCGCATCGCCGAGCGCGCTATCGGGGTCAGGAGCGGTGCCCACGCCGCCGCACTTCTTCGCAACAACCGTGGCGACACGGGCGGCGAGGTTGCCCAAGTTGTTCGCCAGGTCGGAGTTGTACTTGCCGACAAGGCCCTCGTAGGTGAAGTCGCCGTCGCTGCCGTACGCGGTCTCGGCGAGCACGTAGTAGCGGAATCCGTCGAGGCCGATGTCGTCGATCAGATCGAGCGGGTTGACGGCGTTGCCCGATGACTTGCTCATCTTCTCGCCACCGCTGAGCAACCACCCTCCGATCGCCCACCGCTTCGGCAGTTCCACCCCGGCTGACATCAGCATCGCGGGCCAGTACACGCAGTGCTGTCGTACGATGTCCTTGCCGATCAGGTGGATAGCCGGCCACCAATCGGTGTAGTCCTCGTCATCGGATCCGAAGCCGACGGCCGCCAGGTAGTTGGTCAGTGCGTCGAACCAGACGTACGTGACGTGCTTGTCGTCCCACGGGAGCGGGATACCCCACTCCAGCGAGGTGCGGCTGATCGAGAAGTCGCGCAGCCCGCCTCGGATCAGGCCCAACGCTTCGTTGCCGCGGTGCTCTGGCGTGAGAGCGGTCGGGTGCCTCGCGTACCAGTCGAGCAGACGGTCCTCGAATCGGCTGAGGCGGAAGAAGTAGTTCTCCTCCTCGAAGTATTGGACCGGCCGCTGGTGGATCGGGCAACAGTCGGGCGTGCCGTCGATCTCGACCAATTCGTCGTCGGAGTAGTACTCCTCACAACCCACGCAGTACTTGCCGGCGAACGTGTCGAGTTCGATGTCGCCTGCGTCGTAGCACCGTTGCAGCAGTTCGGCGACGGCGTCCTTGTGGCGCTGCTCGGTCGTCCGGATGAAGTCGTCGTTGGCAATGTTCAGTTTGTCCCATGCCGCGGCGAACTTCGGAGCGATGCGGTCGGTGAACTCCTGTGGCGAGACGCCGTCGGCCTCGGCCGCCTGCTGGATCTTCAGGCCGTGCTCGTCGGTGCCGGTCACGAACTTGGTGTCATTGCCCATGAGCCGACTCCA
>JBBKWQ010000204.1:0-4541 GCA_037969115.1 Ilumatobacteraceae bacterium
GCCGTCGGCCCCGCCGTCTTCATCACCATCAGCACCACCGACATCACCACCCCCACAGTTGCCGCCTGCAATGGCGGCACCGTTTCAGCAGCCGGCGTTCGCTTCCGGCTCACTTCCGCAGCCGGAACTGGCGGTCGAACCCGTTTCGCGGCCGGTCAAGCAGCGTCGCTCGCGAACTGCTGTCGGCGGTCTGGTCGCCGGGCTCCTGGCCGTCGGAGCCGCGTCGGTGTTCGCCGTGTCGAGTTTCGCCGGCTCGAACCAGGGCGGAGCCGACTCACCAGAAGCACTCGGGCTCGCCATGATGCAGTCGGTCGAGAACGAAGACATGCTCGGTCTCATCGACGTGATGCTGCCCGGCGAACGCGACTTGTTCCGTGAGTCCGCCGTCGACTTCGTGAACGAATTCATCCGGCTCGAGTTGTTGAGTCCGGCCGCCGACCTGTCGCAGATAGCAGGTGTCGACCTCGACATCGAGAACGAGGCGGTGATCGTGCGGCCCACCAATGTCGACGACATCTCCAACGTCGCGATCTCGGGCTTGATGACAGCGACCGTCGACGGCGAAGCACTGCCGATCGGCAACATGATCGACGACGTCGCCGCGATTCTCGAGGTGCCGTCGCCCGACCGCTCGCAGATGAGCGGGAGCGGCAGCGAAGCAATCGACACCGAGTTCACAGCCGTCGAACGTGACGGTCGCTGGTACTTCAGCATGATGTACACGGCGGCGGAGTTCGCACGACAGGAAGTCGGTCTCGGCGAGATTCCGGTGACCGGACTCACCCCGATCGGCGGCGACAGCCCCGAGGAAGCCGTCGACCTGTTGTTCAAGAGCGTGATCGACCTGAACTTGTCCGACATGATCGCGACGCTGAACCCCGGCGAGGCCGAAGCGCTGCAGCGGTACGCCCCGCTGTTCCTCGACGAGGCGCAGAGTGAGCTCACCGGCGTTCCACTGCAATGGAGCCTCGAAGAAGCGGAGTACAGCACGACCGGGAGCGGGAATCGCCGGACCGTCGCCATCGAGACGCTCGCAATCGAAGGCGTGGCCGAAGGAGTGCCGTTCTCGCTCGAATATCGCAACGGATGTGCCATCGTGTCCGCCGACGGCGAAACGTTCGATCTCTGCGATGCCGTTCAATCCGTGAGCGCCGAACTCGACGACTTCTTCGCCGACGCCAAACCGATCGCCGACCTCGTCGACCGTGTCGAGTTGGCCCTGAACGACATCGGCCCGATCGGTATCACGGTGCGGGAGTTCGACGGCAAGTGGTACGTCAGCCCGATCGGCACCTACGTCGACGTCTACCTCACGGTGCTCCGTGCACTCGATGCCGACGAGATTCGCGAGATCGTCGCACTCATCCCACCGGCGATCGAGTGGTTCGGCAACGAGATCACCGGCGGCATGTTCGATCCCGGGATGTTTTCCGAGGAACTCGACACGATCGTCGACGACGCGTTGCAGGTCGACGGGTCGACCGAACTCGAGGTGGTCCCTGACGAGCCCGGCACGGCGCCTCTCGAAGTCGACGTACCCACCGATGCGAGCGAGTGCTGGAAAATCGTCGACGTCGACGCGGCGATCGCCTGCTTCGGCGCTGAGCTCGAACTCGACCCCGACAGTTGGGTACCGGTCGAGCTGCGTTACCCGGAATGTGGTCTGTCCGACCTGTACTGGAGCGGCGGGTACTCGCAACTCAGCGACGAGGAGTTCACCACGCTGCTCGCAGACGCATCGGGTTGTTTCGACGAACTCGTCTCCTCAGAGCAAATCGACTCGTTCTTCGTTCCCTGGGAGGTCGACGTGCTCAACTGCTTCGAAGGCCGCAACTGGTTCAACGAGTTCGAGGACGCGGTGTACCTCGAACGCGTCGAGGCCTGCTTCGGCACTGCATCATCTGGCGACTGAGCCGCACCGCAGCGTGAGCGCGGTCGATCAGGTGAGTGATCCCTCGATCACCATGTCGAAGATCGACTCATCGACGGCACCGAACAGCGTCTCGTACTCGCCGTTCGGATCGATCACCACGAGTGCCGGCTGGGTGGGAATCCCGAACCGGTTGTAGATGTTGGCCGCGTCATCGCTGATGGTGGGAAAGCTGAGCTCGTACTTGTCGACGAATTCCTGGAAGTCCTCGTCGCTGCCGGTCCAGGCCACACCGACGAAGTCGGCCACTCCTTCGTACTTCTTTGCTGCCTCCTCGACCGAGGGGGCTTCACGGTTGCAGGTGCTTCAAAACGGCGCCCAGAACCAGAGCACCAGGGGTTTCCCCGCCGCTGACGCTCCGTCGAACTGCCCACCACCCAAGAGGGGTGCGGTGAAGTCGAGCGCCGCCGGAACGACCACGTCGGCAGATGTCTCGAGGTCAGCTGCCGGTTCGGTGGATGCGGTCGAACCGTCCGCTTCGGTCGACGGCGCGGTGTCGTCCGCGCCCTCGTCGGCCGCAACCAAGCTGGCGTCGGGGCTCGCGATCGAGGTCTGTGATGACGTCCGGTCTGCTTGCTCGGCCGCCGGGCTGCCGCACGCCACCAGCACCAGCGGTGCGAGCAGGACGGGAACGAGACGACGGATCATGCGAACAACGTACCGGCGGTGACTTCTCGGCGTGCTTCGTCGCCGGCATCCTTTCGCAATCGTTTCTACGCGGCGACATCCTTTGACCGCCGATACCGGTGGCGTCGCGTCATCTGGTCGTAGCCTGCGGCAGCGATGAAGACCCGAACACTGCTGCTGTTGGCTCTCGGCTGCGGCGTTGCCATCATGTTCGCCGGAGCGGTTTTCCTGTTTCAGCTCAGCACGAGCGACGAACTCGAACCGGCCACACCGATCGGTGAAGCCGCCCAAGTGGGCGACATGACCGTGACCGTGCTCGGCGCGAGCGAGCAACAGTCCGACTCCGTCATGCTGCTCTCGGTCGATGTCGAGATCGGTGGCGTCGAAGATCGGGACGGTGACGAAGGATTCCGCCTGATCGCCTCCGGCCGCGGCTCACGCGATCATTCCGGAACCTGTGGGGCCACATCGGTGGAGCCTGCACGGTGCACACTCGTGTTCGACGTGTCGCTCGCCGACGGGAGGTCGAGGGTGCTCTTCTACGAGCGGGGCGATCAACAGCTCAGGTGGGTCCTCGACCAGCCGTGAGTGCGTGCGGCTCGGCGTATGTCATTACCGCTCGGTAGGGGCGATACGGTGTCGTCCCGATGAGTGATTCCTTCGATCTCGTGGTCATCGGCGGCGGTCCCGGTGGGTATTCCGCGGCTCTGTACGCCGCTTCGGCCGGTCTGTCCGTCGCCCTCGTCGAGAAAGATGCCCTGGGCGGCACCTGTCTCAACAGGGGTTGCATCCCCGCGAAAGCGTTCCTCGAGACCGCTGCCGTCAAGCGCCACGTCGAGCACTCGGCCGACTTCGGCATCGAGTCCACATCACCGACGGTCAACTTCGCGGTCACCCAACAGCGCAAGCAGAAGATCGTCAACGGCCTGGTCGGTGGTATCGCGGCGATGTGCAAGGGCCGCAAGGTCGAGGTCTTCAACGGCGTGGGTTCGCTCGGCGCCGGCCGCACGGTCGCGGTGGCGATGAACGACGGTAGCTCCGCCACCATCGTCGGCACTCACGTCATTCTTGCCGCCGGGTCGGTACCCCGCACCATTCCCGGCTTCGAAATCGGTGGTCCGATCATGACCAGCGACGAGGTGCTCGATCTCGACCACGTGCCCGCACGAGTCGCCGTGATCGGTGGCGGCGCGATCGGATGCGAGTTCGCGTCGACCTTCGCCGACCTCGGTGCCGAGGTCACCATTCTCGAGGGATTGCCCAAGATCCTGCCGGGTCTCGACGCCGACGTCGCCAACGTGGTGGTGAAGAGCTTCAAGCAGAAGAAGATCGCCATCAAGACCGGCGTCAACGTCACGGGTCATACGCCGACGGGCAGCGGTGGCACGGTCGTGGCGTTCGGCGAGGGCGAATCGGTCGAGGTCGACGCCGTCATCGTGTCCGTCGGCCGCCGGCCGTTCTCCGATCAGCTCGGGCTCGACGGAACCGCAGCAGCGGTCGACCCTCGCGGCTTCGTCTCGGTCGACGAGTTCTGTCGCACCGGCGAGGCCGGTGTGTACGCGATCGGCGACCTCATCGATACCCCGCAACTCGCACACGTCGGGTACGCCGAGGCGATCCTCGTCGTGAAGCACCTGCTCGGCGAGGCGCCGATGCCGGTGATGTACGACCGGGTGCCGTGGGCGATCTACTGCCATCCGGAGGTCGCCTGGGCCGGACCCGGCGAGGACGCCGCGAAGGCGGCCGGACTCGACGTCGTCGTCGGCAAGCACCCCTACCGATTCAACAGCAGGGCGCAGATCATCGGTGAGACCGAAGGCATGGTGAAGGTCATCGCCAAGAAGAACGCCGACGGAACCGCCGGTCAGGTACTCGGGGTCCACATGGTGGGGCCGTGGGTCACCGAGCAGCTCGCAGCCGGATACCTCGCGGTCAACTGGGAAGCATCGGTCGACGAGATCGCGGAATTCATTCAGCCTCATCC
>JBBKWQ010000205.1:0-3674 GCA_037969115.1 Ilumatobacteraceae bacterium
CACGAATCGAAGGTGGCGCCTGTCCGCATGCGTCGCCGTCGCGATCACTCTCGGAGCTGTCGGGTGCGGCGGCGGCGACCCGGAGCCGCTCACGGTCGCCGATCTGAGCGCCGATGCGGACGCGGAGCGGCAACTGCGCAACGAACTGTTCTCACGCAGAGGACCTGAGGAGTGGAACGACGACACGCGCCTCACCGCGGCCGATGTTGCGCTGTATCGCACGGTCGCCACGGTGTATTTCACCCCGGAGCTGCACCGCGCCGTGCTGTTGCAATCGCTCGATGACTGGGAACGCACCGCTGGGTCGCTGCGCACCGCTCGGACACACCCTGACGACACCGCGGAGGACACCGAGGCGCGGGACCGGGCGATCGAGGAGATCCGCACCGAGCTCGAGCGAGCGGTCGAGCCCGACGCGGAAGTCGATCTCGAATTGTTCTTCTCGATGCCGCTGGTCGATCGGATGATCAACGAACTCGAAGCGGAGTACGCGGCCGGCAGACTCGGCGAGTTCGGCTGAACGAATCGTCGCCGAGAGGGCCACGGACGCTAAGCGACCCGCCCCGGTGTCGGGACGGGTCGCTCGAATCCGAGTGATCGAAGGTGATCAGCGACGGCCGTGGCAGGCCAGCGGATCGGTCGAGAAGCCCGACCCCTCGGTCAGGTTCACGGCAGAGGCGACGATCACGTCGCCACGCACGCTCAACGAATCCACGTTCGCGAGCGCCACGAGTGCGATGCCATCGTTGGCCAGTGCCGTGTACGTCGCGTCGAAGTCCGCGTCGTTCGCGGCGTCCGGGCCGTATGCGTCAGAGCCGACGCCGTCGATCTTGCGTGCGTTGAACAACCACTGCACGGCAGCGCCGGAGAACCCTGGGTTGTCGAACACGAACAAGTCGTCGATGTTGTCGGCGTTGTCGTCGGTGTCGACGACGCGCTCATCGCCTACTCCGTCGAGACCGAAGAACTCCTCCGCACCAGTCTGGAGGATCACCAGTGAGCCACGCTTGATCTTTCCGTGGACGGCCTCGTAGTCCCTGATGTTCTGCTTGCTCAGCTGGTTGTTGACGAGCGTCATGCCCCGCACGTCGATCTTGTATGCCGGCCACACGAAGTCCTCAGCGGCCAGCTCGTCGAGTGTGCGCCCGTCTTCGATGAAGTGGGCCGGCACGTCGATGTGGGTGCCGGCGTGCGCGCCGGTGTCGATGTCTTCGACCTTGAAGAAGTCGACGGCGACGGTGTATTCATCGCTGATGTGGATCGCCGGGTCACCGGGGAACACCGAGGTGTTCTCGTCGAACGCGTGGCCGAGTCGGGTCATGCCGCCCGGGCAGGACAGTGCCGCTGCACCGCTGCCCGATCCCGATGTCGTCACGGCGTTGTAGGTCGCGCTGGCGACGACGCCGGCTCCGGATGCCGCGATTGCGATGACGACGCCTGTCGCCAGCTTCTTCTTGTTGAACATTGTTTCCCCTTGTGTCGTTTCCGCCGACCGGTCATCCGGCCCCGAGCGAAACTAGACGCCATTCGTTGCGAAGGGAAGCAATGCGTCGTCCGCGGACACCATGCGTGGCTTCCTCGGCACCGAAGGTCCCCCACCGTGGTTCCCGGACCGACAAAGCATCAAGAATCTTCACGATTGGGATGAGTTCTCAGATCTCCTCGAGCGCCAGCCACTCCGTCCACGTGAGGTCGCGGCCGATGGCGCGGGGTGCAACGAACGGCCACTCCGCTGCGATCCATGCGGGGACGAAGTCGTCCAGCGCCTGACCGGCCGGACCATCGGCGTGCTCGTTCACCGTCCACCACGAGATCTCGGCGTCGGCTCCGACGCGTTCGGGCGGGTCGATGTACACGCAGCCGAGCAGCGCAGTTTCGCGCTCGTCGAAGAGTGCGTAGTTGAACGATTCGTTGCGGGTCATCTCGTCTGCGTGGCGAACGAGTTCCGCGAGGTCGTCCTCGACGGTCATGTCAGCGGGCGGCCACCCCCAGGCCGGTCCGAAGATCGACCACAGCCGGTCGCGGGAGCCCATGACGGCGATCATGTCCATCTCGATGTCGTCCGGGTGGATCGGTCGGAGGTGAAGACCCGCGCTGGGAAGCTCGACCCGATCGGGTGCCACGAAGTCGAGGGGAAGCCAGCGTTCGGTCGCGGGACTGGCTTCGTACGTCATGGCTTGATCATCGCGCGCTGATGAGGTCGGGCAAACGGTAGACCTCTTGCGAAGCCGATCACAGGGCCCTTAACGACCGCTTAAGGGCCACCGATCCGGTCGCACAGGTCGGCGAAAGCCATTCGCCGCCAGCCGGAAGTTGCCCACAACAGCGACCAAGGCGCCACCTCGACGGTGGCTGCATGTTCAACAACGTGCCCAACACCGTGATCGCCTTGACGTCCGTCCTGACCTTCGGGTTCGCGGCGCCGAGTGAGGAACAGCCCGACCTCGCCGGCTCCGACCCGGCCGAACTGGTCGAACTCGTCGATCTCCCCGACGACTTCGCCGTTCTGGTGAATTGGGCCGTGGAGCTCTTCGAGGAGGCGGGCCTGCACCTCCCGCCACTGCAGTTCGTCTACCACGGCGACGACCGAGCCCCGTGTAGCGGTTGGCGTGGAGTGCACCACCACGCCAACGGCATCAGCACGATCGGCATCTGCTCGAATGACCCCGGCAAGGTCACGGCGGCGAACATCCTGCACGAAACCGCCCACGCCTGGGCCGCCCACGACCTGGCCGACGAGCGCAAGGCCGACTTCCAGGCGCTTCGAGGGTGGACCTACTGGCGCAATCACGAGGAGGTCAAGTGGAGCGAGAACGGCTCCGAGCAGGCCGCCGAGATGATCGTGTGGGGCCTGATCGATCGACCGGTCGGCATCATCACGATCAAAGACCACACGTGCGAGGACCTGGACGCCGGATACCGGGCATTGACCGGACAGCCGCCGCTCCATGGCTATCGAGACCATTGCTGAACCTTCGTGCCCTGAACACGACAGTCTTGGCGGAGGTGGACGGGACTCCGCATCTCTACGCATTATCCCTGCTAGACGAGTTTCGGAGCTGAAGAATCGACCCTTTGAGAGTAACCCTGAGACTAACCGCACTCGGCTGCTCCCGCTTCGCACCCAACGACCAAGGCGGGGCGAACGACGGTGGCACCGTATCCGCATTCGGGTGTCGTTATGGAGCACCTGTCCTTGCGCAGAATGACGAATCCCGGACGGGTCTGTGGCCGTCGCAGCGCCGCTAATATGGAGCACGGCATAAGGGCCGCGATGCGGCGCGGCGTCGTCTGAAGTCGCGGTGAATATGGGTGTGGCTACCGAGCGGCGGAGACGGCAACGGCGTTTGTCCGTGGGAGAGTGATCCGGTGAAGAGAAACCAGCCGCTACCGGGATGCGGCGAACAGGCCGCCGAATCCACCGCCGACCACGACGACTCGGTGACGTTGCCCGGAGCTCACGTCACTACCAGTCGCCGCCATTACACAGGCCATCGGCTGATTGCGCGAACATCGCGACGCCGTTGCGTCCTGCGCTCTCATCCAGCGTCGCAGAATGCTCCACGGGTGCCACGGTAGTGGGCCTGCACGGCTCCGGAATACGCCGAGGCTGAACATCGAGCGAACGGGTCGACCGGTCGCTGAAGCTGGGTCTGCGCTCGCTGTTCCTGCAG
>JBBKWQ010000206.1:0-4559 GCA_037969115.1 Ilumatobacteraceae bacterium
CGGCGTGGTCGCCGACTCGGCAGCGACAGCATCGACACCGATTCCGCCGGCGTCCGACCCACCGGTTCCGTCCTCGGTGTGAACGGCCGCTGATCGATGCCGATCGAGAAGGGCACACCGTGGGGGAGAGCGGTCGATCGCCCGGTGAGCCTGCTCGAGCTCGCGGGTGACGAGGCCGTCGCTACGTACGCGGCCGACCGTGTTGACGGTGCTGACCGGGTCGACGCCACGGTGATATCCGGAGACCTGCACCGGTCGCTGGGCGGCCCCAGCGTCGACGCTGATTCACATTCCGTACAGCTGTTGACGCTCGACCTGCTTCGGATCAGCGCGGACGGGAACGATTTCGTCGCGGCAGCGAACGTCGTCGCACGAGGCGGTGGCCGATTTGGATGGTGGCGAGGGCCGATCGTCGCGATCTGCAACGTCGATCACCTCGGCGAGTGGAACGTCGCACCGAAGGCACATCCCAACGATGGTCGCTTCGATGTGATCGAGGTCGACGCCACGATGTCGGTCAGGGCTCGGACCCAGGCTTTTGGCCGGTTGCCTCAGGGCACCCACGTGCCGCACCCGGCGATCACACAACGACAGGCATCGAGGTGGGATCGGACCTTCGATCGACCCCTCGCGTTGTTCGTCGACGGCCGGCCGGTCGGGAAGGTGCACCGCCTCGAGGTGACCATCGAGGTCGATGCGTTCGAACTGCACGTCTGACCAGGACCGCAGTGCCGAGGCGGTCCCCGGTCGAGGAGTCGCTGCGTCGTACCATGGGCGACCGTGACCGTGTACGTGCCCGAAGAGTTCACATCGCAAGAAACCGACATATTGCGTCGGTACTTCTCCAACCTCGACGGCCCGGTGTTCGCACTCGTCAACCTTCCCGAGGTCGTGAAGGGTGCGCTGTTCGCCCGCTACAGCCGCAGCCCGAAGAGCCTGAGGCGACTCTTCCTCGACGAGTTCGTCGGGGACCTCGATGTCGAGGGCGATGCCAGCATCGATGCCACGATCGGGCTCGATCGTGCCGAAGAGCTGTACGAGCGGGTGTTCTTCGACTACGGCGACGATTCGGTGGCCCAACTCGGTGGCGTACACCTGGCCTGCGAGCAGGCATCGAACATTCTCACGAAGGTGCTCGAGTGGGGTCGGCTCATGAGCTACCTCGAACAGAGCACTCGCTACATCGCCTACGACACACGCCTCGGCGGCCGTTACCGGTTCTACCGCGATCCCGAGGTACTCGCGAGCCAGTACGGCACGAAGTACGTCGGTGACATGGACCGGATCTTCGACGCGTACAGCGTGGCGATCGGCAAGATCACCGATCACGTGCGTACCACGATCGAGCGCGGACCCGACGACAGCGAGTTCATCTACCGCCAGGCGACGAGGGCCAAGGCGCTCGATGCTGCGCGGGGAATGTTGCCGGCGGCTTCGCTGTCGAACGTCGGCATCTACGGGTCGGGCCAAGCCTTCGAGTCGCTGTTGCTTCGCATGCGGGCGCACTCGCTTCCCGAAGCTCGCCAATACGCCGATCTGATGTTGCACGAACTCCGCAAGGTCATTCCGAGCTTCCTCCGACGTGTCGATCTCGCCGACCGCGGCGGAGCGTGGAGCGAGTACATGCGGACCACGCGCGGCGACACGGCGGAACTGGTCGAGCAGCTGTTCGGCGGAACGCCGGTCGAGGCGGTCGACGAGGTGTCATTGATCGACTGGGACCCCGATGCCGAGAACAAGTTGATCGCAGCGATCTGTTACAGCAAGTCCGATCTTTCGGAATCTCAGCTCATGTCTCGTGTGGCCGAACTCGGAGCCGAGGATCGAATGGCGATCGTGCGTGCGTACGTGGGTGATCGATCGAACCGACGACACAAGCCGGGGCGTGCGTTCGAGCGAGTCGACTACCGCTTCGATGTGCTGTCCGACTACGGGGCGTTCCGAGATCTACAACGTCATCGCATGTTGACGATCGAGTGGCAGCGTCTGAGTCCCAATCACGGCTACACCCGCCCTGAACTCGTCGACGATTCTGGAATGGGCGATCTCTTCGACCAGACCATGGCGCGGTCTGCCGAGCTCCACGACGTGCTCCGGCCGGAGTTTCCCGAGCAAGCGTCGTACGCCGTCGCAATGGCGTATCGGCTTCGATACGTCATGCAGTTCAACGCACGCGAAGCCATCCACATGCTCGAGCTGCGGTCGTCCCCGCAGGGTCACCCGTCGTACCGTCGTGTCGCATTGGAGATGCATCGGTTGATCGCCGACCGGGCCGGTCATCACGCCGTTGCCGAGGCGATGCGTCACATGACCACGGACGCTCCGGAGTTGGAACGCCTGGAATCCGAACGCCGGGCGGAGGCTCGCCGACAGCCGACATGAGCCTGTCGATCGGCTCGTGAATGATCGATCGCGACCACATGTGACACGTGTCACATGTACGTCGTGCACCGGATCAACGGACTGGGCCTAGTATCCGGCCGCGACCGCTGAGTTGAGGACGAGATGGCAGACGACGACACCGACATGGACGAGCAAGACGACGAGGAAGAAGTCGACAAGGAAGACGACGTCGATGAGGACGAGCTCGACGATGACGACGAGCTCGACATCGATGACGATGACGACGACGACGATGACGAGGAAGAGGAGGACGACGACGATTCCCCCGCTCGGAAGCGGAAGCGCAAGGCCTCGGACGATGACGACGATGACGACGACATGACATCGCCGGACGACGTCGAAGCCGATCTCGACACCATCTTGAAGGACCGCCTCGTCACCGTCGAGGACGACGAGGAAGAAACCGAGGAGGAGAATCCCAAGAAGGCGAGCGACAACCAGGGTGAAGCGATCGACGGTCTCCAGCCCAAGCGGGCCGACGAGACACTGTGCAATCTCTGCTTCCTGCTGGTGCGCCCGAATGCACCGGGTTGTCCCGTCGGTGACGACGACTGTCCCATCTTCGCGTGAGCCTCCGGCGGGCATGATCGACCCGCTCGTTCGTGTCGCCGTGCACCTCGATCTCGGTCAACTCGACCAACTCGAGGCCGAGGCGAGGTCGTCGCTGGTCGGTCAGCGAGGTGGCGATCGATGGCTGGAGGAGCACCCTCCACATTCTCCGACCTGGACGGTCGTGTCCTCGGAGTCCGTCGCCGTTGGCCACATCGATGGCGTTCTCGTCGGATACCTCGTACTCACACGTGACGACCGCATCGCGACCGTCGAATCGGTCTGGGTGACTCCCGGAGCGCGGGAAGTCGGATTCGGCGACGCCCTCCTCGAGTGGGCCCTGTCGGTGGCGCGCGCCGACGGCTGCGAAACCTTCGAAGGTCAGTCACTTCCGGGTGACAGGAACACCAAGAACCTCTACGAGCGGGCGGGCATCAAGGCCCGCCTGATCACGACGTCGACGCTGCTCGCCGACTGATCGTCATCGGGTGGGCTCAGCGGCCGTCATCTCGGTTTGCCGCTCGACCCTGACGATGTCACTCGTCGGTCAGCTGTCGTCCTGGGCAGCCTGCTCGGTGGTCGTCGCTTCGGTCGCTTCCTGAACGACAGGCGGGGCGGCCTGGTCGGTGGGCGGCTCTTCGGATGGGGTCTCAGCCGTCACGCCGATCTCGGGCGTTTCAACAGGGAGCGCCGTCGCTTTCGTTTTCGCCCCGTCACGCTTCGGTCCTCCGGACTTGTCGGCGCGGGGTTCGCTGGTGCGGTCCCGGTCCTTTCGACGCTTCTGATCACGTCCCTTGCCGTCTTTGCCGTCCTTGCGGTTCGGTCGCAGCGGTTTGGGAGTGGACGCCTTCTCGGGGACGGTGATACCGAACAGCAGAGCGACCTGCGGGAGCAGTGGTCCGAGACGCGTGACGGTGGCCGTGAGATCGGCGTGTACAGGGTCCGGAATGGTCGCCGGCAGCACTGCGGCACGGATCGGCGAGAACGCGGCAGCCTCCAGGACAGCCGACCAGCGCTCGGCACCGTCGGTCGGAGCGAGCGACTCGTTCGTCGCGTCCGCCAGTTTGGTCGCCAACTCACTCGGGAACGGCACGCCCGCCTTCGGCGGCTGCGACGACAGCCGCAACGCCCTGATGACCCGGCCGAGGTTGAGCGCGACGTCGATGTCTTCCAACCAGAGTGCCAGCTCGTGTTCCTGTTTCTTGACCAGCAGGTCTTTCAGCTCGGACGCGAGCTGACGTGTCGACGCGTCTCGGGCAACCATCGGGTCGTCGGAGGCAGCGACCACGCTCCGGAGGTCGCGTAGGTCGAGGTGTTCGATCTGCCGTGTCGCCGCCTCGGCGCGATCCTGCCACTCGGCAACTCGCAGTTTCGGAAGGAGGTCCTCGGCGAGCTTGATCACGGTCGCCTCGGGCATCTCGGCTTTGCCGTCGGCCGACAGACGGGCGTTCTCCTCCTTCAGCCGCTGGCGTACGGCCGGCATCCCCTGCAGGGCGAGTTCGGCGATGGATCGCTGCTCCTCGGGGAGTGCGTTGAGGACTTCGGCGCGATGTGTCTTGCCAGGCCGGAGTCGCTTGGGCTTGGCGCGCTGCGGCACTTCTGGCGGT
>JBBKWQ010000207.1:0-5293 GCA_037969115.1 Ilumatobacteraceae bacterium
GACCCGAACGCACCGCTCCCCGACCCAGTGGTCACACCCCCGCCCCCAGCTCCGACGACCAAGGCGATCAGTGACAAAGCCGCTTTCGAACCGGTGAAGCCCGTGCGCTACGCAGACTCGCGGGCGAACCGTCGGGTCGTGCGGCTGAAGGCCAGCACCCCTCAAACCGTCACCATGGACGCCGACGGCGCCACTGCCGTGAGCGCCAACTTCACCGTCGACCGACCTTCAGCGGACGGGTTCCTCACCGTGTACACCTGCGGTGCGACACCGCCAGAGATCTCGACGCTCAACTTCAAGCGGTCCCATGCCGCTGCGAACCAGGCGGTCGTTCCGCTCACGGCCGGCAAGCTCTGCCTCTTCTCTCCGGTCGACACCGACATCATCATCGACGTCAACGGCTACTTCCGGACGTCGGCCAAAACCGGATTCATGCCGGTCAAGCCCGCACGACTCTACGACAGCCGCAATGCCGGGGTCGCTCGACTGACCGCCGGAATCGTTCGCAAGATCAAGGTGGAAGGCGTAGCCGGTGGCGCTCCGAAGAGTGCGAATGCCGTTGCCGTCAACATCACGGCGGCGAATTCCGCCGCAGGCGGCTATATCCAGGCCTACCCGTGTGAGCAGAACGGTTCTGAGGTCTCGAACGTCAACTTCGACGCCGGTGACGTTCGTCCCAACTCTGCCATCGTCCCGACCTCGGCCGACGGAACGATCTGCGTGGTGTCGAGCGTGAACACCGACATCTTCATCGACATGTCCGGGTACTTCGTCGACGGCGACGGCTATCGCTTCACCTCGCTTCGCCCCATTCGGCTGGTCGACACCCGCTCGGCGGCTTCGAACATGAACGGTGGCACCAATGGCAATCGCCTCGCTGCAGGCAAGGTCGCACGCTTCCGGGTCGCTGGCACCCGCGGCGTCCCATCGGACGCGAAAGCTGCGTCGGTGAACCTCACCGCGGTGGATGCGATCGGCGGCGGCTACCTCACGGCGTACCCCTGCGGTACCGTCCCGGCGGTGTCGAATGTGAACACCACGGCCACCACGAACGCAATCGCCAACGGCGCAATGATTCCACTCAGCGCCGAGGGTGACCTGTGTGTGTACAGCGATCACGCCGTGCACCTGCTCATCGGCATCAACGGAATCTGGTCATGAGACCAGACTCGTCACCGATGCGTTGACGGATCGGTCACCGTTGTCCGATAACGAATCGAGTGCACGCTGTCGCCGGACAGGATTGCACCACGTGCCAGCATCCGGCCGCCCTCCCAGTTCGACAACCCGAGCTCCGGCGCGTCGAGCGCGTACTGGCCGTCGACCCACCGCGTGAAACCGTCCCCCACGAACGGTGCCTCTACGAGTCGATAGACGCGGTCATGGGCACGGTGGTCGTCGCTGATCAGCGACACCGTGAATCGTGGGCTGTGAGTGTTGCAGAGCACGATCGCCTCGTCGAGATCGTCGACCACGACCAGGGTGACCTCCGGCGAACCCTCCCATTGCCATTCGTGACCGAGTCGTTCACGGTCGATGAGCGACACGAAGGGCTCGTCGTGGCTTCCGTCGACACGGTGCACCGTGACGCGTTCGTTCCGCACGGCAGTGTCGACGTGCTCCAGCGCGTGCCGGTCGGCGTGGATGCGACCGTGACCGTCACGGTCGGCCGCAGCGGCTCGAACAGCGTCGACGAAGACCGGGACGAGGTCGGCCGCCCGCTCGCGAACGACACAGCAGACGTTCAGGGTGTTGCAGACCTTCCGGTCGAGTGAATGCTGAACGCTCAGCGCGAATCGTGAAGCGTCCGCCGCAGCGTCGGCGAGCATCCACGCCCCACCGGTGCCGTGCAGGCTGACAGCGACGCCGGCTTGTCGAGCAACGGACCCCAGTTGCGCCACGGCTGAACCCGACCCCCTGGCCACGGCGAGACCCACCTGGGGGTTACTGAACAGTGCCCAACCTGCGGCGTGGAGCGGACTGTCGATCAACTGAACCGTGGCCGGAGGCAGACCGCTCGACGCCAGCGCCGGGTGGAGTGCGTGCTCGACGATCGCGTTGGCGGTGCCCAACGCGTCGCTTCCGATCCGGAAGACCACGGTGTTGCCGGTGCGCACCACGCCGACTGCGTCGGCGAAGACGTTCGGGCGACCCTCGAAGACGAAACCGACGACACCCAGCGGCGAACGCCGGGTTTCGATCGACCAGCCTTCGTGCACGATGGACGACTGCACCGCGTCGCGCGTCGCCTTCGCGTGCTGCCAGGTTCGTAGCCCATCGATCATCGCGGCGCGCATCGATGCCGACAACTCGAGCCGTGTCGTGGAGCGTCGCATCGCTTGCGCACGCACGATGTCGCCGCGGTTCGCCAATTGGATCGCAGCGAAGGTCGTCTCGTCATCGAGTCGGTCTGCAAATGCACCGAAGAACTCTGTGATCTGTTCATCGGATACCTCGGCGAGCTCAGCGAACGCATTCACCGCAGCCGACACGGCCTCGGTCACCTGGTCGCTGACCGCTGCGGGAATGTGCAACAACGCACCACTGTCCTGCACGACCACCAGTCGGTCACCCGGCTGGAATGCCGCCGCGAGCTCGCTGCTCACTTGCGTGACGCGATTACCGCCGAAGATGATTGGTTGGCCCTCGCTGAGCCGGCTGAGCGCCACCATGATCCGCAGCGTACGCTCGCACCATGGCCGATCGAAAGAACGATCCGAACGCTGGTGATCGGGACAGCGCACCCGTCGAAGAACGGTTCTACTTCCGCCAGCTCCTGTCCGGTCGCGACTTCGCCGTCGACGATCCCCTCGCCTCGCAGATGGTGAACTTCGTCTACGCGATCGGTGATCGAGTCACGGGCGACTGTGTTCTGATCGATCCTGCCTACGCGGTGAACGAGCTCGTCGATGTCGTCGAGAGCGATGGTCTGCGGCTCTCCGGCGTCCTTGCAACGCATTATCACGCTGATCACATCGGTGGTTCGATGATGGGATTCGACATCGACGGCATTGCAACCTTGCTCGCTCGCGAGTCGGTGCCGATCCACGTGCAGCAGGCAGAGGTGCCGTGGATCGTTCGTACCACCGGCGTTGCCGAAACCGATCTCGTCGCTCATGATCCGGGCGATGTCGTACGCGTCGGCGACATCGAGATCACGCTGGTCCACACCCCGGGCCACACCCCGGGCAGCCAATGTTTCATGGTCGACGGCCGTCTGGTGTCGGGCGACACCTTGTTTCTCGACGGTTGTGGGCGGACCGACCTGCCCGGGAGCGATCCGACGCAGATGGTCGAGAGCCTGCGGAGGCTCTCGAAGGTCGACGACCACGTGGTGCTCTATCCCGGCCATCAGTATTCCGCCGCCCCGTTCGCCTCGATGGGCACCGTGAAGCGCAACAACTTCGTTTTCGATCAGATCGTCGGGACGTAACCTCGACGAGTCGGGAAGTCGCCGCCGACCGCTTGACGCCCCGGCGGAAACTCACCCGATGAGGCAACGTCGACCCCCATTAGGTTTCGGGGTATGCATCTGGCAGACCGAATGCAGCTCCCGTCACCGTACGCGGCGCGTCCCTACCGTGGCCGCGCCGACCATCCGGCCATGGCCGAGATCCTGGCTGCGTACCGACACGAGATGGGCGACTCCGAGTTACCCACCGTGGAACAGATCGACCTCACATACGCCAATCTCCAGGACTGCGACCCGGACCACGACATCGCGATCATCGAACACGCAACCGAAGCCGTCGGGTACGCCCGCGTCTCGTGGGAGGACCTCGGCACCAGCGTTCGCGACTGCATCGTGTTCGCGCCGACGATGCCAGATCATCTGACGCGAGCCCTGTTCACGGCCCTCGTCGCTGCAGAAGAAGCCCAGATGCGATCGTGGGCCGACGCCGTGCCGTTGGCGAGGTTCCGCGGGTACGCCCGACACCCCGGACCGGGGTTACCGGCGACCGGGCAGGCCGAGTGGTTCGAGGCGCTCGGCTACGAGGCAACCGAGTGGGGGGCCTCATTGGTCCGCCCGACGCTCGATGACATCCCGGAGCGATCGCTGCCCGACGGCGTCGAGGTCCGTCCCGTCACCGGCGAGCAGATCCGCCCGATCGTCGAGGCGCACTTCGAGGCATTCCGCGGTGAGTGGGACTTCAGGGAGCCGACCGAGGCCGACTTCATCGAGCTCATCGAGGCTCCCGAACGCGACGAGACGTTGTGGAAGATCGCCTGGTTCGGCGACACGATCGTCGGCCAGGTGAAGAGCTTCATCAGCGCCGAAGAGAACGCCGAGCGGGGTTACCTTCGTGGCTACACCGAGAACATCTCGACCCACCGAGACTGGCGCACCCGCGGAATCGCCGGCGCGTTGATCGCGATGAGCCTCCACGAACTCCGACGCCGTGGTATGACCGAAGCGGCGCTCGGTGTCGACACGAACAATCCCGGCGGGGCGTTCCAGCTCTACACCGGCCTGGGGTTCGAACTCCAGACGTACGAAGCGATCTACACCCGGTCGCCGAGCTGACGCGAGCGGGTCTGCAGCAACGAATCAACCGTATGACTACCTGTCAGAGGAAGGCACCGTTCGACTGCGTCCCGAACTCTGCGAAGAAACCCGAGGCATCGAGCTTCGACGGTGTCGAGAAGTGAAAGCCGGTCTGCCGACCACTCACGGTCGCCTCGCACGATGCGTCGGAGAACTCGCCCAAAAACGCTCCCGGCGCCGCTGGGTCGGCACCGGCCCCGAGCCCTCGTGTCTGACGATCGGTCGTTGCCCACCAGTTCACGGTCGTGCTCGCCACCGAGGCGACACCGGCGCAGCTTCCGAACACGAAACTGTCGCACAGCGGCGTGTCACGCAACCGCAACTTGGCCCGGTGCTTCGACACCCAGAACGCATCGTCCGGGATCGCCATCGTCCAGAAGACACCGTTCGGCAACACACCCGGCGTCAGATCGTGTACTTGCCCTGCTGCCCCCGCACCGGGGGCGAAGAGATCAATTCATAAGAAGGCGAAGGCGCCGCGCCGCCGTTTACCGTCGCCGTCGAGATACCTCCCCTTCATCGCCCGAACGTCGAACTCGCAGTCGTACAGCACGCCGTCGCTTCCCTTCACCTGCCCCGCAACGACGGCGAACGCCGACACGCCGTGGAAGTCGGTGATCGTGCTGGGATCGACGTCGAATCCCATACCGGGAATCTCGAGGATCGGCGTGGAAGCGTCGGCCGGGCCCGGGATCCACCAGTGGATGAAACCCACGTTCGGAGCGCCGGTGTCGACACCGCCGGGAA
>JBBKWQ010000208.1:0-2555 GCA_037969115.1 Ilumatobacteraceae bacterium
ACCTGACGGAGGCGCTGCGGGCAACCAGTGCCACGATCGTGTTCGATGCGATCGGTGGCGGCGACCTCGTGGGGACGATCCTCGGCCGTATGGAGAAGGTCGCCGTCGAAGGCGACGCCTACAACCGATATGGCTCCGACACGCTCAAGCAGGCGTACATCTACGGCGGCCTCGACCGTGGACCGACGATCCTCGACCGGAGCTTTGGCCTCACCTGGTCGGTCGCCGGATGGCTGCTCACCCCGTTCCTCACCAAGATGGGTGCCGATGCGCAGCGCCTGCGCCAGCGCGTCGCCGACGAGATCACCACCACCTTCGCCAGCAGCTACGGCATGCGCCTCACCCTTGACGAGGCGGTCGACCCGGACAACGTCAAGCGTTACGCGAAGATGGCCACCGGCGAGAAGGCCCTCATCACGCCCAACGGCGAGAGGTGACCTGGCTGTGCGCGTGACCGAAGCGGTCAACCGTCGCAAATCCGTTCGAGCGTTCCGACCCGACCCGGTGTCGAACGAGGTGTTGCGCGAACTACTCACCACGGCGTCGCGCGCTCCCTCCGGCGGCAACGTGCAGCCGTGGCGGATCTACGTCGTCAACGGCGACTCGATGGCCCGCTTCCGCGAGTTCATCGCCGAGCGGCAACCGGGCGCGCCGGCGTACGACATCTACCCGAAGGGTTTGACCGAGCCCTATCGATCGTCAGATGGGTCCGCCGCAGTGGTCCGATCTCGGCATGTTCCTGCAGACGTTCATGCTGCTCGCACAGGAAGCCGGGCTCGACACGTGCCCGCAAGAAGCGTGGGCAGTGCACGAGGCCGCCGTCTCGGAGTTCGTCGATGCCCCCGACGACCTGCAGATCTTCTGTGGGATGGCGATCGGCCACGCCGACACTGATCACCCGATCAACACGGTGGTGTCGGAGCGCGAACCGCTCGACGTCTTCGCCACGTTCGTCTGACGGCGCGCCACCTCCGCGCTACTCAGGCCAGTGCGTTTGCGAGACCCTCGGGGTCGGCGACCGACACCCAGAGTGCCGAGTGGTCGTGCAACCCGATCACGCGCTTGATCTTCTGCTCGAATTCGATGCACAGACCGCGACGGTGGTTGGTGCCGAACGTGAGCCCGTCGTCCCTGAAGCTCAGGCGGACCCCGACAGCGGTCCACCAACGGTGGGGTCCAGTCACCTTCGTTCCCACGACGTTGTCCCGGGTCGTCTCGACCGAGAAATACCCGAACGTGGCGCGAACGAGATCGTCGCCCACCGTGACGCCGTCATCGTCGCCGACGCCGAGCGGCAGGAGCAGGAGCTTCCAGCGGTCATCGCGCTCGTAAGGGAAGAACGACTCGGCCATGCCTCCAACCTACGGGCACGTTTCGAATCTGACCAGCCCAGTGGTCGCTACGGTGCCGGGAGTGAGCACGACGTATCTCGCGACGATCATGCAGACCCCGGAGCGGCACCGCCTCGAAGTGCTCCGCAACGTTCGCGTCGAGGTCGACGAGGACGGTGTCATCTCGTCGATCGAGACGGTCGGGTCCGGCGCATCGGCCGATGTCGTGCTTCCCTCGTCGACGGTGATCATCCCCGGATTGGTCGACAGCCACATCCACGCACCGCAGTGGCCGCAACTCGGCACAGGTCTCGACCTGCCACTCGAGACCTGGCTCTTCCAGCACACGTTTCCGTTGGAAGCGAAAATGACCGCGCCGGAGTTCGCCGCCGAAGTCTGGCCCGACATGGTCGCCACCCTGCTGGCCCACGGCACGACCACCGCGGTCTACTACGCGACGATCAGCGTCGAGACCACGACGATGCTCGCCGAGGCATGCGCCTCGGCCGGCCAGCGTGCGTTCGTCGGACGGGTCGCCATGGATCATCCGGACGGCACGCCCACCTGGTATCGCGACGCGAACGCGGCCCTCGGCGTCGCCGCATCGGCCGAGTCGATCGAGCGGATCTGGGCGCTCCAGTCGCCACTCGTCGAGCCGATCATCACGCCGCGTTTCGCGCCGGCGTGCACCGACGAGTTGCTCCGCGGGCTCGGCGAGCTTGCTGCATCGACCGGAGTGCGTGTGCAGACGCACTGCTCCGAGAGTGACTGGGAGCACGGGTACGCGTTTGATCGGTTCGGCGTGTCGGACACCGAGGCACTCGACGGATTCGGGCTGGTACGTGACCACACCGTTCTCGCACACGGGGATCATCTCGGCGAGGACGACATGGCGACGCTCGCTCAGCGTGGCGCCGGCGTCGCCCACTGCCCACTCTCGAACGCATACTTCGCCAACGCCGTCTTCCCGGCCCGCCGGGCCATGGAGGCCGGCGTACGTGTCGGGCTCGGAACCGACGTTGCGGGCGGCGCCCAACCGGGGGTGCTCAGCCAGTGCGCCGATGCGGTGACCATGTCGCATCTGCTCGACGAAGGGGTCGATGCCGCTTCCGCCCCCAGCGTCCGCGGGGTGTCGGGTTCCCGGATCTCGATCACGGACGCGTTCTGGATGGCGACGGCAGGCGGAGCGGAGTTGCTCGGCCTCGCCGTCGGCATCCTGGAGGT
>JBBKWQ010000209.1:0-3016 GCA_037969115.1 Ilumatobacteraceae bacterium
GCCGGCGCACGCTGTCGTCGGCCATGCCGCGGTACGCAACCGGTCCCGATGCAGCGTCGGCCGCTTCGGCGAGCACGATTTCCGCGAGATCCGAAACGCTGTCGTGCTCACGGGAGCTGGCGCCGCCGCGCCATTTGGGGCGCCAGTGACGTCGGCCGCCGAGCGTGACGTCGATCGATTTGCACGAGACATTCGGCAGTTCCTTCGGAATCACGCGAATCGGCCCGATCACCGTTGCTTTGTCCGGCTCGATCTCGTCGCCCTCGTCGATCGCGTGGAGGCCGCTCGCGAGCACCTGCAGCCTGACCTTCGCGATGTCGATCTCCTCGCCGAGTGCCTGGGCGAGATAGAGCAGACAGAAGAAACCACGCTCTTGGAGCTCAGCGGCGCGCACGATCTCGCTGACATCGTCGACCGGCGGTTCCAGCAGCAAGGTGTGCAGGATGAGATCCGGGATGAGATCGTCCTCGCGCAACAGCCCGATCAGTTCCAAGAACGCTTCCTTGCCCCGCCCGAGATCGAGGGTGTACTGGTGCGCACCACTGCTTCCGAAGGCTTCGCCGATCCTGACCTGGATAACGTCGATGCCGCGACGCGCGAGGTCTGCGCCCACGCGCTCGCCGAGCCCACCACCGTCGCCGAGAACCATGACTCGTGTCGGCGTGAACTCGCCCGGCGCCTCGATCGCGCTCTCGCGCCAGACCGGTGAGTAGAACCACTGCGCCAGATCCTCGCGGCGCACCAACGTGTCCTCGACAGACTTCGCGACAGCCGCCCCTTCACCCGGTTCAATCCAATAGTGCCGGTGATCGAAGGCATACGTGGGAAGCGGGACGCGACGGGCGGCGCTCTCATCACCCGGAGACGCGTGGGAGAAATCGACCGGCCGACCGTGGGCCCAGAGGCTCGCGAAGCTCGTACGGAAGAAGATCGAGTCATCCGCAGCGTCCTTGGGATGGGGAACCGAAGCAAGGACACCGGTGGACGGCTTGTACGCGCTGTGAAGTCGAGCGAGCGAGCCAAGCGTCGTGCCAGGCCCGACTTCGATCAGCACCGGGGACGGATCGGTGAGCAACTCGTCGAGTCCGCGTGCGAAGCGCACCGTGCTGCGGAGCTGGCGGCACCAGTACAGCGGATCGGTCGCCTCCTGGTCCTCGATCCAGGTCCCGGTCACGTTCGAGACGAACGGGATCTTCGGAGCGGAGAACTCGATGCGACGCAGCCGCGCCTCGAACTCCCCGAGCAAGGGCTCGAGCATGTGTGAGTGAGCTGCCACCTCGATCATCACTCGGGTGTACTCAACGCCGTCGTTCTCGAGGTTCTTCTCGAGGATCTCGAGATCTTCGACGCGACCCGAGAGCACACACAGGTCCGGCGCATTGACCGAGGCCACGTCGAGGCCGTCGCTGATGTACTGCTGGAGGTCGGCCTCAGGCAACTGAACGCTCGTCATCCCGCCCTTCGGCAGGCGCGAGAAGATACTGCCCCGCAGCACGACGAGATCGAGTGCGTCCTCGAGCGACATGACGCCGGCGAGGCAGGCAGCGGTGTACTCACCGAGGCTGTGGCCGATCATCGTCGCGGGTTCGACGCCCCACGCGCGCCACTGCTCGGCCAGGGCATAGCTCGCGATGAAGACCGAGAGCACACTGCGCGCCGGATCCTGCAGCGCGACCGCAGCCTGCTCCAGATCAGCGTCGTCTGGGAGCATCCAACGCCGCAGGTCATCACCGATCTCCGTGCTGAGCGCGGCGAAGCATCGATCGACCGCCGCCCGGTACACGGGCTCGGACGCGTGAAGGGCACGACCCATGTTCGGATATTGGGCGCCGCCGCCCGGGAACATGAAGACCACCGGTGGTATGTCCTGTGCGGCGACGCCCGTTGCGGTGCAGTGACGCGGGCGATTTGCGAGCGCGTCTGCGGCATCTGCGATGTTCTCGGCCACGAGCACGCGACGATGCGCCTGTTCGCGGCGTCCGATCTGCAACGTGTGCGTGACGTCGAGCAGCGACGCATCGGGGTGCGCTTCGAGATGTGCGGCGAGTCGGTCGCACGTCGCATCGAGGGCCTGCTTCGAGCGGGCGGACACGCAGAGCACCCGCGCTCCCTCGCGCTCCACCCGCGACTCTGTGCGCCGTGGTGCTTCCTCGAGGATTGCGTGCGCGTTGGTCCCGCCCACACCGAGCGAACTCACGCCGGCGCGACGGGGTCGGCCCCGGTCTGGCCACTCGCTCAGCTGCGCGTTCACGTAGAACGGTGACTGTTCGATCTGCAACTCGGGATTCGGCGACTGGAAGTGAAGGCTCGGCGGTATCTGCTGGTTCTCGAGGGCGAGGACCATCTTCATGAAACTCGCGACGCCGGCGGCAGTGTCGAGGTGGCCGATGTTGGTCTTGGCTGATCCGAGCGCACAGTCGCCGATGCGTTCCGTCGTGGCGCGGAACGCCTGTGTGAGTGCTTCGACCTCGATCGGGTCACCCACTTGCGTGCCCGTACCGTGTGCCTCGATGCAGTCGATCTCTCCTGCCTCGATGCCACCGATGGCCAGCGCCTCGGCCACCACTTCGGCGTGCCCGTCGACGCTGGGTGCGAGATAGCCGACCTTGCGGGCGCCATCGTTGTTGATGGCCGTCCCCTTGACGACGGCCCGCACGTGGTCGCCATTTTCGAGTGCGTCGTCGAGCCGCCGCAGGACGACGACGCCTGCGCCGTTGCCGAAGACCGTGCCGTCGGAGCTGGCATCGAAGGATCGGCAGTGCCCGTCCCGGGAGAGGATCTCGCCGTGTTCGTAGAGATACCCGCGACCCTGCTGCGCATCGATCGTGACACCGCCCGCGAGGGCGACGTCGCACTCGCCCGACAGAAGGCTTTGGCAAGCTTGGTGGATCGCCACCAGCGACGTCGAACATGCAGTCTGAATGTTGAGGCTGGGGCCGCGAAGATCGAACAGGTACGAGACCCGAGTCGCGAGGAAATCCTTGTCGTTGTTCGTGTGGCGGAGCAGAAACCAGCC
>JBBKWQ010000210.1:0-17852 GCA_037969115.1 Ilumatobacteraceae bacterium
GTCGGCAACCGAGACGAAGACCATCCCGGCGGTGATCTCGCACGCGGCCGCCTGCAGTCCGTGTTGCAGCGGGTCGAAGCCCTCGTCGGTCTTGCGAGCTCTGGCCAACGTGCCATCGAGCTCGTACGACCACTGGTGGTACGGGCAGACGATGCGTCGCCGTGCCGTACCCCTTGCTTCGGTGCACAGCAAGGAGCCGCGATGGCGACACACATTGTGGAGCGCCCGCACCACGCCGTCGTTGCCGCGAACGATCACGAGTTGGTGATCGCCGATCGTGAGGGTGAGATAGTCGCCCGGATTCGGTATCTCGACATCGTGGCCGGCGAAGAACCAGTGTCGGTACCAGACGCGCTCCAGGTCGGATCGATAGATGTCGGCGTCGACGTAGAACTCACGAGGCAGCGAATGGGCCGGTCGACGGTTGCGCAGCGCCTGTTCGAGTCCTCCCGCGATCACGTTCACATCGTGCTCGCTCCGTGTGAGCGGGTCTAGGTCAGATGGGCGGCGCGTCTCACGCCGTTTGTCCAACGTCGGTCCGTCGGCGCCTCACTGCGATGGTGGTTGTTCGTTGCGGACGGTCGCCCGGTATTGGCGTGGTGTCAGGCCCATCGCTGCCTTGAAGTACTTGGTCAGCTGGCTCTGGTCGTAGTAACCGCACTTGGCGGCGACATCACTGATCGTCAGGTCGGTCGTGGCGAGCAACATGGCGGCGCGATCGAGCCGGGTACGCATGAGGTACTGCTTCGGGGACACTCCGAGCACGTTTCTCATCGCGCGTTCGAGCTGGTCGGTCGTGAGCTGGGCCGCTCGGGCCAGGTCGATGACACGGAGGCGCCCCTGGCGGTCGCGGCCGGCGAGATCGATGGCTGCCTGCAATCCAGCTCCGGGGTCGTGGCCGCGCACGGCGATGTGCGCCTGCGTCGACACTGCCACGATCACGGGATCGAAACCCTTGTCATGATGGAGCAGCCGGGTGGTGAGGAACCACTCGCGGCGGCCGTGGGCATCGGTGATGATCTCGAGCTGGTTGCGCACCGGCAAACCGGTTCGAAGCAGCGACTGATCCTGCGCCCGATAGGCGATCGCGAGGTCGGGCGGGAAGAAATCGTCCGCGCAGTACCCGACCACGTCGCTCTGCCGCTGGCGCTGCATCCGGCGGACGAACATGTCGTTCACGGCGAGGTAGTGGCCGTGTTGGTCCTTGACGAAGATCATCACGTGGGGCGTCGCCTCGAACAGGTCCACGAGCAGCTGCGTCGACGGTGGCAACACGACGCCAGTCTTGCCGAACGGTGACCCCGTTGTACGAACACCGGCGTGCTCGACGCCGGTTCGACCTAGACCGCAGGCTCGCGATCGGCTGAGATGGTTGGATGGACGACCCGCTGCTGCAACCGTTCAGCATCAAACACCTCCAGTTGCGCAACCGGGTGTTCTCGTCGTCGCACGAACCGGCGTACGGCGACGGAGGCATGCCGACCGACCGCTACCGCCTGTACCACGTGGAAAAAGCCAAGGGTGGCATCGCCATGACGATGACCGCCGGTGGTGCGGTTGTGAGCCCCGACAGCCCGCCCGCGTTCGGAAACCTACACGCGTACGACGACACGATCGTGCCGTGGATCCGTCGTCTCACCGACGACGTGCACGAACAGGGCGCGGCAGTGATGATCCAGCTCACGCATCTGGGTCGGCGCACCGGATGGGCGCAGGACGACTGGCTGCCCGTCGTCGGAGCGTCGCCGATCCGCGAGGCGGCCCATCGTACGATCCCCAAGGAGGCCGAGGACTGGGACATCGACCGGATCGTCGGGCACTACGCCGACGCCGCCGAGCGGATGCAGACCGGAGGCATGGACGGGATCGAACTCGAGGCATACGGCCATCTCATCGATCAGTTCTGGTCACCATTGACCAACCGTCGCACCGACGAGTACGGCGGATCGATCGACAACCGGCTCCGCTTCGCCATGAAGGTGTTCCGAGCGATTCGCGATCGCGTCGGACCGGACTTCATCGTCGGCACCCGGATCGCGATCGACGAGGTGTTGCCGGGTGGCATCGACACCGTGGCCGGTCTCGACATCGTTCGGCGGCTCGAGGACGCGGGTCTCATCGACTTCGTCAACGTCATCCGCGGGAACATCGCAACCGATGCTGATCTCACCGAGGTGATCCCCATCCACGGGATGCGATCGGCGCCGCATCTCGATTTCGCCGGCCGCGTACGCGAGGCGACGGCGCTCCCGGTGCTCCATGCATCGAAGATCGATGATGTCGCCACGGCACGCCATGCCATCGCCGAGGGCAAACTCGACCTGGTCGGGATGACCCGCGCCCACATCGCCGACCCGCACATCGTGCGCAAGTTGATCGAGCACCGCGAGGCCGAGATCCGGCCGTGTGTCGGCGCCACGTACTGCCTCGACCGGATCTACGAGGCAGGTGAGGCGTTGTGCATCCACAACGCTGCGACGAGTCGCGAGGCGACGATGCCTCACCAGATCTCGCCCGCGTCGAAGCCACGTCGGGTGGTCGTCGTCGGCGGTGGTCCCGGCGGGCTCGAAGCCGCCCGCGTCGCCGGCGAGCGAGGTCACGATGTACTCGTGCTCGAGGCGATGCCGTGGACGGGGGGTCAGGTGCGGCTTGCGGCGCGCAACCAGCGTCGCCGTGACCTGATGGGCATGATCGAGTGGCGTGATGCCGAGCTCGCTCGCCTCGGTGTGGAGGTTCGGTGTGACAGTTTCGCCGAGATGGCCGACATCGTCGCTGCGGAACCCGAGGTGGTCATAGTGGCGACCGGTGGGCTGCCACAAGCGCCCGAGCTCGAGCTCGGCGCCGACCGCGTCTTCACCAGTTGGGATGTTCTCGGTGGAGACGTGACGCCGACCGGTGATGTGCTGCTGTACGACGACAACGGTACGCACTCGGCCCTCTCCGCCGCCGAGATGATCGCCCGGTCGGGTGCCAACCTCGAGATCGTCACGCCCGAACGTATGCTCGGAATCGAGGTCGGTGGGATGAACCACGTGCCGTACGCTCGTGCGTTCAACGAAACCGACACGCGCATCACGCTGAACCAGCGCGTTCGTGCCGTGCGACCGGAGGACGGCCGACTCTGCGTGGAGATCGGCAGTGACCAGTCGAGTCATCGCAGCGTGCGCCACGTCGACTGGGTCATCACCGACCACGGCACCGCGGTCAACGCCGACCTGTACTTCGAACTGAAGCCGGCGTCGTCGAACCTCGGCGCCGTCGACTACGGCGCGTTGATGGAGGGTCGCTCCCAATGTCTGGTGCGGAACGACACCGGAGCGTTCCAGCTCTTCCGCATCGGCGACGCGGTGTCGAGCCGCAACATCCATGCCGCCGTGTACGACGCGCTCCGCCTCGTCAAGGACCTCTGAACCGCAACGACGAAAGGCGCGGTACTGTGCGCGCCGTGGAGCTGGAAATCAGGGTCGATCGGGTCGGGGACGAGTACGTGATGTCGCTCGTCGGCGTGGCCGATGTCAGTACGCTGCCGACGCTGCACAGCGCGCTGCTTCGCCACCTTCGAGCTCACCCCGACAGTGACCTGCTCGTCGACCTCGACGAGGTGATCGCGATCGACGACTCGGCGCTCGGGGTGTTGCTCGGAGCGGCTGGTCGTTCGCGTGAGTCTGGTCGGGATCTCGTTGTCGTCTGCTCGGACGAACGACGCCGTGATCGGCTGTCGCAGATGCGATTCGATCGCGCCGTCGAGGTACGCAGCAGTATGCGACCCTCCGCAGCAGCGCACGATCTGTTCCACATCGCCCTCGCCGACGATTGGGACGATGCTCAACACCGCGGCGAGTACCGCGTCAGCACTCGCGGCATGACGTTGGACGAAGTGGGATTCATCCACTGTTCTCGACTGAAACAAGTGGAGCAGGTGGCCAACACGTTGTACGGCGATCTCGACGATCTGCTGCTGCTGACCATCGACGAATCGCTCCTGGTCACGCCCGTGCGAGACGAGCCGCCCGCACCCGGAGTGGATGAGCTCTTCCCGCATCTCTACGGGCCGCTGCCACTGGCCGCCGTCGTGCAGATCACGCCGTGGTTGCGACCAGATGGCGAGCTGTGGAAACTCGCTACGCGTCACCCCTGATCAGGGGTTTCTCAAGCAAACCTCTGCTCAAGAACACGGTCGAAGTCCCGATGATGTTGTGGCGGCTCGATGGGCTGCCCCGGGAGGTAATACCGCCCTCCGGTGACACCACCCCTCCGGGGCGGGAGAGGAGAACCGATGACAAAGGTTCAAAAGACCATCAAGTGGCGCGTCGCCGCTCCGATGTTTCGTGCGGCCGCATCTGCGGGCACCGTCGTAGCACTCGTGGCAACGGTTGGCGCACCATGGAAGTGGTGCTGAGGTGACCCACCCGGGCCCGCCAGCGGGCCCGGGCACCCACCCGTCTTGCTCTCGACGACGTTGACCGCCCCATGACCTTCGTTGCACCAGACCAGGCCCGCGCTCGACGCGTGCAGATCTTCATCGTCCTGACGGCGATCGTCGCCGTCGGTCTGACGGGCACGCTCATCCACGTCGATCTGGCCCACGGTCAAGGCAACGTCGACTGGCTGGCGTTCGGGCTGTTCACACTGCTGCTCTTCCTCGGCGAAACGCGGGAGAGCCTGTGGATGCGGGTCGGCGAAGGTGGCGAGGTCACGCCCGGCTGGACGTTCGCCTACGCCCTCATGTTGCTCGGCAGCCCCATCGGGGCCGTCGCCGCGATGGCGTTCGTCAACATCTTCATCGCTGTTCGCCGGCGCCTTCCTCTCCAGAAGGCTGCGTTCAACACCTTGCAGATCGCACTCTCGATGTCGGCCGGAGCGCTGGTCCTCCACGCGTTCGGGATCCACGGAGCCATCACCGACCTCGACAACATCCCGATCAGTTGGGGCATCGGAATTCTTGCCGGTGGATGCGCCGTGTTCGTGCTCAACGGCATCCTGATCGCCATCGTGATCGGTCTGCACAGTGGTACGGGTTTCATCGCCACGCTGCGTTCGGGCCTTGCGCTGAGCATGACGGCAGATGGTGCCCTGCTTTCGCTGGCACCCGTGTTCGTCATCGCGATCGACTACAGCGTCGTGCTGGTTCCCCTCTTGTGCAGCACGTCGTACATGGTCATCAAGTCGGCTCGCAACGCGCTCCATCGGGCGCACGAGGCCAACCACGATCCGCTCACCGGTCTGCTCAACCGACGTGCGTTCGATGATCGGCTGAGCCGCACCTTCGGTCTGCTCGGCAGCGAGCGCGATGCCGTGGTGTTGGTCATGGACTTCGACGGTTTCAAAGACATCAACGACGCACTCGGACATCAGGTGGGCGACATGCTCCTCGCGGCGTTCGCGCGACGGCTCGTCGACGAACTTCCCCCGACTGCTGCGGCGGCGCGTCTCGGCGGCGACGAGTTCGCGGTGATGATTCCGGGAAAGATGGCGCCCAGCCTCATCAGCGCGTCGATCGCCCAGCTCCACGAGCGCCTCACCGACCCGTTCGATCTCGACGGATTCCCCCTCTCGGTGCGCACCAGCGTCGGTGTTGCCACCGCGCCGCATGACGGCGCCGACGCCGAGTCGATCCTCGCCGCTGCCGACCTCGCGATGTATCGGGCGAAGCAGTTCGAGACCGGCGTCGAGCATCACCATTCGGAGGAGACGGCGCTGGGCAGCGGTCGCATCGGCATCCTCTCGGAACTCGCCGACGCAATTGCCACCGGCCAGCTCGAAGTGCACTATCAGCCGCAGTTGAACATCGAGACCGGCGTGGTCGACGCAGTCGAAGCGCTCGTTCGGTGGCAACATCCCACGCGCGGCACGATCCAACCGAACGACTTCATCGGCTTGGCCGAACAGACGGACCTGATCGACCCGCTGACCGAGTTCGTGCTGATGCGCTCGATCCGGGACCTGCAGGCCGCCGGGCTCGACTATCTGGGGCTCTCGATCAACGTGGCTCCCCGGAGCCTCAACAGCCGAGTCTTCGCGACGATGGTGCTCAACTGCCTCGACGAGACCGGGTATCCCGCTGCTCGGCTGGAGTTGGAGATCACCGAGCGTGCAATCGCCAACGATGTCGAACGCATCGGGTTGACCATCGATCGTGTTCGTGACGCCGGCGTCAGAGTTGCGCTCGACGATTTCGGGACGGGCTACAGCTCCTTCGCCACGCTGCGGGGGTTGAAGGCCGACCGACTGAAGGTCGACAAGCAGTTCACCAAGCAGATCTGTGAGTCGCCCGAAGACGAACTGGTCGTGCGCAAGATCGTCGAACTGGCCCACGGGCTCGGCCTTCAGGTCGTCGCAGAGGGCGTCGAGACACGCGACATCTGGCGGGTTGTCGAAGGCCTGATGTGCGACCACGCCCAGGGTTATGCCATCGCTCGTCCGATGCCGGTGACCGCGCTCGCCCGCTGGCTGCGCGACCAGCACGCAATGACCCTCCTGGAGGTACTCACATGATCCTGCTCGTACTCACGGGAATCGGCGTCG
Source organism: Ilumatobacteraceae bacterium (assembly GCA_037969115.1). Lineage (GTDB taxonomy): Bacteria > Actinomycetota > Acidimicrobiia > Acidimicrobiales > Ilumatobacteraceae > JBBKWQ01. Next base: position 6,526 of record JBBKWQ010000210.1, read on the forward strand.
GATCGGCGTTGTTCACCTGGGAACGTGTCAAACGTCTCGCCGCCTTGCCGATCACCGGACTGTCTCTGGTCTGGGTGGCGATCATTCTGCAGACGGTGCTGTTCGAGTACCTCGGCCAACACCTGCCACTGTGGGCATCGAACGGCATCCACTTCATCACCTATGGGCTGTGCCTCGCGTTCTTGTGGCGCAACCGACATCTGCCAGGCGGGCTGATCATCGCCGTCGGTGCCGGAATGAATCTTCTGGCCATTGCGGCGAACGGGGGTGCCATGCCCGCCGACATGGAGGCGTGGCGCCGCGCGGGTCTGCCCGACTTCCCGCCGGAAGTGTTCGAGAACTCCCGAGCGCTGTCGTCGCCACGCCTGGGCTTCCTCGGCGACATCTTCTACGTGCCCGCCGACTGGCCGTTGTCGAACGTGTTCAGCATCGGCGACGTGCTCATCGTCGTCGGCGGTACATACCTCGCCCACAAGTGGTGTGCGTCGTCCCCCGACGAAATCGTGACCGACGAGCAGCGCGAAGCGGTCATCGCGGCGTAACGAGGACGAACGAGACTCGAAGGGAGCTCAGGGCCCGGAGAAACCCTTGCCCTCGGCACCGACCTTGGCGAGGTGCTGCACCTTCGGGTCGTAGGTGCTGCCGCCTTCCTCTTCCCAACGGGCGATCTCGGAGCGCCCCACCACAAACCAGTGCACCTCGTCGGGACCATCGGCGAGACGCAGCGTGCGCTGCGACACGTACATGTCGGACAGGGGAGTCCATTGCGAGATGCCCGTTGCCCCGTGGATCTGGATCGCGTTGTCGATGATCTCGCACACGCGGATGGGCACCATTGCCTTCACGGCACTGACCCACACCCGAGCTTCGGCGTTGCCGAGCTCATCCATCGCCTTGGCGGCGGTGAGCACCATGCGGCGCATCGACTCGATCTCGATACGTGACTTGGCGATCATCTCGACGTTGCCGCCCAGGTTCGACAGCCGTTTGCCGAACGCTTCGCGGCTGAGACCGCGCTTCACCATCAGCTCGACGGCCCGCTCGGCGGCACCGATGGAGCGCATGCAGTGGTGGATGCGGCCCGGGCCGAGGCGCACCTGCGAGATCTCGAAGCCGCGACCTTCGCCGAGCAGCACGTTCTCGTACGGCACCCGCACATCGGTGAAACGGATGTGCATGTGGCCGTGGGGTGCGTCGTCCTTTCCGAACACGTGCATCGGCCCGAGGATCTCGACGCCGGGTGTGTCGATGGGAACCAGGATCTGAGACTGGCGCTGGTGGGCCGGGCCGTCTGGGCTGGTCTGCACCATGGTGATCATGATCTTGCAGCGCGGGTCGCCGGCGCCCGAGATGTAGTACTTCTCACCGTTGATCACCCATTCGTCACCGTCGCGCACCGCCTGGCAGGCGATGTTCTTGGCGTCGGACGAGGCGATGTCGGGCTCGGTCATGGCGTATGCGGAGCGGATCTCGCCGGCGAGCAGCGGCTTCAACCACTGCTCCTTCTGCTCGGGGGTGCCCACTCGCTCGAGCACTTCCATGTTGCCGGTATCGGGGGCGGCACAGTTCATCGACTCGGATGCGAGCGGGTTCTTGCCCAGCTCCATGGCGATGTAGGCGTAGTCGAGGTTCTTCAGACCCTCACCGGTCTCGGCGTCCGGCAGGAAGAAGTTCCACAGCCCCTGTGCTTTCGCCTTGTCTTTGACGCTCTCGAGCAGCTCCAGCTGCCCCGGGGCGTACGACCACCGGTTCTCACGGCCTTCGCCCAGGCGGAAGAACTCGACGGTGATCGGTTCGACCTCTTCGGCGATGAAGCGCTTGACGCTGTCGTACAGCGGTCGCGCCGCCTCGGACATCCGCAGGTCGTACATCTCGGCGGTCGATTCGAGTCCAGCCACTGTTCGCTCCATTCCGTTCGTGCGCGTTCGTACTCGCACGTTCGCAGGCGAACTTAGTGACGACCGGCTCGATATCTCCCATCCGGGCGCGGAGCTTCAGGGGGTCCGTTTGGGACGGCGACGACCGCGCCGGTCCGCCATCTTCTCCTGTTGGCGCTGCTCGTCCTCGAGCGCCGCTTCTTCGGCGACGAGGCGTTCGAGGCTGGCGAAGCGCGACCGGTCGAGCTCACCCGCCTCGATCGCGTCTTGTACGGCGCAACCCGGCTCCTGGTCGTGTTTGCAGTCACGGAAGCGGCAGCCGTCCATGAGATCGAACACATCGACGAATGCCCGCTCGATCCCCTGTCCGGACAGCCACAGGCTCACTGCCCGAACGCCGGGGGTGTCGATCATCCACCCCTCGCCGGCGAGCCGGAGCAGCTGCGCAGCGACGGTGGTGTGGCGGCCGCGTTGGTCGCCGGCGCGTACCGCTGAGGTCGCCATGATCTGGCCGTCGAGCAGCGCGTTGACCAGCGTCGACTTACCCACGCCGGATGCGCCGAGGAACGTGAGCGTGCGGTTTCCCTTCGCATACGCACGGATCTGTTCGATGCCTTCGCCGTGGAGTCCGCTGGCCAGGAGCACCGGCACACCGAGTGCGACCGCGGCGAGCTCGGCTCGGGTCGGCTCGGGATCGTCGATCAGGTCGGTTTTCGTGAGTACGACGACCGGTTCGGCGCCGCTGTCGAACGCCAGCACGAGTTCGCGTTCGAGCCGGCGCTGGTTCGGCGGCAGTCCCAGCGCATGAACCAGGAACACGACGTCGATGTTCGCTGCGAGTGTGTCGGCCTCGAAACGGCTGCCCTCGAACGATGCCCGCCGGACGAACGCAGAGGTGCGTTCGAGCACGTGTTCGACCCGCTCGCAAGCGTCGTCGACGACGACCCAGTCGCCGACCGCGACGTCTGCCCCGATGTTTCGCACCCTGAGCGGGTCGCCGTCGTCGGCATGCCGCATGATGGTGCTCCAGCCCCGATCGAGTCGCGAAATGCGCCCGGGTGTGCCGTGTTGCGTGGGCGCGCCGAGCTCGTGCCACGACGCATCCAAGGCGTCGTTCCAGCCGAGCGCCGAGTCCGGTGTCACGTCGGCACCGTAGCCGTGGGCGCCAGGGATCGTCGACGAAGTATGTCGGGTCAACGTCATTCGATGTCGCGCAGCGCGGTCATCTGATCTGGCACTTTCGGCTCGCAAGGACGACAATGAACGATGCGATGCAAATAGCACTGGTGGTGTATCCGGGCGTGTTGAACGAGGAGTGCGAGGCGTTCCTGTCCGTGCTCAGCCTGATGCGTGGCGCCGACCTGCGCACCGTCGGTGCCCGCGCTGGTTCCTACGGCGGACCGGGTGGTCGTCAGCACGTCGACCTCGTCTTCTCACAGGTGACATCGCCCGACGTGGTGGTGGTGCCGGGCGGGCTCGGTTGTGAACGCGCCGCTGATGACCCCGAACTGCGACGGTGGTTGCAGGACGTCGAGGATGTGGCCAAGTTCGTCGTGAGCAGCTCCACCGGCTCGGTGGTGCTCGCGGCGGCCGGCCTGCTGCACGGTCACGCAGCGGCCACGCATTGGCTCGCACATGATCTGCTGCGTCGCTACGGTTCGGAGCACTCCGGCGAACGACTCGTCGTCGACGGCAACGTGGTGACGAGCGAGGGTCGCCTGAGCGCGGTTGACGCAGCGTTCGCACTCGTGCATCGCATCGAGGGTCCGCAGGCCGTCGAACGCATTCGCGCCACGCTCATCGAGCGCGGCGAACCGCTGCTCCGAAACCGACCGTGGTGGTTTCGAGCGCTTGCTCCCGTCGTCGAATGGCTCCCGCGCAGGGCGGCGGGCACGACGAAACCGGTCGGTCCCGGCCAACCGGCGGTCACGCCGTTGTCGGTGATGATCGAGCTCGTTCCCAACGAAGCTGCTGAACGTCGACGGGGAGACTCGAAGCGCCGTCGTCGGTGAGCGAATGTTGAATCTTGCTGGTGTTCCGGCAGACTCCAGGCGGTGACGCCCCGGCGTCCACCGCTTGACACCGCACTGTTCATCACCTAGCCAAAGGCAGCAATGGCCAAGCCCCTCGTCGTCGTCGAATCACCAGCGAAGGCAAAGACCATCTCCAAGTTCCTCGGCGATGCGTTCGATGTCCGCGCATCGGTGGGGCACGTCGCAGATCTGCCGAGCAAGGGTTTGAACATCGACGTCGACAACGGTTTCAAGCCCACCTACGAGCTGACCGAGCGAGGGAAGCAGGTCGTGAAGGAGCTGCGGGCGGCCTTGAAGGACGCCAGCGAGCTCTATCTCGCCACAGACGAAGACCGCGAGGGCGAGGCCATCTCGTGGCACCTCGTCGAGTACTTGAAGCCGAAGGTGCCCGTGAAGCGGATGGTGTTCCACGAGATCACCAAGGCCGCCATCGACAACGCGGTGAACAACCCGCGAGGTATCGACTACGGCCTCGTCGACGCCGCTGAGACCCGGCGCATTCTCGACCGTCTGTACGGGTACGAGGTGTCGCCCGTACTGTGGCGTCGGGTGAATCGGGGCCTCTCCGCCGGTCGTGTGCAGAGCCCGTCGATTCGCCTCATCGTCGAGCGCGAGCGCGAGCGGATTGCGTTCGTCACCGCCGACTACTGGGACATGGAGCTCGAAACGGCGACGGCACCGAGCTTCACGGCCAATCTGATTGCCGTCGACGGCACGAAGGTCGCCAGTGGCAAGGACTTCAACTCCGATGGTGTGGTGAGCGCCAAAGCGGTCGCCATCGACGAGGAGCGTGCTCGGGCGCTCGCGGCCGGTCTCGACGGCGCAACGTTCTCGATCCGCAGCGTCGAGGAAAAGCCGTACCGATCATCGCCGAAGCCGCCGTTCATGACCTCGACCCTGCAGCAGGAAGGTGGTCGCAAACTCAGGATGTCGTCGTCGCAGGTGATGCGCGTCGCGCAGGGTCTGTACGAACGTGGATTCATCACCTACATGCGTACCGACAGCGTGTCGTTGTCTGCCGAGGCGATGAACGCAACCCGTTCGGCGATCACGTCCGAGTACGGCCAGAACTTCCTGTCGCCGTCGCCCAAGCAGTACACATCGAAGTCGAAGAACGCGCAGGAGGCCCACGAGGCGGTACGGCCGTCCACGCCGTACCGTTCACCGAAACAGGTCGAGGGCGAGCTGAACAAGCAAGATCTGGCGCTGTACCGGCTGATCTGGCAGCGGACGCTGGCGTCGCAGATGGCCGATGCATCCGGCACCACGGTGAGCGTCAGGCTCGGCGCCGCGTCGACGCACCAGAACACCGATTGTGAGTTCAACGCGTCGGGCACGACGATCACGTTCCCCGGCTATCGGGCCGTGTACGTCGCCGCCGACGACGACGGTGACGGCTCGAGGGAGGCGTTGCTGCCCCAACTCGCTCAGGGCGAGATCGTCCCGGTCGAGTCGATCACGCCGAACGGTCACACCACCTCGCCGCCGGCTCGATACACCGAGGCGTCACTCGTGAAGCGGCTGGAAGAACTCGAGATCGGCCGACCATCGACATGGGCTTCGATCATCCAGACCATCCAAGACCGCGGCTACGTGTGGAAGAAGGGCCAAGCGCTGGTGCCCACGTGGACCGCGTTCGCGGTGGTCGGCCTGCTCGAACAGCACTTCTCCGACCTCGTCGACTACGAGCTCACCGCCAAGATGGACGACGACCTCGACGAGATCGCGAACGGTCATCAGCAGAAGGGCGACTGGCTGCAGCGCTTCTACTTCGGCGACGAGGCATCGCTTCCCGGTCTGAAGAAGATCGTCGAGGAGAACCTCGACCTCATCGACGCCGCGGCGATCAACACGTTCCCGCTCGGACACGACGAGAACGGCGAGTTGATCGTGGCGAAGCCGGGCAAGTACGGCCCGTACGTGAAGCGCGGCGACGACACCGCGAGTGTGCCCGACGACCTGCCACCCGACGAGCTCACCGTCGCCAAGGCGATCGAGCTCCTGGCGCTACCGAAAAGTGACGAGCCCATCGGTGAACTCGACGGTTACCCGGTGTACGCCAAGAACGGCCGTTACGGCCCGTACGTGCAATGGGGCGACGCCGACGACCTCCCCCCCGGTCTGGAAAAGCCGCGTATGTCGAGCCTGTTCTCCACGATGACGCTCGATCGCATCACCGTCGACGAAGCCGAGGCACTGCTCCAGCTGCCGCGATCGCTGGGTCAGGACCCTGCCGACGGCAAGGAGATCGTCGCCAACAACGGCCGCTACGGCCCGTACGTGGTGAAGGAAAAGGACTTCCGCTCGATCGATTCCGAGGAACAGCTTCTCACCATCACACTCGACGAGGCATCCCGGATCTTCGCGTTGCCGAAGGTGTTCAAACGTGGCGGTCGCAACATGGCCGCCAAGGGGCCACTGCGCGAGTTCGGCAACGACCCGGTCAGCGAGCGCGCGGTCACGGCGAAAGACGGTCGCTTCGGCGTGTACGTCACCGATGGTGAGACGAACGCTTCCATCGGCAAGGGCGACCGGATCGAGGAGATGAGTCCCGAGCGGGCGTTCGAACTGCTGGCGATTCGGCGTGAAGCGATCATCGCCAAGGGCGGCACGGCCAAGAAGAAGCCGGCCAAGAAGTCCGCGGCGAAGAAGAAGCCGGCGAAGAAGGCAGCAGCCAAGAAGACAGCGGCCAAGAAGACAGCGGCCGAGAATCCGACTGCCGTCGCACCTGCCCCGGAAACCAACTGACGGCCGTCGCGAAGCGACAGCCGTCAGGCGGACTTCGTTTCCTGAGCGCTGCTTATTCCTCGACGATGAACGCAGTCACCATGCCGAACATGCCGTCGTCGCGTTCGGCATGGGTGAGGATGTGGCAGTGCCACGCCCACACACCTGGATCGACCACGTTGTAGAGCACGGTGTATCGCTCGCCGGGGGCGATGTTGATGGTGTCGCCAGGCATCGGCACGAGCAGCTCTTTGCCGTCCTTGGCGATGATCCAACCGATGGGCTGATGCAGGTGCATCGGGTGCGACTGGAGGCCCTCGTTGTAGTAGTGCACCATCACGGTGTCACCGACCTTGGCGTTGTAGGCCTCGGTGGCCGGGAAGCTCTTGCCGTTCAGCGACAGCCCGATCACACCGGCGTCGTTGAGCACCATGTTGATGGTCTGATCGGGTTCGGCCTTGAAACCTTGGTCGAGCAAGACCTCAGGGGTCTGCATCTGACCGATGGTGACGACACCGAAGAGCCCGTCGAGCACCTGGCTGGCGCCGTTGTGTGAGTGGTAGATGCCCACTGCCGGTTCGAGTGCCTCGAACTCGTACAGGAACTCGTCGCCGGGTTCTACGGCCGGTTGCGTGTAAGGCGGCACGCCGTCCATGTCGTTCGGCACACGGATGCCGTGCCAGTGAATGGTGGTCGGGGTGGGCAGCTCGTTCTTCAGTAGCACCTGGACCTTGTCGCCGACCTCGAAGTGCAGCGACGGTGCCGGAACGGTGCCGTTGTACGTGTATGCCTCGACGATCTTGCCGGGCTCGACCTCCCAGTCGGCGAGCTGTGCGGTCACCGTGAACTTCTTCGTGCCGTCGGCCAGGATCTCGGGTTCGAGCGGCTGCCCGCCGAACTCCGACTTCTCCTCGCTGATGAAGCGAAGCGCACGGTCGTCCATGTCGGTCTGCATCTCCTGCCACGTCTGATAGCCGTGGAGGTGGTCGGTGTCGGCGCCGGCTTCGAGACCGGTCGCGGTGTACGGCCCCGGCTCGGCGTTGATGATGATGTGCAGGTTGCCGTTCATGCCCGCTTCGTTGTGGCCCGGGACGTCGCAGAACATCGGGTACGTCCCCACGCCCAGCTCACCCAGCTCGAGCGTGACACTTTCACCGGGCTGGAGATCCGGCGTCTTGCTGCCGAGAATCGACACGTTGTGCACGGCGCTGTCGACGTTGGTGACCCGTACTTGCACTTCGCCCGGCGGCGCCATGATGTGTTCCGGCACGAGCTTGAGGGCGCCGAGATCCATGTCGATGATCGAGACCTCGCCACCACCGCCTTCGGCTCCAGCAGCGATCTCGCCGCTGTCGGACTGTCCGAGCGCGAAGAAACCGATGAACAGCGCGGCCAGCGCGATTCCGAACGCAGCCCATCCGAGGAACGTGCGGTCGTCGTTGCGTTGGACCGCGAGTGGTTCGTCCGGGGGCACAGGTGTCGTCATGGTTGACACTCTGGTGGCACCGGCGAATGCGGCAGCAGGGCCGACAGATAGGCGGACAAAGGACCAAAGTCCCTTTTCGGTGTGGAGCCTGCTGTCGGCGATGCGTCAGGCGAACGGCGCCCACCATGTGAGCACGGCGCCACCGTGGTCGCCGGCGGTGAGGACGCAATCGCCGCCGAAGGCAGCCGCTCGACTCCGGAGGTTCGTCAGTCCGTATCCGCCGCTCGTGGTGGTGTCGTCGGGTGGTCCGACGCCGTTGTCGGTGACTCTCATCACCACGCGGTCTCCGGCGACCGACACGACGACCGACGCCTGTGTTGCCCGCGCGTGCCGGGCGACGTTGCCGAGTGCTTCACGCATCGAAGCCACCATCTCTCCGCGGATCTCGTCGACCAACACCGTTTCGACCGGGCCTTCGAGCCGCATCGATGGGGTGAACTTCAGCACCCGATTCGCCTGGGCGACCACGTCGGTGAGTTCCTGCCCGAGATTGCCCGATGCTCCCGATGTTCCGAGCGCGAAGACGATGGTGCGGACTTCCGAGATGATGTGGTCGATCTCTTCGATGATGGGCTCGAGCTGACCGCCCAGGTGGTCGTTGTCGGCTGCCGCCCCGACGGCCTGGACCGACAGGCCCATTCCATAGAGGTGTTGGAGAACGACATCGTGGAGGTCGCGCCCGATTCGTTCGCGTTCGGAGAAGAGTGCGAGTTGCTCGTTGGCGGTGACCAGACGCCGCTGGTTCTCGGTGCGTTCGCTCACATCGCGGACGGCGGCGATGACGTACCGGTCGCCGTTGTGTCGTAGGGGGCTGAGCGAGATCTCCACGGGCAGCACGGATCCGTCGGCCCGCTCCATCACGAGTTCCAGTCCGCTACCCATGGGGCGTTGTGACGGCTCCGCGGCGAACTGCTGGCGGTGGTGCACGTGTCCGGCGCGTGAGTCGCGCGGCACGAGTTGGTCGACGTTGCTGCCGACGAGCTGGTCGATGGTGTACCCGCTGAAGCGCGCGATCGTGCTGTTGGCGTACTCGATGGTGCCGTCTCCCTCGACGATCAGGATGCCGTCGGCGGCTCCTTCGACGGCATGGATCAAGAGCGTGTGATCGACGTGTTCGGACACGACCGTCAACGTACTTCGCCGCCGTCGAAACGGCCCATCCGGTCGCATGTCGAACGGCCCTTGTGTCCAACGGCCCTAGCGTTCTCCGGTTCGATGTGATGCACTGAGTCAATGCCGGACCCGATTTCTGTGTTTCTGATGGACGATCACGAGGTCGTTCGTCAAGGGGTTCGTGCGCTGCTGGAGGCTTCCGGAGAGGTCACCGTCGTGGGTGAGGCGTCGACTGCAGCCGAGGCGTTGGCGCGAATCCCCGCGGTGCGTCCCGATGTCGCAGTGCTCGACGTTCGCGTGCCGGACGGGAACGGCATCGAGGTCTGCCGCGAGGTTCGCAGTCAGCTCGGCACCAAGTGTCTGATGCTCACGTCGTACAGCGACGACGAGGCCTTGTTCGAGGCGATCATGGCCGGGGCGGCCGGCTACGTGCTCAAGCAGATCCGTGGCAGCGATCTTCTCACCGCGGTCAAGCGTGTCGCTGCCGGTGAGTCATTGCTCGACCCGACCGTCACCGGCAAGGTTCTGGAACGGTTGAGGTCACCGTCGGAGCAGGACGAGCGCCTTGCTCGGCTGTCCGAGCAGGAACGTCGGATTCTCGCCCACATCGCCGAGGGCTTCACCAATCGGCAGATCGCCAACGAGATGTGTCTCGCCGAGAAGACCATCAAGAACTATGTGTCGAACATGTTGGGCAAGCTCGGCATGGAGCGGCGCACCGAGGCGGCCGTGTTCGCCACCAAACTCGAGATGTCGGGACAGCACATCGTCAAACCCTGACCCGCCGCGTAGGGTGTCCGGCCGATGGGGTCACCGGTGTACATCGCCCTCGAAGGGTCCGAAGGCTGTGGGAAGAGCACTCAGGCGCGCCGCCTCGCGCACGCACTCGACGCCACGTTGACGCGTGAGACCGGTGGCACCGCGATCGGCCAGCGGCTACGCGACATCCTCCACGACAACGACGTCCAGGATCTCGACGATCATGCCGAAACCCTGATCGTCGCGGCAGACCGTGCACAACATCTTGCCGAAGTCGTCCGGCCCGCCCTCGCCGCCGGCCGCCACGTGGTGAGCGACCGGTCGGTGTACTCGACGCTCGCCTATCAGGGCTACGGCCGCGGTCTCCCGGTCGACGACGTGCGTGCCATCAATGCGTGGGCGGTCGGTGAGACCTGGCCCGACCTCGTCATCTATCTCACGGTTCCCGACGAGCTGGTGGCGCAGCGGCTGCAGAGCCGCGACCTCGATCGGTTCGAGCGCGCCGGCAAGGAGTTCCACGATCGGGTCGCTGCGGGGTTTCGCACGCTCGCAGCGGCTGAGCCAGACCGTTGGGTCACGATCGATGCGAGCGGCCTGGTCGACGACGTGACCGAATCGATCCGTGCGGCCGTGGCAGAGCGGCTGGGGATCTGACGTGACGATGTTCGACACCGGGCTCAGCGGCACCGCATGGGACGATGTCGTGGGTCAGCCGGCCGCCGTTCGACGCTTGTCCAAGGCGGCGGAGTCGCCCGTGCACGCGTACCTGCTGGTCGGCCCACCGGGTTCTACCAAGCGGCAGGCGGCCCGCGCGTTCGCCGCCCAACTGTTGGCCGGCACGGCTGAGCTCGGCAACCGCGATGTCGATCTGGTGCGACGAGGCGAACACCCAGACGTGCACGAGGTCGAGCGCGTGGGCGCCGCGATTTCGGCGGAACAGGCACGCGAGATCGTTCGGCTGTCGTCGTTGGCGCCCAACGAGGGTGATCGCAAGATCCTGTTGCTCGACGAGTTCCATCTCCTGCGACCTGAGGGTGCAGCATTGTTGTTGAAGACGATCGAGGAACCGCCACCGTCCACGATCTTCCTGATCCTCGCTGACTTCGTCCCGGCCGACCTGATCACGATCTCGTCGCGCTGTGCTCGAATCGAGTTCGTGTCGATCCCGGACGACGTCGTTGCCGGTCGTTTGGTGTATGAGGGCGCCGATCCGGGAGCCGCTGCCGAAGCGGCGTCGGCATCGCGTGGCAATCTCGACCGCGCCCGCGTGCTCGCCGCCGATCCAGACCTGGCCGACCGTCGGCGTGCCTTTCTCGCCGTGCCGGCGCGCAT